>NZ_JAFREH010000012.1:0-97320 GCF_017377625.1 Faecalibacterium sp. Marseille-Q3530 | reverse complement strand
AGGCTACCGGAGTTTGAAAAAGCGGACCGCTTCAAGATGAACATCGTCAACTGCGCAATGCTCGGCGCGTTCATCCTCTCCATGCCGCAACGTCCGGAGGTGGACAGGCTGACGGATTACTACGCAAAGTCCATGATGACAAAGCCCATGCAGTGGTTCTGCCGCAAGAGCGGAAAAAGCAAGTTTACCCCAAAGGATATTGCCGCCATGAAGGCCACCGCTGCTCTGAAAGCCGCCGACCGCAACCCCTACTCGTGGAACATGGAATTTTACGAATACCCTGACGGCAGCGGCTATGAAGGACGCTTTACCAAGTGCGGCATCTGTGTGCTGATGAAGGAACTGGGTCTGTACGATCTGACCCCTGCCCTGTGCCATCTGGACTACACCATGAGCGAAGCGGGCGCTGCGACGAACTTTGTGCGGCAGTACACTCTCGCCTCCGGCGGCCCATACTGCGACTGCGGGTATAAAAAGAAGGGCTTCGTGAAAGCTGGAACGGAGGCAGGACGATGAAGGAAACCTATCTCTCCCGTGATTTCCGGGAGACTGTGGCACTGCGCTTTCCCGCGCGGGCAAAGGAACTGAACACCGCTTTCGATATACGCCTGAGTGCGTTGCTGGCTGAAAATGCGGGTGCAAGCAAGGAAAAGCAATATCACCTCAAGCGGCAGATATTGCCGGGCATTTCGGCCTACGAGACCTTGCAGCGGGTCATGCCGAAAGAGGAGGCACTGCAAACCGTTCACGGCTATGTGGAGCACTTGGCGAGAACGAGCCACAAACAGCTTGCCGCCCTGCTGCACATACCGGGGCTTTACCGCCTTGTTCCCGGCGTTTTCGTCAAATCCACCCGGAGCGTTTTCGGCCCGGCGGCGGGCTTTGCCCCAAAAGAACTGCAGACCGGTAACGGCGTCTGGCGTGTGGATATGATGAAGTGTCCCTATCACGACACCTGCGCAGAATACGGCTGCCCGGAGCTGTGCCGCTGCTTTTGTGACAGTGATGACATCAGCTATACCGGGCTGCATCCGAAGCTGATCTGGGAGAGAAGCATGACGCTAGGGCGCGGAAATGACCACTGCGATTTTTGCATGAAAACCATAAAATAGATGCACAGGAAGCGAAGAAAATGAAGAAAGAAGAAACAAAGCGTTTTATCTGCTGGTGCATCGCGGCTGCGGTGTATGAGAAAAAGCACTCTGCGCACCTCGCAGGCTGACAGCGATTGCTGAATTGTCTGTGTTTTTTGCAGAAAGTGCATCCATAGCTTCCGGTGTGTATATATGCTGAAGGATTACCCGCCTTTCCAAGCAAATGATTTTGAATATCTGCGGGGGAGGATACTGATCCTCCTCCCGGAAAATGACATTTTCAAAAAGGAAGATCAGAAACGGTTCGCAGATCTGTTCCGGAAACTGGATGCGGAGATCCGCACAGTTCCGGGCGGTCATGTGGGCTTTATCGTTCAGGCGGAACGGTATCTTGATTTGATGGAAACATTTTTGCAGAGAAATGGAATTTGACAGTTCACGTCTGCGAATCAGTAAGAAAAAGCGAATCTTCAGGAAAAGAGAATGGCTATGCATAAATCACTTTTTGATCTTTCCATAGAAGAAACGACCTCGACTGAAATGCCTCACACCGTGAAATTTTCCAATGAGACAGGAACTGGGAGTATGATTATCTGTCCACTGTTTTTGGGTGCAGAGCTGTATTATAACGATATGCACCTTGCATTCTTTGAGGAAGCCACGGCACCAATGCGGAATGTCATTGAGATCAACCACTGCCGCGTGGGGCGTTACGAGTGCAGTTTTGGGGCAAATAGCTGCTGCTATCTGGCAGCAGGGGATTTTGCGGTGTGTGCAGCGGCGCGCAAAAAGTCGTCCTCCTGCTTTCCGCTGCGGCACTACCACGGCATCACCATCCTACTGGATCTGGATGCGATTTCGCCGGAAATGCGGAAACAAATGGAATGGTACGGCGTAGACCTTGATGTCATACGGCGGTACATCTGCACGGAAAACCGCTGCTGTATCCTGCGGTCAGAACCGACCATTGCCCATATTTTTTCAGAGCTTTACACAGCGCATTCTGTGCCGGACACTGGCTATCTTCGGCTGAAAGTGCTGGAGTTGCTGCATATTCTGACCCGGCTGAAAAACAGGGAAGATGTGCAGCAGACAGAGTATTTCAATCAGCATCAGGTGGAGTGTGTGAAGCAGGCTGCGGCTCTTCTCACGCAGGAACTGACAGTTCGCCGTACAATCGAACAGCTTGCACAGGAGGTCGGCCTTTCGCCTACGGCATTAAAAAGCTGTTTCAAAGGCATTTACGGAAGCTCGGTCTATGCGTATCAGAAAGAGTACCGGCTGCAGCTGGCACAGAAGCTACTACTCGAAACCGATTGCACGGTTGCTGAAATCGCCCATCGGGTCGGGTACGAAAATCCGAATAAGTTTTCTTCTGCATTTCGGGAAGCAGCCGGCATGACGCCTACGGAGTATCGGAAGATGCGTCCGATTGGATAGATTCTGTCGATTTGGTTCTTGCGCAGAAAGTCCGGTTCCAGTAAAATCAGTATCGCGATTAGTTGAAACTAACGCCGATATTCTGATTTTGTGGAGGAAATTGATAATGCGTTTGATGAAAAGAATTCTGAGTGCAGCTGCTGTGCTAGCTCTGTCTGCTTCTCTTCTGGTTGGCTGCAGCAGCGGCACGGCGAGCTCTGTTCCCGTTTCTGCAAGTTCTGCCGCAGAAAGCACTGTTTCTTCCGTAGAAGAGACCGCCTCTTCTGCTGTGGATGAAAACGAAGCTGCCGCTGCACAGTTGCTGAACGACCTAACGGGCAGCTATCAGGAACTGTGGCCGGTGATTCTGGCGGACGAATATAAGCAGACATGGCTGGATGATTGTACCGCTCTCGTGGGCGAGGACAATGCCGAAGCTGCTTTTGAGAAGCTGTCCTCTATGGTGACAGGTGATGTTTACGGCGAAGATGCAGTCAAAGCGTATGCCAACGGCGGCGGAGCCTATTTCTGCGGCTTTACCAATAGCCTTGCGATCTTGACCTTCGATGGTGAAACTTCTACCATTTCCGGCACCGATAAGGACGGCAATGTGCTGTTCTCCCATACCTATCACTATATTGGCATGGAGCCTGTGCGTGGGCTGTATGAGTTTCAAAGCGATGATGCCGATTCCGGCGAGTTCACCTACTTCTTCCTTGCGCCGGACACCAGTGCGGAAACTTACCATATTGAGTTTCGCTATGGTTCGGATGCAGAAGCTCTGAGCCAGTACGATACAGGCGAATATGCTTACTGGCTGGCCTCCGGCATTTCCACCGACTGTGACCAGACGATGATCGACAACTGCATTGAGCTGTTCTGCACCGAAAATCTGGCGGGTTAAAACGCAGAATGTGCTGTGGAGTTGAAATACCACAGCACATTTTTGCCGCAATCTGATTTGAAGGAGGTCTTTCCGTGAAAAAACAGTCCGATCTTTCCCGGCTGATGGGCTACGCCGGGAACTACCGATATTTCACCTACGCTTCGTGGGTGCTGTCTGCGGTCAGTGCGCTGGTGGCGCTGGTGCCTTTTGTGTACATCTGGAAGATCCTGCGGGATGTGTTGAACGCCGCGCCGGACTATGCGCAGGCGGTGAACATCCCCCATTACGGCTGGATGGCAGTGCTGTTTGCGGTGCTGGCTTACCTCATTTACATTGCGGCACTGATGTGCTCCCATCTGTCGGCGTTCCGGGTGGCGACCAATCTGCGGCTGGAGGTTTCCGAACACCTTGCCACACTGCCGCTGGGCTTTACGGAGACGTTTGGCAGCGGTAAGCTGCGCAAGATCATCCACGAGAGTACTGGCGCAGCGGAGACATTTCTCGCCCATCAGCTGCCGGACAAATATAATGCAATGGCAACACCCATAGGTCTGTTGGTTCTTTTGCTTGTGTTCGACTGGCGGCTGGGTCTGCTGAGTCTCGTTCCGGTGGCACTGGGCTTCGTCATCATGTCCGCCATGACAGGAAGGCGGATGGCAGACAAAATGCGGCAATACGGTAATGCGTTGGAATCAATGTCTAACGAGGCCGTGGAGTATGTCCGCGGCATCCCGGTAGTCAAGACCTTCGGGCAATCCGTCTTTTCGTTCAAAAAATTCAAAGCGACCATTGATGAGTACGAAAAGTGGGTCATTGCCTACACCAAAGAGCTGCGGATGCCGATGATGCTCTATACTGCCGCAATCAACGGTGTGTTTGCTTTCTTGATTGTAGGTGGGCTTCTGTTCACCCGGAACGGTGTGACTTCGGAATTTCTGCTGAACCTGCTGTTCTACATCATCATTACCCCGGTAATCTCCCTGACCCTGACCCGCATCATGTACATGAGCGAAAATGAACTCGTTGTGGCAGATGCGTTGGCTCGTGTGGATTCGGTTCTGGATGCGGAACCTGTGCCAGAAAACGATCATCCGCGGCATCCGAAAGATGCCTCTGTGTCCCTGAAGGATGTGCATTTCAGCTATGATGGCAAAACGGATGTTATCAAGGGCGTTTCGCTGAAAATTCAGCCGGGTCAGATGGTGGCTTTCGTTGGCCCCTCCGGCGGCGGCAAATCCACACTGGCAAACCTGATTTGCCGGTTCTTTGATGTGCAGAGCGGCAGCGTCCGGGTGGGCGGAGCGGATGTGCGGGACATCCCCAAGGAAGAGTTGATGGACACCATCTCCTTTGTGTTCCAGAACAGCCGCCTGCTCAAGGGCAGCATTCTGGACAACGTCCGGCTGGGCAGAGCGCAGGCCACCGAAGCCGAGGTGCTGGCGGCGCTGAAAGCTGCACAGTGCATGGATATCGTGGAAAAGTTCCCGGAGGGCATCCATACCGTCATTGGCACAAAAGGCGTGTATCTGTCCGGCGGCGAGCAGCAGCGCATTGCCATTGCCCGCGCCATGCTGAAAAATGCGCCCATCCTGCTGCTTGACGAGGCCACCGCTTTTGCCGACCCGGACAATGAAGCAAAGGTGCAGGCAGCCTTTGCTCAGCTTGCCAAGGGCAAAACCGTGCTGATGATCGCACACCGTCTGTCCACCGTAGCCAACGCCGACTGCATCTATGTGGTGCAGGATGGGCAGATTGTGGAATCCGGCACAAAGGACGAACTGTGCGCGCAGAACGGCCTGTTTGCCCGGATGTGGCAGGACTATCAGGCCTCGGTGCAGTGGAAGGTCGCAAAGGAGGGGTAAGGAATGATCGAAAAAATTCAACACGCCACAGCCAGCTCCCCGGAGGGCGCAAAGGGGCTTGTAAAGGGCGTTCTGGCCTGTGCGTTCCAGAACATGGCGTTCATGCTGCCCACCGGGCTGCTGTATCTTCTGGTAAAAGACCTGCTGGCAGGCTCTACGAGTGAGAGAAGTACCTTTTATCTGCTGGGATGCGTTGCCTGCTTTGCACTGATTTTACTGACCACATGGTTCCAGTACAACGGCACCTATTTTACCACCTATAAAGAGAGCGGCACCCGCCGCCTGACCCTTGCAGAGCGGCTGCGGAAGCTGCCTCTGTCATTTTTCGGCAAGCGAGACCTTGCCGACCTGACAAGCACCATCATGGCGGACTGCGAGGTACTGGAAAAGGACTGCTCCCACTTCATCCCCGGTCTGTTCGGCTCCCTCATTTCCACGGTGCTCATTGCCCTGAGCCTGTTCGCCTTTGAGTGGCGGATGGCACTGGCGGCTCTGTGGGTCATTCCGGTATCCGCTGCCATCGTGGTGGGCAGCTATCGGGTACAGGATAAGGTGCAGGCCAGGACCATGGCGGCGAAAATGGCCTGTGCGGACGGTATTCAGGAGTACATCGAGACTCTCCGGGACCTGAAAGCCAGCAATGCGGAGCAGCAGTATCTGTCCGGCCTTTCCGGCAAAATTCGGGCAGTGGAAAAGCAGTCTATTGTGGCAGAGCTGGAAACAGCGCTGTTTGTGTCCTCCGCCGGCATGGTGCTCAAGCTGGGCATTGCATCGGTGGCGCTCACCGGTTCGGTGCTGCTGGTGCAGGGCAGCATCGACGTACTGACCCTGTTTCTGTTCCTGATGGCGGCATCCCGGATGTACGACCCCATGCAGGGGGCTTTGCAGAATCTGGCGGCGGTCATCGCCATGCGTACCAATGTGGGGCGGATGAATGAGATTCTGGACGCTCCCCTGCAGACCGGCAGCGAGCAGCTGACCAATCAGGGCTGCGATATCGTGTTCGACCATGTGGGCTTTGCCTATGACTCCGGTGAAGCGGTGCTGCGGGATGTCTCCTTTACCGCAAAGCAGGGGGAGGTTACGGCGCTGGTGGGCCCCTCCGGCAGCGGCAAGACCACTGTTTCCCGGCTGGCAGCACGGTTCTGGGATTACCAGAAGGGCAGTATCACCGTGGGCGGCATGGATGTCTCCCGAATCGACCCGGAAAAACTCATGAGCCTGTATTCCATCGTCTTTCAGGATGTGACCCTGTTTGACAACACAATCCTCGAAAACATCCGTCTGGGGCGCAAAGGTGCCACCGACGAGGAGGTCCTTACGGCGGCAAAGCTGGCAAACTGCGAGGAATTTGCCGAGAAGCTGCCGGACAAGTGGAACACCAATATCGGCGAGAATGGCTGCGCTCTTTCCGGCGGTGAGCGTCAGCGCATTTCCATCGCCCGTGCTTTTCTGAAGGATGCGCCCATCATTCTGCTGGACGAGGCCACCGCAAGTCTGGATGTTGAGAACGAAACGGCGATTCAGGAGGCTCTGTCCCGCCTCATCAAAAACAAGACCGTTCTCATCATCGCTCACCGGATGCGTACCGTGGCAGGTGCAGACAAGGTTGTTGTGCTGAAGGATGGCATCGTAGCGGAGCAAGGCAGACCGGATGAGCTTTATGCTCGGAACGGATTGTATGCGCACATGGTTGATTTGCAATCAGCAAGTCAGAATTGGACGATTTAAAGCTATAATAAGAGAAAGCTGTTTCAAAAGGATGCTCTGTCATGGGATAGAACATCCTTTTTGAATACCGTTCAGCCGAAATTTGTACAGGAGTCCATCATAAAAATGACATTCAGGAAAAATGACATTCTATAAACCTATTGCAATAGGATGAAAAGTATGGTATATACATTATACGAAACATTGCTTTGAAATGAACACTCTACCGTCCATTGATGCATAAAAGAGAGGTGCTTGCCATGACCGCCGTGATCTATGCCCGCTATTCATCGGATAACCAGCGCGAAGAATCCATTGAAGGCCAGATTCGTGAATGCACTGCCTATGCGGAAAAGAATGGCATCACCATCGTCAAGCACTACATTGACCGTGCCATCTCTGCCAAAACGGACAACCGCCCGGAGTTTCAGCAGATGATAAAAGACAGCGACAAAAAGCTGTTTGACATTGTGCTGGTCTGGAAGCTTGACCGTTTTGCCCGGAACCGCTACGACAGTGCCCGGTACAAGACCCAGCTGAAGAAGAATGGTGTCAAGCTCATGTCTGCCACCGAGATCATCTCCGAGGGGCCGGAGGGCATCATTCTGGAATCGGTGCTGGAAGGTTATGCCGAGTATTATTCCGCTGACCTTGCCGAGAAGGTCGTGCGTGGACAGACCGAGAACATCCTGAAAGGACGCTGCAACGGTGGTCGTGGAACCTTTGGTTACACGCTGGATTCGGAACGGAAGTTCCATATTGACCCTCTCACCTCGCCTTTTGTGCTGGAATCGTTCAAGAAGTACAATGAAGGCTCCACCATGAAGGAGATCCGGGACTGGCTGAACGAAAACGGCATCAAGAACCCGGTGGGCGGTGCGTTTACCTATAACAGCGTCGAACATATGCTCAAAAACCGGCGGTACATCGGAGAACTGAAATTCCGGGATGTGGTCGTACCGGATGCTATCCCGCCCATCATTCCGCTGGAACTGTTTGAGGATGTGCAGGAGAAAATCGCCAAAAACAAGAAAGCCCCTGCCCGTAGAAAGGCAGAGGATGACTACCTGCTCACCACCAAGCTGTTCTGCGGCTACTGTGGGGCGTTGATGTTTGGCGAAAGCGGCACGAGCCGGACGGGTGAAGTCCACCGCTACTATAAATGTGCCACTGCCAAAAAGCACAAGGGCTGCAAGAAAAAGACCGTCCGTAAACAGTGGCTGGAAGATCTGGTGGTCAACCAGACGATGCAGCTTGTCAAAGACGATGCCGCCATGGAATCTATCATCGCCAAGGTGATGGAACTGCAAAACAAGGAGAACACCAACATTCCCCTCTATGAGAAACAGCTTCGGGATGCTGAATCTGGTATCCAGAATATGCTCAATGCGATTCAGGCCGGTATCCTGACCAGCTCCACCAAGGAGCGGCTGGAGCAGCTGGAAGAAACCAAGCGTGAGCTTGAAGCCCGCATTGCAGAAGAGAAGCTGGCAAAGCCCAAGGTCACGGAGGAGTTCATCCGGTTCTGGCTGCTGCGGTTCCGTAAACTGGACATGAGCCTGAAAGACCAGCGGCAGGCGCTGGTGGATACCTTCATCAATGCGATTTATCTGTACGATGATAAGGTTTTGATAACCTTCAACTATAAAGAAGGAACACAGACCGTGACTTTTGGAGAAGCGGCAGAAGCCGCATCAAAGGGAAATGGTTCGGATTTGGATTGCTTTACTGCACTCTTAAACGACAGCTTTCAAAAAGGCTGTCGTTTTTCTTTTGCGTCCGTCCTTTTGGAAACGCTCTGCTATGCGGATAAGAGGACTTGAACAGCAACAACGACGACCGCTGCCTGCGGCAGAAACAGGGAGGAGTTGTTGGGGCCGCGTTCTGCTTTTTCAAAGCCCCGTCAAGGGGCTGCGGAAAAATCAGCAAACGCAACCCGCAAGGCCCTGCCGCACAGTGCCGCAAGCAATCAACCCAGTGGGGCTTTTGTTAGTGCGCGGTTCCTGGACCCGTAGGAATGTCTACCGGGAGGACTGCCGCTGATTTGTTTTTTCCTTGCGCTCTTCTATGCGGATCAGAGGACTTGAACAGCACGGCCCTGCCTGCACTTACTTGCCCGGATGCCGGATGCGGCAGTCATCCAACTCCCAAGTGGATGGCATCGCAGCCTTTTCCCCCGGTTACGGCACAAAGAACTGCTCCATGTTGACGTGTTCCATCCGCAGCAGTTTTTCCTTTTTGTCGATGCCGCCCGCATAGCCGGTCAGGCTGCCGTTCGTTCCGACGACCCGGTGACACGGGATAAGGATCGCGATCCGATTGTGCCCGACGGCACCGCCCACTGCCTGTGCAGACATGCGGAGCCTCCCCTGCTTTTCCGCCAGCTGCTTTGCCAGCGCACCGTAGGTCGTGGTCTGGCCATAGGGGATCTGCAGCAGCAGCTCCCACACTGCCTGCCGGAAAGGCGACCCCATGGGATGGAGCGGCGGGGTGAAACCCGGCTCCCGGCCGCTGAAATAGACCTTCAGCCAGCGCTCTGCCTGCTGCAGGATGGGCGTTTTTTGCGCCGTGTGGTCCGGGTCCAGACCCTCGGCAAAATACGGTTTGCCGTCGAACCAAAGCCCTGTCAGGCCCACATCATCTGCTGCCAGCAGAATGCCGCCCAGCGGGGAATCGTAATGCAGTGTGTACATCATAGCGGATACCTCTTGCCGATTCTCTTTTTGATACCCTGATTATACCATGCTTTTCCCCGCAGTGGGAAGGGAATTTTCCCAACAAAAAACGGGAGGCCGCCCCAGTCGTTCGACAGAGGCGGCCTCCCGGCCTTTTATTCGGTTTTACTGTGCGCTTGCGTAGTTGGCTGCGCTCTCACCGGCGATGCGGCCAAAGACCACAAAGTCGGCCACGGCGGTGCCGCCCAGACGGTTTGCACCGTGGACGCCGCCCGTCACTTCACCGGCTGCGAACAGGCCGGGAATGACGGTGCCGTCTTCCTTCAGCACTTCGGTGGCGCTGTTGATGGTCACGCCGCCCATGGTGTGGTGGACACCGGCAGTGACCTTAATGGCATAGTAGGGGCCATTGTTCAGCGGGTTTGCAAAGCTGGTGCGGCCAAAGTCGGGGTCGTTCTTGGCCTCAACATAGCCGTTCCAGGTCTCCATGGTGTTGGCGAAGGTAGCAGGATCAACGTCCAGCTCCTTGGCCAGCTCCTCGTAGGTCGCACCGGTCTTGGTGTAGCCCTTCTTGATGTAGCCCTGGATGACGCTGGAAGCATCGGCCATGGCCTGATCGACGATCAGCCAGCTGTAGCTGCCCGGCTGTGCGATCTCGGCAGCGGAGACCACGTCGCGGGTGCCGACTTCATCAATGAAGCGCTCGCCGTTGGCGTTGACGAGGATCGCGCCGTCACCGCGCAGACCCTCGGTGATGAGGGCGGCGGTGTTGGCCTCAACGGTGGGGTGGATCTGGATCTGGTCCATATCCACGGTGCCTGCGCCGATGGCAGTCGCCATCTCAATGCCCTGGCCCTGTGCGCCAGCGGCATTGGTGGTCATAAAGCCTGCCAGTTCGGGCTTGTACTGGGTGACCATATCGAGGTTGGCACCGAAACCGCCAGTGGCCAGAATGACGCTCTTAGCGTTGACGACGACGGTGTTGCCGTCCTTATCGGTACCGGAAACGCCCACGGCTGCGCCGTTGGCATCGGTCAGGATGGTATCCACGGTGGTGTTCAGCACGATGTCGATGCCGCGCTTCTCGCAGTTCTCCTGCAGCAGCGGGATCATGTAAGCGCCCACGGAGACGACCTTGCCCTCTTCGTTGACCGGGCGATGGATGCGCTTGACGGATGCACCGCCGAAGCTGGAGACGTTGTGCAGGGTGATGCCGTTCTCATCCAGCCAGTCGATGGCGTCTGCCGTGCCTTCGCACAGGGTCTTGACCAGCTCCGGGTCATTGATGCCCTTGCCGCCGACCATGGTGTCCAGCTCCATCAGCTCCACGCTGTCGAAGTAGCCGGTGGGGTTGGCCTGATAGGCAGCCCACTGCTCGGAAACGGTCTTGGCCAGTGCGGTGATGGTCTCATTGTCGGCATACTTTTCAGCAGCCGTTGCCAGCGTCTTTTCCACACCGGCAGCCTGATCGAACTCGTTCTCGTCCTGATAGACGGTCTTGGCTGCATTCATGCCGCCGGTGGCGCGGGCAGAGTTGCCGCCCACCATGGCCTGGCTCTCCAGGATGACGACCTTCTGGCCTGCATCGGCAGCGGTCATGGCGGCGGTCATGCCTGCGCCGCCTGCACCGATGACGACGACGTCGGCATCATAGCTGACGGTCTCGCCGTTGGCGGTCTTGTCTGCCTTGGCCATGTAATCGTCGGGGTTCAGGCCGGCCTCGGTCAGTGCGGCCTTGGCAGCCTCCACGAACGCATTGGAGGTGATGGTCGCACCACTGATGCTGTCGAGGTTGATGGTGTTGCCTTCCACGACTTCGCCGGGGAACTGCTCAATGACCACCGAGCCGATGCCGGAGGTCTCCTCGTCGCCCTTAGCGGTGCAGTCGGTAATGACGTTGTCCGTCAGGGTCAGGGTGACGGACACCTCGCCCATACCCTTGGCCGTACCGGTAAAGCTGCCGGACACGCCGCCTGCTGCGCTGGTGGAGGATGCGCTGCCGCCGCATGCGGTCAGGAACATCGCACCTGCCAGGAGCAGCGAAGCCAGAACGTTCTTTTTCTTCATGGGTACTTCTCCTTGATCTTGATTCATTTCTTCTCGCAGACCGGCACAACTTGCCAGCCACCCCGATATGATACCAGATAAACAATCGTTTCACAATCTTTTTGAGTGGAAAAAGTCGGTTTGTAACCTTTTTGTGATAAGTTTGTGACAAATGCTCCGTTTTTCTCAACTTCGAGGATGTGTTGCACCCCTGCGCAGACAAAAATAAAACAGCCCCTGTGTGTTTTCACACGAGAGCTGTCAGATGGGTGGGCGCGGGTGGATGTCGCGAGCCGCGCTGCTAAAAACAGCCCACCGGGCTGTTTTTGCGCTGTCTTCTGCGACAGCGCCGCAGCTGTTCGAATCCACCCGCCCAGCCCTGAGAAAAGTCTACAAAACAGAAAATCCAGTACCCGGTTCGGATACTGGATCTCTTGGTGGGCGCGGGTGGATTCGAACCACCGAAGCTGAAAAGCAGCAGATTTACAGTCTGTCCCCATTGGCCACTCGGGAACACGCCCAGATTCTGTTCACGTCCTTGCCGGACGACTTGTTTATTTTAGCAGACAAAAGCGGATTTGTCAACCGTTTTTTCGCATTTTTTCAGCTTCTTTTTTTGAGCGCAAAAAAACGGCGCAGCTTGGCGGAAATCCTCCGCTTCGGCTGCGCCGTTTTGCTAACGATTCATGGAGCGGGGCGTCTCCCCTGCTCAGTGTTCCAGATGCTTCCGGTGCTCATAGTCCCGGAGAGCCTCAATGGCCTCGCCGGAAAGCGGATAGAGCGCGATGAGGTTGAAGATGGTCATCAGGCCGATGCCCACATCGCCAAGGTCCCACACGACCGTGTAGGCCTGCACACCGCCCACCAGCAGCATCCCCAGCGCCAATACCTTATAAAGGGTCTGCCAGAGCCAGCGGTCCCCGAAGAGATACGCCACATTGGAGCGGGCGTAGAACAGGATACCGATGAAGGTAGAAAAGCTGAACAGCGCCAGCGTCACAGCGATGAAGATGACGCCGAAGCTGCCCAGATGGTACTGCACCGCCGCCTGCAAGAGGTCCATGCCGGTCAGGCCCGCCGTGACAGATTCCGGGGCCAGCAGCATGACGAAGGCCGTGCAGCTGCAAATGACGATCGTATCAATGAGGACGCCCAGCGCCTGGACCAGTCCCATCTTGACCGGGTCATCGCATTCGGCAGCTGCGGCCGCGCAGGGTGCCGAGCCGCTGCCCGCCTCGTTGGAGAACAGGCCGCGCTTGATGCCGTTCATCAGAACGGCGCCAAAGCCGCCCGCCGCCACCTGCCGCAGGCCGAAGGCTTCCGAAAAGATGCTGCCCAGCACCGCCGGGAGGTGGGTGATATTGGTCGCGATGACATAGAGCGTCATCACAAAATAGCAGACCGCCATCACCGGCACGATGACGTCCAGGCTTTTCACGGTGGCGTTCTTGCGCAGCACGATGACTGCCGCCAGCATCACCAGTGCCACCGTCGTTGCAATGGGCGGGATGTGGAACGCATTCTTGAACGCCGAGCTCACCGAGTTGCTGATGACCTGGCTGATGCCGCACCAGCAGATGAGGCCCGACAGCGCGAACAGCACCGCGACCACCGAGCGCCGCAGCGATTTCTTCCGCTTCCGCTCCGCCCACATGTGGATATAATAGGCCGGGCCGCCGCGCTGGCCGCCGTAGAGCGGATCGGGCTGTCGGTACTTCTGGGCCAGGGTGGATTCCACAAACGCGGTGGACGCGCCAAGCAAGGCCGTGACCCACATCCAGAACACTGCGCCCGCGCCACCGGCAGACACCGCCGCCACAACGCCCACCAGATTTCCCATGCCCACGCGGGTGGCCGTGGAAACGATGAGGGTCTGGAACGACGAAAGGCTGTCTCTGCTCTGGTTTTTCTCGCAGACGGCCGAGATCATATCCCGGAACAGCCGCACCGGCAGCAGACGCGTCCGCAGGGTGAAGAACACCCCCGCCGTGAGCAGCAGCACCACCATCAGCGAGATCCCCACGCCGCCCGCAATGGGCAGCACAAACAAATCGCCCCAGAGAAAACGGTAGACCGTTTCAATCAAATGAATCAACTGGGTCTCCTCCTGTGTTTTATACTTCGTACTTTATTATACTGGTTCAGTTCAGTTTTGTAAATCGGAAAAAACAGCAGACAGCCCGGAGCAGGTCGTCTCCGGGCTGTCTGCTGTTATAATATGGAAGGAGAATCAGGAACGGTCGTAATTCGTTTGCGTGCAGCCGTGCTGCATTGCCGATCACAGGGGGATGGGGCTCGTGCTGCACGATTCGTTTGCCATGCGACGCATAATAGAGAATGGCGAATGCTCGTTTGGGGCTTTCGTGCGGGAAGCGGAAGCAGTGCCCTCTTGCGGTGCCCTGCATCCGCTTCGGCCCTTGAGCGGGCCTCGCGTTGCACGATTCGTTTGTCCTGCGACGCATAATAGAGAGTGGCGAATGCTCGTTTGGTCTCTCGTGCGGGAAGCGGAAGCAGCGCCCTCTTGCGGTGCCCTGCATCCGCTTCGGCCCTTGAGCGGGCCTCGCGTTGCACGAATCGTTTGTCCTGCGACGCATAATAGAGAGTGGCGAATGCTCGTTTGGTCTCTCGTGCGGGAAGCGGAAGCAGCGCCCTCTTGCGGTGCCCTGCATCCGCTTCGGCCCTTGAGCGGGCCTCGCGTTGCACGAATCGTTTGTCCTGCGACGCATAATAGAGAGTGGCGAATGCTCGTTTGGTCTCTCGTGCGGGAAGCGGAAGCAGCGCCCTCTTGCGGTGCCCTGCATCCGCTTCGGCCCTTGAGCGGGCCTCGCGTCTTGCAGACCGCTGCGCCAAAAATTTCTCCCTGTTTCTGCCGCTGGCAGCGGTCGAAATTTTAGCCCTTCACGCCGCCCAGTGCTACGCCGCGGACGATGAACTTCGAGAGCAGCAGGTAGACGACAATCACGGGCAGGATGGCGATGGCGACCATCATGTACACCTTGCCCATATCAAACTTCAGGAAGTCTGCACTGCGCAGCTGTGCGATCAGGATGGGCAGGGTCTTCTTATCGGCGGTATCCAGGACCAGAGCGGGGATGAAATAGTTGTTCCAGCTGGACACGAAAGCGAAGATGGCCTGCACCGCCAGCGCGGGCTTCATGATGGGAAGCACGATCTTATTGAAGGTATAGAACTCTCCAGCTCCGTCGATGCGGGCCGCCTCCACGATCTCCATCGGCAGGCTGGCGTCAAGGTACTGCTTCATGAAGAAGAAGACGGCAGGCGCTGCGATGCTGGGGATGATGAGCGGGAGGAACGAGTTCTTCAGGCCCATCTTGGTGATGAGCTGCAAAAAGCCCAGAGCCGACACCTGCGTCGGCATGGTCATGATGAGCAGGATGATGGCGAACGCCGCCTTCTTGAACCGGAAGTTGTAGGCATAAATGCCGTAAGCCGTCAGGGCCGAGAAGTAGACGCTGAGCGCAGCCGAGCAGGCCGAGACGATCAGGCTGTTCCGCACACCGGTCAGCACCGGGATATTCGCGTCGTTCAGCACGTTTGTCAGGTTGGTCATCAGGGATTTGCCGGGGAGCAGCGAAAAGCCTTTCTGGATCTCAAAGTGGGTGCGGGTGGAGTTGATGACCAGCACATAGAAGAAGAACAGGCACAGAAAGCTGATGAGCACCAGCGCGATGTAGCACCCGGTGCGGCGGGCCGCCAGTGTGGCTTTTTCCGACTTTGTCAATGCAGTGTGAGCCATTACTTCTTTCCTCCTTTCAGAGCCTTGCGCTCTGCCTTGCTGCGGCCATCGTCTTCCCTAGTCAGGCTCATGTAAACGACGACGCAGAGCACAGCGCAGACGAGGAACAGCACCACAGACACCGCGCCTGCCATGCCGTAGTTCTTGCTGAACAGGTGGTTGTTCAGGTACATGATCATGGTGGTGGAGGTGCGGTCCGGGCCGCCCTTGCCGTTGGTCAGGATCTGCGGCACATCGAACATCTGCAAGCCGCCGATCATCGAGGTGATCATGACGTAAACGAGGATGGGGCGGATGAGCGGGATGGTGATCTTCCAGAACATCTGGTTCGGGGTGCAGCCATCCAGCTCGGCGGCCTCATACAGGGTGGGGTCCACGCCCATGATGGCGGCCATCAGCATGATGGTGGTGTTGCCGAACCACATCAGGAAGTTCATCAGGCCGATCAGACCGCGGTTGCCCCAGACCGTGTTCAGGAAGCTGAACGGCTGCTTGAGGATGCCCATGCCCATCAGCGCCGCATTGACGGGGCCGTTGTCCGAGAAGAGGGCGAAGAACAGCATGGCGAACGCCGATGCCATGATCAGGTTGGGCATGTAGATGACCGTCTTGAAGAAGGTCTGGCCCTTCAGCCTGAGGCGCAGGTCGGTGAACCAGGCCGCCAGCAGCAGGGAGATGGCGATCTGCGGGATGAAGCCGATGATCCAGAGCAGCAGAGTGTTGCTGAAATATTTGGGCAGGTCTGTTGCAAACAGGGTCGCGTAGTTTTTCAAGCCCACGAAGTTGGGCCCGATGATCTTCAGACCGCTGCGGTAATATTCAAAGAAGCTGTAATAGATGGTGGATGCCAGGGGGATCAGCTGGAATACCGCGAAAATGAGAAAGAACGGTGCGATGAAGATGTAGCCCCATTTCGCGTAGCTGATCGACCCTTTCTTTTTTGTTTTCTCTCCCATGTGACTGCCTCCTGACGGGTGTTTCAGGAAAAAAGGGAGCGGGCGGGGCACTGCGCCCGGCCCGCCCCCCTGATCTCAGTTGTGTGCGAGTGCGTCTGCCTTATGCGGGCCAGACAACGTCGGTCAGCTCCGGATACTTCTCCTTGATGGCGGTCTCGAAGTTTGCCTTTGCGGTATCTTCATCCACGTTGCCGGTGAAGTAATCCTTGAAGGCGTTCTGGAAGCTCTCGTTCAGGCCCTGGTCATACGGGCCGGCGTTGGACATGTCGATCTTCTTGGCTGCCTCTGCGAACAGCGCGATGTGGTTCTGGCCGCCCAGGAAGTCGGACTTGTAATCACTGCTGGCGATTTCTTCCATGGCCTTTTCGTTGTTGGTGTAGTCCTGGGTATCCAGGGTGATCTGCTTCATGATGGCTTCATCGCAGGTCAGCTTCTGCATGACATCCTTGATGGTGTCGAGGTTGTCGCTGCCGGCTGCGCCGCAGATCCAGGTACCGCCCCAGTAATACGGCTGAGGGCCTTCGCAGACTGCGTAGTCACCGTAGATGCCGTTGCCGACCTCTTCCTTGCCGCCCTCAGAAGTAGGCGTCTCCAGAGAGTTGCCCAGCAGGGTGAAGTTGATGCCCCAGGTGGAGTAGAAGAAGCCGAAGACCTTGCCGTTGGGGCCCTGGTCGGAGGCCCACTGGCTGTCCCACAGGCTGGACTTGTTGTTGTAGCCCTTGTCGGTGTACTCCTTGGTCTGATCAACCCACTTCATGATGTTCTCATCAACGGTGACGGTGGTGCCGGTGACCCAGGGCGCTGCCACGTTGTTGGAGAAGGTGCGGTATGCGTCATCGAAGCCGGACAGCATCTTGTAGCCCTTGGCGGATGCCTGTGCGGCGACGTCGTTGAACTTGTCCCAATCGGACAGGTAGGTCTGGACTTCGGTAGGATCATCGGTGCCCAGAACATCCTTTGCGATGCTGCGGCGGTATGCGAACAGGCCCGGTGTTGCCTGCCAGGTGGTGCCGCGCTGGCTGCCATCGACGGTGACGATGTCCTTGGTGTACTGATACTGACCGGCCAGGTCGGCGTCGGTCAGGCCGATGTCCTTCTTGACATCCAGAACGTAATCGGAATCGACATACTTCAGCGCGTAGTCGGCCTCGATCAGGAAGATATCGATCTTATCATCATCGGCTGCGGAGTCCTGGCTCAGCAGGGCCTCGTCCAGCTTGTTCTGATAGTTGTTGTTCTCGTTGGCATTGATGGTCCACTTCACGGTCGTACCATCCTTCAGGGTGGTGGTGGACTTATCCGATGCGATGGCGGAGACTTCGGGGTAATAATCGTTGAAGCGGCTCTGGAATTCGTCGTTCCAGCACCAGATGTTCAGAACCTTGCCCTGTGCGGCAGGTCCGGCTGCGGCAGAAGAAGCGGCTGCAGAGGAGGCTGCGGTCGAGCTGGCAGTGGAAGAACTGCCGCCGCATGCAGAAAGCGCTGCGGTGATGGCGACTGCACCAGAAGCGACCAGGAAATTACGACGCGAAATCTTTCTCATAGTAGAAAACCTCCTTCAATGGTTCTCATGCAAACGAAATCCGATTTGTTTTATCAAAGCTCCGGTCCGCCCGGAGCCGAGGAACTACGTTTGGGCCGGTCGGCCGACGGAGTCGCCTTCCAGCAGCTTGCCGGTCACGAGCAGCTGCTCGGCCAGTGTCACACGCGGGTGCTCGATCATCTGCACCAGCTTGTCTGCGGCGGTGCGCCCCAGCATCATGGTGTTCTGCTGGTAGGTCGCCAGCTGCGGCTTCATGACGCGGGAGAGATAGATGCCGTCGTAGCCCATCACGGAGATGTCCTCCGGAATGCTCAGCCCCGCCTCCGCGATGGCATTGTAGCCGCCCATGGCAGAGAAGTCATCGGGGAAGAGGATGCAGGTGGGCCGCTGCGGAAGCGCCAGCAGGGCTTTCGTTTCCTGTGCGCAGCGGGCGGCGTCGTGATAGATGCCCTCCCGCACATACACATCCGGAACTTCCAGCCCCAGCTCATCGCAGCTCTTGTAGAAGCCCGCCAGACGGTTCTCGGTAACGGCGGTCCGCTCACCATGGATGAAAGCGATGCGGCGGTGGCCCTGGCTGTATGCCGTGCGGACCAGCGCCGAAAGGCCGGCCACGTTGTCCGAAAGGACTGCCATCCGGTTGTTGAACACGTGGTCGATCGTGACGACCGGCACATCGCTGTTCACCAGCTCGATCACCTGCGGGTCTGTGAAATCCACACAGGCGATCACGGCTCCGTCCACCCCGCGGTAGTGGCAGTGCTCCAGATAGGTCATCGTCTTGCCGCCGAGGTTCCGGTTGATAAAGGTGATATCGTAGCCCAGCTGCTCGACCCGGACTTTGAAGCTGTCCAGCACAGCGGAGAAGTATTCGTGTGCCAGGCCGCTCTGCCGTTCGTCCACGAACAGGACGCCGATGTTATAAGTACGGTTGGTCTTCATGGAGCGGGCTGCCATATTGGGAACATAGCCCATCCGGCGAGCCGCCTCCCGAACACGGGTGCGGGTGGCTTCGGAGATATCCGACTGGCCGTTGAGCGCCTTGCTCACCGTGGCCACCGAGACCCCGCATTCCTGCGCCAGATCTTTCAGGGATGACATTTCGTCGTCCTCCTCTCAGGAACCGATTGGTTCTGAACGAATCCTAAATCGTTTTCGCAACTTCAATATAACGCATTTCGCACCAAAAATCAAGCGCAAACGAAATTCTTTTGTGTCGATTGCCATGATTTTGGCGGTTTGTTCGATTTTCGGCGAATCAAATTATGCAATTTGCTCCATTTTCGCTCCCTTTCGCTCATTTTCGAATATTTTTTCGCTTCCTGCTTTCGTATCAGCGGGGGCATTCTGGCAGGATCTTATTATTACTTTAGAATGGGGATTTTCTTTCCCAGTTTGGAGCCTGTTGACCGGTTCCAGAAGGCGCAGCGCTTCCCCACCCCGCCTGCTTCGCATAAAAAAAGTTCGTTCTCTCTTCAAAATCATTACAAAATCCTTACAATTCCGCCGAAATCTGCTTCCTGTCCGGTACGTTGTATATTTCATAAAACCACTTGAATTTCGCTGTGGAATCGGTTATCCTTAAAGCAACGTAATCGTTCTCTCTTTTCTTGCAGCGCGTTCTTAATCGTTTTCGCTTTTCTGATGGTTGCAGCGCGTTTCCTGTTTTTGCAAAGGAGGAACTGATCGTATGAAATTCGGACATTTTGATGATGTGCATCGGGAATACGTGATCGACACGCCCCGCACGCCCCTGCCCTGGATCAATTATCTGGGCAGCGAGGATTTCTTCAGTCTGGTGTCCAACACCGGCGGCGGCTACAGCTTTTACCGGGATGCGCGGCTGCGCCGCATCACCCGTTACCGCTACAACAACTCTCCGCTGGATATGGACGGCCACCGCATCTACATCAACGACGGCGGCACGATCTGGAACCCCGGCTGGCAGCCCACCAAGACCGAGCTGGACGCTTACAGCTGCCGCCACGGTCTGGGCTACACCATCCTGACCGGTGAGAAGAACGGCATCCGCGCCCAGCAGGAGCTGTTCGTCCCGCGCGGCGACGCCTGCGAGATCGACCGCCTGACGCTGGAAAACAAGACCGATGCCCCCCGCACGCTGGATGTGTTCAGCTACGTGGAGTTCTGCCTGTGGGACGCCATGGACGACAGCTCCAACTTCCAGCGCAACTTCTCCACCGGCGAAGTGGAGGTCGTGGGCAGCGCCATCTACCACAAGACCGAGTACCGCGAGCGCCGCGACCACTACGCGGTGTTCTGGGCCAACACCCCGGTCACCAGCTTCGACACCGCCCGCGACGCCTTCTGCGGCGTATACGGTGGCCCCGCCGAGCCGGAAGCCGTCAAGGCGGGCCGCTGCTCCAACAGCATCGCCCACGGCTGGGCTCCGGTCGGTGCCCACCACTTCCACCTGACCCTGGAAGCCAGGGAGACCCGGACCATCCTCTTCGGTCTGGGCTACATCGAGAATCCCTTGGACGAAAAGTTCACCGCCCCCGGCGTCATCAACAAGACCCGCGCCGAGGCCATGATGGCCCGCTACGCCACCGACGCTCAGGTGGACGAAGCCCGCAGGGCGCTGGCCGACCACTGGGACAAGCTGCTCTCCACCCTGCAATTGCACTCCGGCGACGAGAAGCTGGACCGGATGGTCAACCTGTGGCACCAGTACCAGTGCATGGTCACCTTCAATATGAGCCGCTCGGCCAGCTACTACGAAAGCGGCATTGGCCGCGGGATGGGCTTCCGCGACAGCTGCCAGGACCTGCTGGGCTTCGTCCACATGATCCCGGAGCGCGCCCGCGGCCGCATTCTGGACATCGCCGCCACCCAGTTCGAGGATGGCAGCGCCTACCACCAGTATCAGCCCCTGACCAAAAAGGGCAACCGCGATGTTGGCACCGGCTTCAACGATGACCCGCTCTGGCTCATCGCAGGCACCGCCGCCTATCTCCGCGAGACCGGCGACTGGTCCATTCTGGACGAGTCCGTCGCCTTTGACAACGATGCGAGCAAGGCACAGCCCCTCATGGAGCATCTGCGCCGCAGCTTCCGCTTCACCCGCACCCACCTCGGCCCTCACGGCCTGCCCCTCATCGGCCGCGCCGACTGGAACGACTGCCTGAACCTGAACTGCTTCTCCGAGCACCCCGGCGAGAGCTTCCAGATCACCGGCCCCAGCGAAGGCCCGGTGGCCGAAAGCGTTTTCATCGCGGGCATGTTCGTCAAGTACGGCAACGAGTACGCCGACCTGTGCGACCACCGCAGCCTCCCGGAGGAGGCCGCCGAGGCCCGTGCCGCCATTGCGGAAGTCGAGCAGGCCGCTCTGACCGCCGGCTGGGACGGTGCCTGGTTCCGCCGCGCCTACGATGCCTTCGGCCAGCCCATCGGCAGCAAGGAATGCGACGAGGGCCAGATCTTCATTGAGCCGCAGGGCATGTGCGTCATGGCAGGCATCGGCAAAACGACCGGTCAGGCCGAGCAGGCGCTGAGGAGCGTGGAAGAGCGACTCGACACCCGGTACGGCGTCGTTCTGCTCCAGCCCGCCTACACCACCTACCGCCTCAACCTCGGCGAGATCTCCAGCTACCCTCCGGGATACAAGGAGAACGCCGGTATCTTCTGCCACAACAATCCGTGGATCAGCTGCGCCGAGACCGTGCTTGGCCACGGCGACCGCGCCTTTGAGGTCTACAAGAAGACCTGCCCCGCCTACATCGAGGACATCTCCGAGATCCACCGCACCGAGCCGTATGTCTACAGCCAGATGGTCGCCGGCATCGACGCCTCGACCTTCGGCGAGGCAAAGAACAGCTGGCTGACCGGCACCGCCGCCTGGACCTTCTTCAATGTCAGCCAGTACATCCTCGGTGTGCAGCCCACGCTGGACGGCCTGAAGATCGACCCCTGCATCCCTCACACACTGCCCGGCTTCACCGTCACCCGCCGCTACCGCGGGGCCGTGTACCACATCCGGGTCGAGAACCCCGATGCCGTGCAGAAGGGCGTGAAGCGCGTCACCGTCAACGGTTCTCCCATCCCCGGCAATGTGCTCCCCATCGCCAAAGCTGGCGAGACCGTGGAAGTCACGGTGGTCATGGGATAAGTTTTGGATAGACAAACCCCCGGCCAGAGAGACGAACCTCTCTGGCCGGGGGTTTTTTGCGCTTCCTTACCAGCGCGTCATATTCTTTTCAAACTTGGCGGTATACGCTTCTTTCAGTTCCCGCTCGCTGATTCCATAACACAGCAGGACATCGTTGTAATACATGAGCACATCCGCCATTTCTTCCACAAGATGCTGCCGTATCGCTGCATCCTCAACAGCAGTTTTGTCCCCGTTCTTTTTAATAATGTCGATGACCTCTCCGACTTCACCGAGCATCCATAATAGTTTATGTTTGCCCGCTTCCGGGCCGATCAGCTCCCACTTGTCTTTGTATTTTTCCTGTAGGGCCTGCTGCATTGCAAGCATTTCTTCTACCGTAAAATCGCCCATTCGCTCCTCCGTAAATTCAATCACACTTCTCGTTTCACCCAGTGTCAGGTAAACCGTTTACTTATCAGCCTGTTCTAACGCAATATCTGTCACTTCACGAAGCTTTGCCTGCAAAGCTTCTTTATCCGGCAGACAAAGTTTATAATCAGAAACCAACGTTGGAGACATACTGCGGCTTAATGCGTACTCTACCACAGCATCGTCTTTACTTGCACAGAGAACAACACCTACACTGGGATTTTCATTTGGTTTTTTCACGGTACGGTCAAGAGCTTCCAGATAAAAGTTGATTTGACCAATATGTTCCGGCTTAAATTTTCCGATTTTTAACTCAATGGGAACAAGGCAGGACAGCGCCCTATTATAGAACAACAAATCAATATAAAAATCCTGTCCGCCGACTTGCACACGATATTCTTCTCCAATAAAAGTAAAGTCCTTTCCAAATTCCAGGATCACCTGTTTGAGATTGTGCGTAATCGCTTTTCGCAGGTTATTTTCAGAGAAATCTTCCGGCAAATCCAAAAACTCCAAAATATAGGTATCCAAAATGCTGCTGCGAATACTTTGCGGAACCGATTGCGGCGGCAATTTTTTAGAGGACAGCATGGATCGCTCATAGTACGCACTGTCCATTTGACGTTCCAATTCGCGTTTTGAATAATGTTCTTTTACACAAAGAGAAAGATAAAAATGCCGTTCTTCTGCGGATTTGGAACCAGACATAATCAGCAGATGATTCGTCCAGCTGACTTGTGTCACCAGTGGTGACACAAATTCATCATCCTTGTAAAGTTCGTAGAACTGCTTCATTCGATACAACCCACGACGGTTGAACCCTTTTACTCCAGGGTTATGTTGGGCAATGTAAGCCGCTACCTCATCAATTACTTTATCACCAAAACTTGCTGTTGCACAAAGTTCAGAGAGATATTTCCCTACACTCCAATACATCCGTATCATTTCTGCATTGACGGCTTTCAATGCGCGGTCATGCGAAGTTTGAATGATTTGGATTACTTCATCAAACTGCCCAGCCGCAGGAACAATAGATTCCTTCATAGATTACTACCTCCTCGTTCGTTGTCCCCCATCCAAAAACGCATCTGCCTGCCGCAGTATTTCACGGGTCGAATCAAAGGTCAATGCTTCCACGGCGTTTTCAAACGGCAGCCATTGAATTGCTCTGACCTCTTCCTCCTGCGCTCTCGCATCCGTATGCTCTGCATATGCCAGAAAGAGCACCACGGTTTTCATGCAGTCCATCCTGGGAGAATACGCGATGGTTTTCCGAAACCCTTCCACAAACTCCACATCAAGACCTGTTTCTTCCCGAATCTCCCGCTCTGCCGTTTGAAGTTCTGTCTCGTCCTTCTCAACATGGCCTTTGCAAAGGGACACATGCCCTTTCTGCATCTGCTCTACAAGGTAGAACCTCGTTCCATTCTGTACGGTATAGATCACTGCACCGCAGCTTTTTTCGTATTGCATTGCGAATTGCTTCCTCTCAGCCGCCGTATTGTCCCGCTTCACTCCTCATCCAGCGCCCAATGATAGGCGCAGCGCACAGCCTTATTCCAGCCCTTGATGCGCCTGGTGCGCTCCTCGGCCGAGATATCCGGCAGGAAGGTGCGGTCCACCGACCAGTTCCGGACCACCTCGTCGGTGGACTGCCAGTAGCCCACGGCAAGGCCTGCAAGGTAGGCCGCGCCGAGGGCGGTCGTTTCCACGCAGCAGGGGCGCTCCACCGGCAGGCTGCTGATGTCGGCCATGGTCTGCATCAGGTAGTTGTTGGCGCAGGCACCGCCGTCCACCTTCAGGGCCTTCATGGCGATGCCGGAGTCGGCCTCCATGGCGTGGAGGACATCGTTCACCTGATAGCACAGGCTGTCCAGCGTGGCGCGGATGATGTGATTTTTGTTGCAGCCGCGGGTCAGGCCAACGATGGTTCCGCGGGCGTACTGATCCCAATGGGGCGCACCGAGGCCGGTGAAGGCGGGCACCACATAACAGCCGTTGGTGTCCTTCACCTTCCGGGCCATATACTCGGAGTCGCGGGCTTCTTCCAGCAGCCGCAGCTCGTCCCGCAGCCACTGGATGGCCGCACCGGCCACGAAAATGGAACCTTCCAGCGCATAATTCACGCTTTTCCCGCTGCTGCACGCAATGGTCGTGACAAGGCCGTTTTTCGAGACGACCGGCGTTTTGCCGGTGTTCATCAACAGAAAGCCGCCGGTGCCGAAGGTGTTCTTCGCCTCACCCGCCGAAAAGCAGGTCTGCCCGAAGAGCGCGGCCTGCTGGTCGCCCGCTGCGCCTGCAATTTTGATGCCCGAACCAAAGTGCATCGGGTCGGCCTCCGCGTAGAAGCAGCTGGACGGCATGGGCGTGGGCAGCATACAGCGCGGGATATTCAGCTCCCGCAGGATGTCCTCATCCCACTCCAGCGTGTGGATGTTGAACAGCATCGTGCGGCTGGCGTTGGTGTAGTCGGTCACATGGACCCGGCCGCAGGTCAGCTTCCAGATGAGCCAGGTCTCCACCGTGCCGAACAGCAGCCGCCCGGCCTCGGCCTTTTCCCGTGCGCCGGGCACGTTGTCCAGGATCCATTTCAGTTTGGTGGCGGAGAAGTATGCGTCAATGACCAGACCTGTCTTTGCCCGGAAGGTCTCGGTCAGGCCCCGCGCCTTGAGTTCGTCGCAGTAGGCGCTGGTGCGGCGGCACTGCCAGACGATGGCATGATAGACCGGCTCCCCGGTCTCACGGTCCCAGACGATGGTGGTCTCGCGCTGGTTCGTGATGCCGATGGCCGCGATGTCCGACGCGCTGGCCCCAATCTGGTTCATGGCCGAGAGCGCCACGCCCAGCTGCGTGGTCCAGATCTCGTTTGCGTCATGCTCCACCCAGCCCGGCTTCGGGAAATACTGGGTGAACTCTTTCTGAGCCACGCTGCACATCTCGCCCGCCTTGTTGAACAGGATGCAGCGGTTCGAGGTCGTCCCGGCATCCAGCGCCATGATATAGTTCATATCCACGTTCCTTTCTTACACTGCATCCCCTGGGCTTCCTGGTCGTGCCTGTGTGGTTGTATTATAACGCACCATCCGCGCGATTGCAACGCATCTGAACCCACGCTGCGAAATCTTCAAATTTCGTATTGACAACCTGCCGTTGTTGATTTATACTGTTTTCACACATTAACGCAGCCATTTCACAACCAAAAGGAGGCGAAGTGAATGGATCATTCCCCTTAGCGTCGTTTTCCCTGCACAGGGCAGCGTTCTGCTTTTTCCTGTTCCTGCTTGCACTCGATTCACTTTACAGATGGGAGGTTTTCTATGATCGAACAACAAATCACGCTCTGCTCCAACGGCCGCGCCGTCCTTTCGGGCTATTCCGGCGGGCTGCTGCTTGGCTACGCGCACAACACCGGCGTCTATCGGCTGCGGGTCGTCTGCTCCGGCGAGTGGGATGGGACCACCGTTGTGGCGTTCTGGCATCTGCCCGGTCCGGCCGGGCCGCTGACCACCCTTGTGGCCGACGGAGCCGTCGAAGTGCCCGCCCTCGTCACCGCGCAGGGCGGCAGCGGAACCGTCACCTTTGAAGGCTCCGACGGCACCCGCACCGTGACCAGCGCCAGCGTCCCCTACAGGGTGCTGAGCAACTCCGGCACCACGGACCCAACCCTGCCCGAACCGGACACCCCGGCCTGGCAGCAGTTTTTGCAGCAGGTCAAGCGGGAGCTTCGCAACGCCGCATCCGGCCTGTCCGACGAGGAGCGCGGGCTCATCCTTGCGCTGTTCCGCCACGCCGTCTACGACAACGGCGAGATGCTGCCCCACTACAACGCCTTGGCCGCACTCTGGAGCGGCAGCAGCCTGCCCGATGTCCCGCCCACGCCCAGCCAGCCGGACACACCAGATCCCCCCAACAACGGACTGCCGACGCCGCGGTATAAGCTGGCAGCTCCGAAGACTTTTGTACCGGCCAACAAAGAATGGATCGATACCGGGATCAAGCCGTTCGCAGCCATCGACACCGGCATGAATCTGACGGTGTATGCCACCTTTACGGTAGCAGACAGTGCGGTCAATACGGTGACATCGTTGCTTGATTGCTTCAGCAATCTTACTACCAACGATCAGAGAGGCATCGTGGTTGCCACATGGACCAACGGAACCGTGGGCGTGAACATGTTCACTTACGCCAGTCACTTTGTCAAGATCGAATCCGGCAAGAAACTGAAGTTTCTTCTCCAGATCAAGGGGACGCAGTTCCGGTTCCTGTCTTACGGTTCCCTGACCGAATGGAAGAACATCCCGAATTACGCCGCGAACAAGACGGTGGATCATCCGTTGATCCTTGGTGCGGGCTGGGGAGACGGCACGACAAAGGACCGTTTCTTCAATGGCACGGTATATGATTTCCGGGTATTTGACACGGCGCTGACCGATGCACAGATCACGACCCTGATGGAGGCAAACTGATATGGTATACGACCTGAATGGCACCACCCTGAGCACAGGCGGCGGCAGCGGGATGCTGAACGTGCTGGACTACGGCTTCAAGGGAGACGGTACCACCGACAACCTGGCCGCGTTCAATGCGCTCATCGCCGCGCACCCGGCCGAGACGCTGTATTTCCCGAAGGGCGTGTATGCGTTTTCCGGCAAGCTGGTGCTCGACTTCTGTTATATGGTGCTCGACAACGCCGAGCTGAAGTGCACGGCGGCCACCAAAGTAGACCGCTTTGTCGAGATCCGCGGCAAAATGACTCCCATTGGACACCCTCGTCAGGACATGTTCATCCGGGGCAATGGCAAAGTCAACGCGAACTTCAAGGCAGACGACTGCATCGCCGTGGCACGGCAGAAATGCACCCTGATCGACCACATCTCCATCCAGAACTTCCAGCGGTACGGCATCTGCGGCAAATTCGAGGATGCGTCCATGGAGACGGAAGGTCTGGTAGCAAGCAACCTCTCGTATGAGCTGATGGTGCGCAACTGCCTGATCGAGACGTCGCTGATATACAAGTACGCGGTGGGCATCTATGACACCGGCGACTCCATGTACACCGATATCGTCATCCTGAACGTGAAGACAGCGCTCTCGTGCAACGGCAGCAGCATCTTCCACAACATCCACGCCTGGTGCTACGATTTCGACCACAGCGACCACGATACCCAAAAAGCCCTGATGGAAGATACCGTCTTTGCGTACATTCGCGTGAACGGCCCCCGCTTCTCGGACTGCTACTGCGACACCTACCAGAGAGGATTCAAATTCTACGACGGGCGGACCCTTGCCTATATCACGAATTTCAGATGGTATATTGCTGCCGAGACCTGGCCCACCGACCTGCCAGCCTATGTCTTCCCGGCCAACCCGACCGGGCAGGCGATGTACAAGGTCTTTGGCGCGGACATCAACGGTTCGGGCGTGACCAAGTTCAGCGATGTGGACCTGAGCAGCCAGACGAACTGCCGCTGGTACGGCATCGTGCACAACCTGAGCGACGCACCGAGCACTTTGCAGTAAATTTTTGAACGCACTTTACGATCTTTGACCGAATATCCACCTCTGACAAACCGTGGGCGCGGAAGATGCCATTCCGCCGCCCACGGTTTTTTGCGGTTTTGGGCCGTTTGCCCCGCCAAATTGCGATGATTTTGTGAACACATCTTGCAGGAAAAGAGGGATGATGCTATTATTAAGTTGTTTATTTACACCTATTATATAGAAATCCTCCGATTCTACTTTTCGCAACGAAAGGCTGGACCCTGTGAAGATCTTATTCGTCAATAAATTTCTCTACCCCCGCGGCGGTGCAGAGACCTATTTCCTCAAGATCGGCGAGGAACTGACTCGCCGGGGCCACGAGGTCGAATATTTTGGCATGTACGACGAAAAGAACACCGTCGGCAATGCCCTGCACCTCGCCACCACCAATATGGACTTCCACAACGCCGGGCCGGAAAAACTGCTCTACCCCTTCCGCATCCTCTACTCGTTTGAGGCGAAACGGAAGCTGAAGCAGGTCATCGGGCAGTTCCAGCCCGACCTCATCCATTTCAACAACATCAATTTCCAGCTGACACCCTCGGTCATCTGCGCCGGGGCAGAATGCGGGGTGCCCATGGTGCAGACGGTACACGATGTGCAGATGCTCTGCCCCAACCACATGATGATGGAGTTCAACTCCAAAAAGCTCTGCGAAGCCTGCATGGGCAAAAAAAGCAAGTGGCCCTGCGTGAAAAAGCGCTGCATCCACGGCTCGCTGCCCAAGAGCCTCATCGGTGCCGTGGAGGGCACCTTTTACGAGTGCAATCACGTCTATGACAAGATCGACCGCTTCATCTGCCCCAGTGCGTTTCTGGAGAAGAAGCTCCTCACCGTCCCCCGCTTCCGGGGCAAGACGGTGATGCTGCACAACTTTCTGAGCCGGGTCGCTGCGGCTGCCCCTGCCGAAAAGGGGGATTATGTCCTCTACTTCGGCCGCCTCTCGGAGGAAAAGGGCATCGACCGCATCCTCGAAGCCTGCAAGCTGCTGCCGGACATTCCCTTCGTCATCGCGGGCAGCGGCCCCATGGAGGATCTGTGCAAAAACTGCACCCTGCCCAACGTGAAGTACGTCGGCTTCCAGACCGGCAAAGCGCTCGAAGACCTCGTGGCCGGGGCGCTGTTCACCCTGCACCTGTCCATCTGGTACGAAAACTGCCCGCTGGCTCTGCTGGAATCCCAGTCCCTCGGCACCCCGGTGCTCTGCAACCGGATCGGCGGCATCCCGGAACTGGTGGAAGAGGGCCGCACCGGCATCCTGAACGACACCTTCACCCCGGCCGCCTACGCGGAAAAGATTCGGGCGCTCTATGCAGACAAGCCCCTGCTGGCCGAGATGTCGGCCCACTGCATCCAGAAAAAAGACCGCATGATGACGCTGGAGCGCTACTGCGACCAGCTGCTGGCCCTGTATGGCGATGTGGTGAAGAACGCCTGATGAATCGGAATTTTTTCTGTATTATCAACTAAATGTAAAGGAACGACGTCTATGAACGATCTGCTGCGAAAGACCCGGCGCGCCTTTCATCTGCTGCGGGAACTCCTGAAATATGAAACTGCCACCTGCTGTGCTGCCGTTCTGAAGTGCTGGAACAAGGATTACCGGCATGTCTGGCTCGTCTCCGAGCGGGGCCGCGAAGCGCGGGACAACGGCTACCACATCTTTGCCTATCTGAACCGGGAGCATCCTGAATTGAACAGCTGGTTCGTAGCAGACCCCACCCTGTCGGACTATGAGCGGGTGCAAGCGCTGGGCCGGGTCGTGCCCTACCGCAGCTGGAAGCACTATCTGCTCTGCGCCGCATCGGAAATGAAGATCAGCACCCATGTGCTGGGCTACACCCCGGAGATCGACAGCTACTACATGCTCGACAAGCTCCATGTGGTCCATGGCCCCCGCGCCTTTTTGCAGCACGGGGTCATCATCGACGACATGAAATGGTATCACTACCCCAACATCCGCACCGACCTTTTCGTCTGCTCCCTGCAAAAAGAGCGAGATTTTGTAGAATCCGCCTATCATTATCCAGCTGGTATTGTCAAACGGCTGGGTCTGTGCCGGTTTGACGCCCTGCTGCGCCCCCACGAGACCAAGCGCCAGCTGCTGCTGATGCCCACCTGGCGCACCTACGCCATCGAGCGGAAGACTCAGGCCGAGTTCGAGCAGAGCGACTACTTCCGGCACTGGCAGGACGTCATCTCCAGTCCGGAGCTGGAGGCGCTGCTGGAGAAGCACGGCTATGAGGCCGTCTTCTACCCTCATTTCGAGGTGCAGCGTTTTCTGAGCAGCTTTCACACCGCCAACTCGCGGGTGAAGATCGCGGCGCTGGGTGAGGCCGATGTGCAGACCCTTCTGATGGAATCCGCCGTCATGGTCAGCGATTTTTCCAGCGTACAGTTCGATTTTGCCTATATGAAAAAGCCCCTCCTCTATTACCAGTTCGATGAGGCGCAGTATTGGGGCGTGCACCACGACGTCGGCTACTTCAGCTACCGGGACGACGGCTTCGGGCCTGTGGTCACCGAGCAGGCAGCGCTCTTCCGGGAGCTGGACCGCGCTCTGACTCAGAACGGCACGATATCCCCCTTCTACGCAAAGCGCGTGGACGCGCTGTTCGACCAGGTGGATGACCAGAACTGTGCCCGCAACTATCAGGCCATCGTGGAGCTTTTGAACTGAACGAACGCGAAGAGCCGCGGCTTGCCCACAGGCTCGCACAGGAGGACAGATGCCAAGTCTTATGAAACTACTCTTTGGGAGATATGGCAGCGGAAACTGGGAGTATCTTGCGCAGCATGGAGGAACACAATTCCTGAAGCGGAAACCGGCGCAGCGGCCGTTCTGGCTGCCGCTGCTCTACATTGCCATGATGGGCATCGGGTTCTGGTACCGCGGCATGGGCCTGCCCTGGTTCATAAAGTACCTGGTACAGGCCGCCGTGGTCGGCCTGGCCGCCTGTTTTCTGCTCATCACCGGAGACTTCAACCGATTGCCCCTCATCGGGGAATATTACATCATCTTTCTCATCCCCTTTGTGATGATGGCGGCGTGGTCCATGCTTGTCTGGTCGCTGGATTTCCAGCAGCTGAACTACATGTCCCGCGGGTGTTCCACCATCCTCTACCACATGATCTCGCTTACCTCGATGTGCGCAGCGGTGTATCTGTTCGGCGGCAAAGCCATCGACTACACCTTCTACGGCATGTGCATCGCCAATGTCTGCATCCTGGTGTTCGACAGCCTCCGGCCCTACGGCCTGAGTGAGTTCATCACCGGCTTCATCGCCTTTGCCAAATCCGGCGGCGTGGACACCAATGCGCCCATCAAGGCGCTGGAAGTCCACGACCTGACCTTCGGGTTCGGGCTGATGGTCCTCTATTACGCCCTCTTTGAAAAAGGTTGGCGGCGGGTCGTCCATCTCACACTGGCGGCGGGCTTCTTCTATCTGGGTCTCAAGCGCATCGCCCTCATCGGTATGCTCGGCGTGCTGTTGATGCACCTGTTCATCACCCGGCTCAAGCCCAAGGGGCAGAACTTTGTGCTCCATTCCATCTCCATCTTCGCCATCGCCATCTGCCTGTTCTACGTCTTCTTTATCTGGTCGGGCCTGTTCAGCTGGACGGTGGACACCCTGGGCATCGACACCATGGGCCGCGAGGGCCTGTACGAAGCCTTCACCGACCTGTATTCCTTCAGCCCCACGTTCCGCGGCTACGGCATCGGCTGGGTCACGCGGTATATCAGCATCATGAACGCAGCGGGCATCGGCGTCTTTGGCACCCACGACTTCGGCGGGATGCACAACGACCTTGTGACCATGTACATTGAGCTTGGCTTCTGGGGCTTTTCCTTCTGGATCTGGCTCAGCTGGCAGGGCAAGGTCGTCTGGTGCCAGAAGCAGTACGGCACCGAGACCGCTTTCCTGCTGTTGTACTGCACCATTTATGCGTTTGTGACCTACGCGACCGACAACACCGCCTTTTACTGCTATATGAACACGATCTTCATGCTGCTGCCCATCGGCCACGCTATGAAGCAGCTGGATCGAAACGAGGTGATCTACAACCATGCCATCTCCCAAAACAAACCAACCGAACCGCCCGCAAAAAAGTAAGTTCTGGGCGCTGGTCGAACTTCTCTTCCAGGGGCTGTGGAAGCACCGCCTCCTCTACCTGGCCCTCATCCTTCTGGTGATGTGCTCCACCAGCTTTGCGATGTACCACCTGAAAGCCCGCACCGCAAAGATGATGATTGCCCTGAACTACGAGGAAGCCACCAGAGGGCTTTACCCCAACAACACCCGGTTCAACATCTCGCTCATCAAATCGGACGACGTGCTGGACCGCGCCATCGCGAAGGCCGGCCTCGAAGGCCAGGTCACCGCGCAGGATATGGCCGAAAACATCACGGCCTGGGCTGCCAACGTCAACGGAATGCAGCTGCCCTCCGACACCACAAACTACAAGATCGCCACCACCTACACCATCACCTACGAAAAGAACGACGAGATCGGCCCCCGCATCTCGGCCAGAGATATGCTCAGCCTGATCGTCGAGTCCTACAAAGAGGCCTTCTACGAGGACTATACCTACGTCGAGATGGGCATCTCCCCCGATTGGTCCGAGTGCGACAAGCAGGAGTACATGGAGATCGGCTCCTTCTTTGAAAAGGAGTGCCAGAAGCTCCACCGCTTCCTGAACACCAACGCCAAGGAGAACGGCACCTTCCGCTCCGAACTCACCGGCGAGACCTTCACCTCTCTGCGCCAGAAGGTGGACAATTTCACCAGCATCGACCTTGAAAAATACGATTCCTATGTTTTGCAGAGCGGCCTCTCCAAAAACCGGGAGCGCTACATCAGCAAGCTGGAATACCAGAACTTTCTGAAGAACATCAGCTACCAGAAACTCATGGCCGAATACCAGAACCGCCTGCACACCATCGAGATCTATGACTCGGCCCTGACTGCCGTTGTTCTGATCCCCACGCTGGACACCCAGAACAACTTTTATATGTCCCGCACCAAGGTCGCCATCGACTACCAGGCCTCGGCGGCCGAGAGCGCCAACGACTCCGCCAACGATACGATGGCCATCATCCAGAAAAACGAATACGCCATCCGCCAGATGAGTGCCCAGACGGCCAATACGCCTTCCAGCATCGCGACCGCCGAGAGCATGATCCAGGATATGAAGCAGAAGCTGGAGAACCTCATCGAGACCTCCCGGATCCTCAACAAGGAATACATCCGCTACAAGACCAAAAACTACCTGACCATCAGTTTTGAGCAACGTTCTCTGGCCGACGAGCTGAGCATCAAGTGGATGATCCTGACCGGCGGCGTCACGTTCTGTGCACTCTGCGCCAGGGTCCTCGCCAAGAGCAAAGTCATCCGCGATAAGGACAAAACGAAATGAAAAGCTTTAACATCATCCGATATCTGAAAAAATGGTGGCCGCTCATCGCGCTGATGTCGTTCTGTGCAGGCGTGTTCTTCATGCGCTATGCCACCACCAACCAGGCCTATACGGCGCAGTCCATCATCAAATACAACTACTCCCAGGCCGAGGACGGCAAGACCCCCAGCGGCGGCGAGCTGGATGTTTCGGAGATCTTCTCTTCCTCCGTCGTCAAGCAGGCCATTGAAAATCTGGACCTGACCGTCAACGTGGATACCATCCGCTCCGGCGGCACAGTCACCCCCATCGTGCCCGACGATGTGGCCAAGACCCAGGCGGCCAAAATTGAAAAAGGTGAGGACGTGGAGGAATACCAATCCACCGAATACCTCGTCACGCTCTCGCTCAGCAGCAATTACGACACCGAGTACGCCCGCACCATGCTGGATGAGATCCTGAGCTGCTACTTTGCCAGCTTCGGCGAAAAATACGTGGACTATTACACCATCCCCAACAATGCCTCTGCGCTGGACGGCCATGGCTACGACTACCTCGAACAGGCGGAGATCCTGAAAAACACCGTTTCCGAGATCTCCTCCAACCTCATCAACTGCCAGAAATCGCACCCGGAGTTCATCTCTTCCCACACCGGGATGTCTCTCTCGGACCTGCTCGATGAGTACAACTACGTCGGCGACGTTGAGATCCCCTATCTCTTCTCCGAGATTTTGGGCGGCAAGCTGACACAGAACCGGGAAGTCCTGCTCAAAAAATATCAGGAGCGCTACAACACCTACATCATGGAAGGCGATGTGGACACCGAGAAGGTCGCCGCCGTACTGGAAGTCATCCAGAGCTACGGCAACAAGAACAAGGACGGCGCCCTCTACTATCAAAAAGGAGCCCGGACCGGCACCGAGGATGACGCCGGCGGCTTCGTGCTGAGCGATGTCTACGAGTATGACACCAAAGTAGACCGCACCACCGTCTACGACACCCTCATCAGCGACTACGTGACGATCCTGAACCGCAAGTCCAACAACGTCATCGACGCTGCCTACTGCCAGTATATCATCGACGTGTTCCAGGATGCGGCCGACTCCACGGACGTTTCCAGCGAGAACAAGGCCTTCTCCCAGCAGTCTGTGGAGCAGGAGATCGACGCCCTGCAGAGCCAGCTGAATTCCCTGTATGAGAGCCTCTCCATCACCATGAAGGAGTACAACAAATACTGTGGCGCGGTCAACCTGGGCGTTCTGGCCAGCACCACGGTCAGCGAGAAGATCAACGTCAAGCTGTACATCCTGCTGGGCGTCGCAGTCTTCTTCATCCTGGGCGTCTGCGGTGCCATCCTGCTGGGCCGTATCCAGGACTTTGTGGAATACATGTTCTTCACCGAGCAGTCGCTGGATATGCCCAACCGCACCGCCTGTGATCTGTTCATCCGGAACAACAGCGGCCGCGTCCTGCCGGACGATACCGTTTGTGTGGTGGTGGAGCTGGCCAACCTGAGCCAGATCAACACCGTCTATGGCCGCGAACGCGGCAACGCGATGCTGACCCAGTTTGCCGGCTTCCTGAAGGAAGCCTCGGCCACCTGCGGCACCGTCTATTACAACGGCGGCCAGCAGTTCATCGGCTTCTTCGACCAGTGCCGGATGGAGGACGCTGAGAGCTTTGCCGACTACTTCCACCGCCTCATCGCAGCCTACAACGCCGAAAGCACCGAGGCCACCTACGAATACGCCATCGGCATTGCGGAGAGCAAGGCCAGCAACGCTTATTCAGTCCGCGCACTGCTGCGTGAAGCACTGCGCTCAAGAACCAGACAGGAGTGATACATTTTGGCTTCTCATTACGCGCCCCGCAAGGCCCGTTTCGGCCCTTTGAAAAAGATCGTCCTGGGCATCCTTCAGTTCGTGTTGGGGCTGGCGGTGCTGCTGGCGGCCCTGTGGGGCATCTTCACCCTTATTGCAAAGCATCAGAGCTTCGTCGAGAGCTACTATCAGGTCCAGTCCGACAAGCTGACCTCGAACATCCGGGTCGTTCAGCTGTCCGATCTGCATCTGCATGAGTTCGGCGACCACAATGCGGATCTGATCGAGCGGATCACCGCGCTCAAGCCGGACATCATCGCCATCACCGGCGACATGAACGACAAACTGGTGGACGACTATTCCGTCGTCACCGACCTGTGCGAAGAGCTTGTCAAGATCGCGCCGGTGTACTACGTGCCCGGCAACCACGAATGGCCCAAGATCGTTTTTCACAACTCCCCCATCGGGACAGATCTGGAGGCCATCGGCGTCCACTTCCTGGCAGACGAGACTGAGACGCTGGAGGTGAACGGCAACACCATCGCCATCGGCGGCGTGGCCGAAGCACCCGCTTCCTACGAGCGGTACGCCAGTGCATATTTCGAGAGTTTTGAGCAGCTGGATGCCTTCAAGCTGCTGCTGGTCCACTATCCGGAATATTTTCTGGAGGACGGCTTCTTCTCTGACGTGCCGGTCGATCTGGCGCTCTGCGGCCACACCCACGGCGGGATGATCCGCATCCCCGGCATCGGCGGGCTTTACACGCCGGATCAGGGCGTTCTGCCAACGCTGACCGAGGGGCTGCATCAGATCGGCGACACCTCCCTCATCATCAGCCGCGGTCTGGGCGACGGCAAGGGGACGCCGGTCCCCCGCATCAACAATCCGCCGGAGCTGGTCATCGTGGATATCAACTGGTTCTGAGAACATTCATCCTGCCAAATGGCAGCAAAACGCCCCCTGGTATCGCAGCGATACCAGGGGGCGTCTCTGTTTTATTCAGATATTCAGAACTTGAACAGATTCACGATGCGCTCCCACAGGCGGGTGAAGAAGCTGCCCTCCTGGGTGGTGGTCTCGGCCACAGCCGTATTCTCGGCGGCAGCCACGGTCTCACCGGTCTTGTAGATGAACTTCACGTTGGAAGAAGCGCCTTCCGGTGCACCGGCGAAGCTGGTGTAGTTCTCCAGGCGGCTGGTCATCTCGTCCAGGACCGTCTTCAGGGCGTGGATCTGGTCGGTGTCCAGCGAGCCGGTCAGCTTGGAGATGCCCTCCTCGTTGAACTGGACCAGGCCATCGCTCAGCTGGGTGGCACCGTCGGTCAGCTGGCTGACGCCGTTGTTCAGGGTGTTCACGCCATCGTAAAGGGTCTTGCTGCCGGAGGCCAGCTGGGCGCTGCCGTCCTTGGCAGAGTGGGCACCGTCGGCCGCAGTGGCGACACCGCTGGTGTACTGGTTGACGCTGGAAACGAAGTACTGGATCTGGCTCAGGCTGGTCTTCAGAGCGCGGACGCTGGCGATATCGTCGCTGTTCTCGGCCTGCAGCTTGAGCTCCTCGTGGGCGATCTGCTGGGCGTCGGCATTGGTCAGCAGCTGCACCAGACCGCAGATCATGGAGGGATCGTAGCTCTGCATCAGGCGGAGGGCTGCTTCCAGATCATGGTCGGTCTTGGTCGCGGAGAGGTAGAGGGCCAGGTCGAGCTGGCTGTCCTTGAAGCTGGGGGCCTGCTCCCAGATGGTGCGGACCATCTTCTTGCGGGCAGCGGCCAGCGTCTTGTCGTTCATGGTCAGGACTTCGTCGATGACGGCTTCATAGTTGTCCCAGGTCATGGGGGTGTCGATGAGGCCGCCCTCCATCAGGGTCTTGTTTGCGGAAGCCAGAACGCCGTCGGCCACCTGCTGGGCACCGGCATTCAGGGCGGCATTGTTGGAGGTCAGGGTGTCGAGGCCGTTGGTCAGCTGGCCGAGGCCGTTGTCCAGCGTGGCAACACCGGTCTTCAGCTGGGATGCACCATCCAGCAGAGCCAGCGTACCGCCGGCCAGCTGCGAGACGCCGTCTTCCAGCTGAGACGCACCGTCCATGAGCTGGCTCATAGCGTCGTTCAGCTGCTGGATACCGTCGGTCAGCTCGTTGATGCTGTCGAGGTCAAAGACATTGTCCGTGCCCAGTGCATCGGGGCTGGTGGCTGCGGCCAGCATGATCTGCGGAGCTGCCAGATTTTCCACATCGGCTTCCACAGTCACGCTGTCCTGCAAATAATCTTCCACCGTGGACAGGTCCTCCGGCAGCAGACCGGACAGCGAATCCTTCACGCCGGGCAGGGTGACGAACGCAGCCACGTTGCTCTTGGCGGCAGACTCGATCACGCCGTGCTCAGCGGTCACATTGGAGACGTCCTCCCCAAAGATGACGCCCACCGCCGTGATGAGCGGGGTGACGATGGTGCGGTCGGTGCCGTTGACATTCACGGTGCCGGTCTCGTTGTTGGTCAGGTCGATTTGAATGGTCAGGTGGCCGCTTTTGCCCATCAGGTTCTCCAGGCTGTCGGTCACGCCGTCCAGCGTGTAGGTGACTTTGGCCGAGATGGGCAGATCACGGTCGGTGGTCCCTTTATAATAGACGTCGGTGTCGTCGGTGTTCCAGACCAGCTTTTCGCCGTCCTGGGTAAAGGCGGCATCGCTCTCGGTGTTCTGGATGTCGGTCAGGGAAGAAACATCGGTCACGCCGGACAGGCCGTTGGCGTTGTACAGATGCTCGCTGACGCTGGTGCTCTTGATGGAGCCATCGGCGTTCATGACCGCGTAGACGTTCTCAGACTTGGCAAAATCGGACTTGCCTGCGGCAAAGGCAGGCATCGTCATGCTGGCGGCGAGAGTCAGCGCCAGCGCCGCACTGGCGAAACGAAGCGATTTCTTCATGGTGATTACTCCTTTTCAGATTTCGAGGCGGGTTCGGGGACCAGCCAGTGCAGGGTGGTGTGGCGGATGATCCAGTCCAGCAGCATCAGGGCAGCGGGCAGGACGATCAGGATGACAGCCATGCTGATGAGTGCGCCGCGGGAGATGAGCAGGCAGATGCTCTTCAGCAGCTCCATCTTGCTGATGGCTGCCACGCCGACGGTGGCGGCGAAGAAGGTCAGGCCGCTGGTCAGGATGGACTGGCTGCAATGCTCCAGCGACTGCTGGGCTGCTTCCTTCGGAGTGCGGCCGTAGCTGCGCTCCTCGTGGTAACGGGTGGTCATCAGGATGGAGTAGTCCACGGTCGCGCCCAGCTGGATGGTGCCGATGACGATGCTGGCGATGAACGGCAGCTGGGTGCCGGTGAAGTACGGGATGCCCATGTTGATGGAGATGGCGGCTTCAATGCTGGCCACCAGCAGCACCGGGATGGACAAGCTGCGGAAGGAGATCAGGATGATGACGGCAACGGCCAGGATGGACCAGACGTTGACGTTTTTGAAGTCCACATCCGCGACCTCGATCAGGTCTTTGGTCATGGCACCCTCGCCGGTGATGACGCCTTCGGGGTCCACCGCCTTGATGGCGGTGTTCATCTCGTCCAGCTGGTTGTTGATGGCGTCGGTACCGGTCTTATAGGAGCTGTTGGCGAGGATGAGCTTGTACCCGCCGGACTGCAGGATCTCGGTCACGCTGTCGGGCAGCAGGCCGGTATCAAAGCCGGGGCCGGTGACGGAATCCAGGCTGATGACCTGAGTGATGCCGTCCACGTCCTTGAGTTCGTCGCACAGGTCGGAGACCTGGGTGGCGGTCAGGTCGTCATGCACCAGAATGAAGTGCGAGGTGGTCATGCCGAAATCCTCGCCCAGCTTGTTGGTGCCGACGATGCCGGTCAGGTCCTGGGGCAGCGAATCGAACAGGGTGTAGTAGACTTCGGTCTTCTGCTGCGCCACCACAAAGGGCACCAGCAGCACGAGGAAGACCGCCACAATGGGGGCTGCGTGTTTGGAGACGAAGTAGCTGGTCTTGGTCAGCTGCGGGATGATGGTGCGGTGCTTGTATTTCTCGACCCACTTATCAAAGGTCAGGATCAGTGCCGGCAGGATGACGACGGTGCAGATGACGCCCAGCGCCACGCCTTTTGCCATGACGATGCCGATGTCGCGGCCCAGCGTCAGGCGCATGGCGCACAAGGCCAGGAAGCCTGCGATGGTGGTCAGCGACGAAGCGGAAATGGAGGTCATGGTCTTGCAGATGGCGCTGACCATGGCTTCCTCATTGGAGGAGCGAAGCTCTTTTTCCTCCTGATAGCGGTGCAGCAGGAAGATGGAGAAGTCCATCGTAACGCCCAGCTGCAGCACGGTGGACAGCGCCTGGGTGATGTAGCTGATCTGGCCGAGGAAGATGTTCGTACCAAAGTTGTACACGATGGGGAACAGCAGGCCCAGCATGAACAGCACCGGGGTGATGGTGCTCTCCAGCGATAGGAACAGCACCAGCATACTAGCGCCCACAGCGCACAGGATATACAGCGGCATCTCCTCATTGATCAGGGCCTTGGTGTCCTGCAGGATGACGCTCATGCCGCCAAAGAAGGTATCCTTCCGGAGCACCTTCTTGATCTGCTGGACCGCGTTCATCGTCTCGTCGCTGGCGCTGGGGCCGTCGAACCGGACGATGAGCATGGTGGAATCATTTTTGCCGAACATGAACTGCTGGATGTCCGCCGGGAGCATCTCGGTAGGGATGCTGGGGTCGATCACATCGCTCAGCCAGAAGGTCTGGGTGACACCGGGCACGGCGTCGATGTCCTTCTTCATGGCGATGAGCTCGTTCGTGGGCAGGCCCTCGACCGTGATCATACCGGTGGAGGCCAGATGGAAGTCGTCCTCCAATGCCCGTTCGCCGATCATGGAGTCAAGCTCCTGCGGCAGATAGGTGAGGACGTCGTAGTTGATGCGGGTGGCAACGGCGCCTATCGCGGAAGGGATCAACAGCAGGATGGCTACTGTTAAGATCAGTTTGCGCAGACGCACAATGCCCTGTGCGATCTTTTTCATGAAAACCCTCCATTGAAATGTTGGAACAGAATTGGCGTTCAAAAATGACTCGCAGTCACTTCTGAGCAAGCACTATTATAACCAGCTGGCGGAAAGTGTCAAGACAAAAACTGACCAAACGTCAGTTTTTTTATCATCCACTGAAAATTGTCTAACACCGATCGGCTATTTGGGGCTTGCGCCGGGAGGAAAGCATTGCTAAAATAATGTTTACACGACAGAACATCGCAGAAAAGAGGAATCGACCCAAAGCATGAATACCGTGGAAGGCAAAAAGCAGGAAAAGCGCCGGGCGCTTCTGGATGCAGCATACGAGCTGTTCCTGGAACGGGGCGCATCCAAGACCAGCGTGGAGGATATCACCTCCCGCGCCAAGGTGGGCAAAGGCACCTTCTATCTCTATTTTGCCGATAAAGGTGCTGTGACCCAGGCGCTTCTGGCCCGCGTGAGCTACCAGCTGCTGGACGACGCCGTGACGGCCTGTGAGCGCGCCAGCGCGCCGATGGATTTTCCCGACAAGATGATCTTCGTCATCGACCACATCATCGAGGCCCTGCGGAACGACACCCTGATGCTCCGTTTTCTGGAGCGCAGCTTCGTCTGGCCGGGGCTGGACAAGATCGAAGCCTCCGGCGAGGCCGAGCCGCTGATGCGCAAACTGCTCCACGCCATCATGTCCAGCCCCGAAATGGCCGGCCTGACCGAGCGCGAAGTCTACCAGCGCATCACGGCGCTGGGCAGCATGTGCATGTCGGTGTGCTACTCGTCCATCCTCGAAGGCAAACCTGACCACATCGACGCCATGAAACCTGTGCTCTACAACATCATCCGGAAGGCTCTGCAATGATTTTTGCAGAAATTTGCAAAAAAGGCTTGCAATTTGGCCAAAGATGTGGTATCATAATCGAGTCGATACGACATCTGGACGGTTAGCTCAGCTGGTAGAGCATCTGCTTGACGTGCAGGAGGTCACAGGTTCGAGTCCTGTACCGTCCACCATACAGTTCGTACTCGAACCCGATTCTTTACGAAAAAGGGTTCGGGTACGTTTTTTGTTTATCGGAGGTTTTGCGGAAAGAGTACGCAGAGCGGTAAACGAACAAAGGCAGGGTATCATCGTGGTGATGGTATCCTGCCTTTTGTTTTGCGGGATCAAGTTCGCTTTGTGCGAACTTGGTCGCCCCTATATGGAACGTTTCTGGTCAGCTGTCAAAAACATATAAAAAATATTATATAACGTCATTTAATACAGGATCGTCAAAATCATTAATGTTGACGTTGTTCGTTTCAAGGAGTATAATATAGTCATTCAATTAAGAGAATCAACTTGGAGAAAGTTATGTATATTTCAGTTAATGATGCCGCTGTGAAATTTAATATTTCAAAAAGACGTGTTCAAACTTTGTGTGAGCAGGGCCGTATTAGCGGTGCAGATATGGTTGGAGGCGTATGGCGGATACCTGAAGCCGCTCCCAAACCTATTGATGGTCGAAAAAATTATGCCAATCATACTAAGCCTGATTCTGGCTGTGGCGTTTCGGAAATTTTTAATATTGATGACGTATGTAAAAGATTATCTGTATCAAAGGCTACGGTAAAAAACTGGATTCGCCTTGGGAAAATTGTTCCTGACGTAGACAATCAGTTGTTTAGCCGTGGATATATCGAAAAATTAGTTAAAGAAATTAAAACGTCTTCAAACACACAACTAAAAAGTCGCAGAAACAAAAAGAACTTTACAGGTAGAATGCTCTATAAAGATTATATCCATACTGTGGAGAATCAAAAATTAGTTGCTGAAATTCTAGAGCTTGATATTGTTAAGGATGAAAGCGATATTCTGGTAATTCTTGCAAATTTTGCTGTTCAGCTTTATTATCAGAGCCGAAAAATATGGTATTCAGATAATAATCTTCTTGTGCAATTTTTATCTAATGAGCATTTTGATGAATTTTGCGTTTTGATCAAAGATCTAGTTGGAACATGTACGATTGACTCCGCGTTATTAGAAAGATTACAACCAATTTTAATAAAAAAAATCTTCTTTGTTGAAGGAGAAGATTCATTGGGGTTTATCTATATTTCTTTGAGAGATATTGCTCAAAGAAAACGCTCTGGCGCTTATTATACGCCTGAAAAAGTTGTAAGTCAATTGATAGAGAATCTATATGACAATGACCCGAATTTAAGAGAGAAAACAATTTGTGATCCTTGTTGTGGTACAGGAAATTTCTTGTTACAGCTTGGAATGAAAGGAATGGATTGTTCAAAACTATATGGTCAGGATATTGATTTCACAAGCATCCATATAACTCGAATTAACATCGCTCTTATGACACCTCAAATAACCATTGATGAACTTTATTCAAGGTTTATTGTTGGTAATACATATTTTAAAACCTTTAAAAAAAGTTTCGATATTGTTCTTGGAAATCCACCTTGGGGAAGTGATTTTTCTGAGATGGATAAAGCCTTATGCCGAAAGCTTTTTCGGACTGCGGCAGGGAAAAATATAGAGTCATATGATTTATTTGTGGAGAAAGCGTTAACCATGCTTGCGCATAATGGTATAATGGCATTTGTTTTGCCTGAATCTATCTTAAGCGTAGCTGTACATGAAGCGGTACGAAAACTACTGCTCGAAAATTGTTCTTTCAAATTTGTTTCTTATTTAGGAAATGTCTTTTCTGGTGTCCAGTGCCCCTCTATAATTTTAGGAGTGGCGCTTGATGATTCTAAAACAGTAGTTGGGTGCAAGATCTCCATTGGAAATCACTTCTTTATTATTTCGGAAAATCGTTCTTTTTCGCAAGAGCTTTTTTCTTTCAATGTTTCGGACGAAGAGAACAAGTGTTTGAATTCAATTAGTGAAATAAAAAACGCTGCATTCTTAAAAGGGAATGCCATATTTGCTCTCGGAATCGTTACAGGTAACAACAGAGAATACGTATCCGCATCTAAATATGCCGGCTATGAGCTTGTTCTAAAAGGCAGTGATATACAAAAATATAAAATTGTTCCTTCCGAAAACTACATTCGATTTACTCCAAAGTCTTTCCAACAAGTAGCTCCCATAGAAATTTACAGGGCAAAAGAAAAGCTTTTATACCGATTTGTTTGCGATGTTCCGGTATTTGCGTATGATGATAAGCAAACACTTTCTTTGAATAGTTGCAATATCGTAATTCCCAAGATTGAAGGCCTTGCGATGAAATATGTGCTCGCAATTCTTAATTCCAGCGTGGCGGCTTTTTTCATTTCAAAAAAATTTAATTCTGTTAAATTGCTCCGTTCGCATATCGAGCAAATACCGATACCTGTTGTTTCAGCGGAAATTCAAACTACTATTATAGAAAAAGTAGACCACATAATGAATTCTACCGAAAACCTCTGTGGTCTATATAGTGAGTTGGATAATGTAATTATGGATTTATATCATCTAGAACCAAAAGACAGAGAGATTATAAAAATAGCTTTGTCTGAAAAAAATCTATTTATCGGTTCTTGACTTGACTTTTAGCGTAAACGGCATTGAGTATATTTTTTTCTTTTACAGCAAAAGGAAGAAGCTCATCTTCGGTCATAAATACTTGTCCTTCAAATACCGCATTGTCCGCAGTTCCTGTGTGCTCATTTCTATGTTGTGAACCAAGCTTTCCAGTTTCAAGCAATTCATTGCTGCTCAAAACCCAATAAAGCAATGCGTCTCGGCAAGTGCCAATCCAAATGAACACATCACAGCATGATGGTTTTAACTGCTGATAGTGATACTTGAATCCAGCGCTATGCGCCTCTGTATGCAGGTAAGCTCTACTGGCCAAATTTCCACTACCTTTTGTACTATTTGCCCTGCAAGCCTTGACCTCGATTCTAATGCCATCTATCCAGAGATCAAATTCGCCATCAAAAGCAGGATATACATCAACGAGATTTTCTTTTGTGGCTTTAATGAATTGCGGAAACAGCTTTCGGATATGTTCTTCTCCCCAGGTTTGACCATACGTACGAGGTGCCATATCGAACAGTTCAAGATACTGATTTCTACCGCAATAGTCCCTGTCGAGTCTAACATATTCGTCATATGTGATTTTACCAAGAGACATAAGGTATACCAAAATTCTGCTTTCACAGCTAAATGGATATAACTCTTTTTCTTGCGTTATAAGGGAGATTTCTTCCTTACTGCATTTCGAGCGATTTAATAAAGTCTCGATTTCTTCTCTTAGTTGCTTCATATTTCCTCCTTCGGTGTAAGAAGTAGCTTATAGGGTTCAATGCCAAGTGCATCTGCAATTCTTTGAATATTCTCCAATGAAATGCTCCTACGAAAACACTCAATAGCACTAATATAGGTTCTGTGCATACCGCATTTTTCCGCAAACACCTCTTGTGATAATCCAGCTTGCAATCGGTAATATCTAACATTCGTTCCAAAAACTTTGACTATGTCCATGGTTGTAATCCTCCATAATATATGCTACAATGATGAATACAATAAGTCTACATACAATAAGTAACTGTGCTTTGAGGATGTGATCAGATGGCTAAAAGTATAATAAGTAAAATTGTGTATTTCGATAAAGAAACCATTCGTAATATTCTGCAAGAAAGAGATCATGGCGAGCTTTCAAGGATCACAGATGTTTCTTCAGCTATTCAAAGTCAAATTTCAGCTACTGCGGAGGCCTCAACATCGTTGAAACTAGAAGTTCCGCTGTTTTCAAGAATAGCCTTTTTATTCACTGGTAAAATTGATGCATCTTACGTCATTAAGAAAGATAGTTCAACCACTATATCTTCAACCGAAATCTCTGAATTTGAAAAGCTGAAACCGCTTCTTGTAACTATTCCAAATGTCCAGCTTACGGATATTGAAAATTCCTCAACATCGCTCAGAGTGGCTGGCGGATATCTTAAAATTGTCAAGGGAGGGATCGATGGCGTAGATGCAAAAGAATTCAAAACTGTAATGGATAGCTATGATGGATATGATACTTATAAGGTGGATGCAAAGTGCTATGTCCGATTTAACAATTCGGCGTTTGTAAGCAATTATAAGCGGAACGATTTACTCACAACAACCATGACACTATATTGCATACCTGTAGGAACCTTTGATAAAGAGCGGTTCGATTTTATTCAAGAAATAAGCAAAATGGAACACTTAGTATCGACTGCAAAAAAGCCCCAAACATTAGCAGATTTATACCCAGCGGAGATGGGAATGGCAAAAGCTGATACTCGGAAAGTGGACTCCTGCTCAGAAAATGTAACACTTTATGATGTTTTATATGCCTGTGTTACTGCGGAGGTATCCGATGAAAAATAAACGAAGATATCATATAATTATTGGTTCTAATGCATATTTTGATAAAAATCTTCCAGATTTTTCCGAAAGCGATGATGTAGCAACTTTTCTAGAACTTGTAAAACTTTCAGATGCAACAAGACAAAATCAGCGACTTTTTAATCAACATGCAAGTAAATTGATTGTCAAAAACAATAATTATCACGGAATTGTCGAAGCCGCACATGATCGCTTGGGCCCCCTAATTGAAGATTTGACAACTGATGATGCTGAAATTTATATTCATAATCCGCCTCGTGTTCTTAAAGAATACTTAGAGGATCAATATAAACGTGCCCTTATAGAATTTGATATTATTGCTGAAGAATACTGCATAAAGCGCGACCCCGAAATGTTCGTTAAAAACATCAAAAGTATAGCGTCATGCTTATTTGGACAGGAAAAGGCTATTGAAGAAATAAGCAAAAGTCTATGGTATTTAACGACTGTCAAACGAGAAAAGCCTTACGTAATAATGTTGTATGGCAATAGTAGCTTAGGAAAAACCGAATTGGTAAGGATGATATCCAGAAACTTTTTTGGTGGAAAATGCTTAGAGAAACATCTGTCGATGTTCAAAAATAGCAATTATTCAGAGTATTTTTTCGGAGATTCTCCCAATCGTAAAAGTTTAGGCTTTGATTTACTTGAACGAGAATCCAATTTAATATTTTTTGATGAGCTAGACAAATGTCCTGAATATTTTTTCTCTGCATTTTATACGCTGTTTGATAATACCCTTTTTAAAGATGCAACTTATGATGTCAATGTGTCTGGTATTGTAATAATTTTAACGTCCAATTATCAAACAGAAGATGAAATGAAAAAGCAGCTCGGACTTCCCATATTTTATCGCATTGATAAAATGATTCATTTTGATGATTTTAAATCCGATACAATATATGCAATTGTCAAAAATGAAATCGAATCGAGAAGAAATGAGTACGAAAGTAAATTGACACCAGAAATGATATATGCAACGGTAAGCCCTTTGATATCCGCAACAGGAGAAAATGCAAGAACTATAAAGTATAAAATTCAACAAGTGATTGAAGAATTGTTGTTTCAAGAGGTTTCCGAAAAAATGACAAAGACCAAAAGTGAATAGAGTTTTTGGTTCATAAGCAGGGTTTGGGGCAGGCACGCCCCAACAAGAGCACTTCGGAAACTCGCAAGAGTTGAGGAAGTGAAGTCCCAGATGGGCAAGAAATTTTCAAGAATTGAAAATTTGTGGCCACGGGACGGTTCTTGCTCTCAGCTAATTCGCTCAAAACGACCTTTGTACAATTGTTTCCAAATTGTTAAGACGCATAAGCGGACAAAGAACTTTTTTCTTCTGAAGTGGTGGTGTTCACTGTGGTGAGCACCACCACTTTTCTGTTTTGTTTTTCTTGCAAACAGGTGCGAAATATGGTATATAGGTTATACGAAACATTACGTTGATTCAATGATGTGCAAAGAGAGGTGCAACTATGACCGCCGTAATCTACGCCCGCTATTCATCCGACAGCCAGCGAGAAGCGTCCATTGAAGGACAACTGCGCGACTGCAAGGACTACGCCGAGAAGAACGGCATCACCGTGGTCGGCACCTACATCGACCGTGCCTACTCTGCCAAGACGGATGACCGCCCGGACTTCCAGCGGATGATTAAGGACAGCACAAAGAAAATCTTCGATGTGGTTCTGGTCTGGAAACTCGACCGCTTTGCCCGGAATCGGTTCGATGCCGTGAACTACAAGTACCAGCTGGAAAAGAACGGTGTCCATCTGGTGTCTGCCATGGAACCCATCTCGCAGGGGCCTGAAGGCATTATGGTGGAGAGTATGCTGATTGGCATGGCGGAATACTATTCCGCCGAACTCGCCCTGAAAGTGGCGCGCGGTGAGCGCGAAAACGCCCTCCAGTGCAAGTACAACGGCGGTGTGGTGCCGCTGGGCTTCACCATCGGCAAGGAGGACAGGCTGTACCATATCGACCCGGAGACGGCTCCCATCGTGCAGGAAATCTTCACCCGGTATGCCGACGGCGAACCGGCTGAGAAGATTGCGGCATCCCTGAACGAGCGCGGCCTGCGTACCCGCACCGGAAAGCCGTTCGTGAAGAACAGCTTCTTCCAGATCTTCCGCAACCGCCGCTACATCGGCGAATACCGCTACAAGGACATTGTGACGCCGGGCGGCATTCCGGCTATTGTTGACCAGGATTTGTTCGACCGGGTGCAGCAGCGTTTCGAGCAGAACAGGATCGCCCACGGTCGGCCTGCAAAAGAGGATGTGAGCTATCTGCTGACCACTAAGCTGTTCTGTGGCAAGTGCGGCACCCTGATGGGTGGCGAAAGCGGCACCAGCCACATGGGGAGCACCTACTATTATTACAAGTGCGGCAACGCCAAACGCCACGGCAAGGCGCACTGCGACCTGAAAGCCATCCGCAAGGAGCCGCTGGAACGGTTCGTGGTGGATACCGCCATTAAGGTGATTTTCAGCGATGAAATCATCGAACGGCTGATAGATTTGGTCATGGATGCCCAGCAGAAGGAGAACACACGGCTGCCTGTCCTGAAAGAGCAGCTCCGGGACACGGAGAAGCGGCTGGCAAACCTTCTGGAAGCCATTGAACAGGGCATCCTGACCCCGACCACCAAGCAGCGGCTGGACGAGCTGGAAGCTCGGAAAGAAGCTCTGAACACCAGTATTCTGGAGGAGGAACTGAAAAAGCCCGTCCTGACCCGTGAGTGGATTCGGTTCTGGCTTGAAAAATTCCGCAAGGGTGACGTGGGCAGCACGGAACACCAGCGGCAGATCATTGATACCTTTGTCAACTCGGTCTACGTCTTTGATGACCGGGTCGTACTCAATTTCAACTTCACGGATGATGCCAAAACGGTCACCCGTGAGGAAGTGTTGGGTTCGAGTGCTGTGGACAATGCTCCACCAAACGAAAGCCTCTAACGAAAGTTAGAGGCTTTTTTGTTGCGTCTGCCACTGTCTCACGTCAGAGCAGGACGGTACAGAACTCGAACAGGGCGGCTCTGACGACGCCAGTCGGCAGAGTAAGCAATCAGCCCAGTGCAACGACGACGACTGCTGCCTGCGGCAGAAACAGGGAGGAGTTGTTGGGGCCGCGTTCTGATTTTTCAAAGCCCCGCCAAGGGGCTGTGGAAAAATCAGCAAACGCAACCCGTTGCTGTTGCTTAGCCCGCAGTTCCTGGACCCGTAGGAATGTCTACCAAGGTCGTACGAACCCGATTCTTTACGAAAAAGGGTTCGGGTACGTTTTTTGTTTATCGGAGGTTTTGCGGTGCGTGTACGCACGTACGCAAGAAAACGTCAAAGTTTCACTATATCGGGGTGTTCTTTCATGGGGGAGTGTGGTATACTCGGCTTAGTTCAACAAATCGAAATTCAAGGAGGTTCTGTTATGCACACGGAGAAGAAATCCCACCGGTCTAGGATGGATCCTATTGTTGCTTTAGTTTTGATTTTTGCTGTACTAAAAGTAACAGGATTGATTTCGTGGTCATGGCTATGGGTATTCAGCCCAATTTGGATCACCCTTTTGTTTTTCGCTGCTATTTTTTCTTCCATTTTGGTCGGTGGACGAATCGTTAAAGGAAAGTGGTAACTTCCAGTTTGCCGTACTCGTTCCTAGCAGGGTTTGGGGCAGGCACACCCCAACAAGAAGCATCCGCCTTGCGTCCGTAGTCATTTTGTGATACAATCATCCTGACAGGAGGTGTCCCATATGATGCAGACATTCGTTCGCCCATCCCGCGACCTGCGCAATCATTACGCTGAAATTTCGGAGATGCTCAAAGACCATGACCATGTGATCATCACGAATCATGGTCGTGGAGAATCGGTCCTCATCAACATCGAGGACTACGCCAAGTACGAGGAGTTTATGCACCAGCGGTATGTTGCCGAGGCACTTGCCAAGGCAAAACAGCAGGCGGCTGACCCTGACACGCAGTGGGCAGACCACGAAAGCGTATGGGAGACGCTGGGCAAACAGTATGACGTATAAGATCCAATATCTGCCCCTTGCTGTGCAGGACTTGAACGAGATCGCCCGGTATCTGTCCGGCTTTTACCCGAAAACGGCCAGCCGCGTACTGAAAGAGCTGCGAGATAAAACAGGCAGGGTATCACCAAGCGGTGGTATCCTGCCTTTTGCTATTCTTCACAGAGTATGGTATACTCAGCTCAACAACTCAGAAGTTGGCATGGAGATTTATATGAGAAACTATGAAATCGAAAACGAAATGTACCGCAGGGCGGTAGAACTGATTGAAACACGGTATCCTGTCGGTTGGGGTGGTGCTGGTGTCGTGCATACATCGAATGGAAATTATTACACAAGTGTCAGCATTGAGACTGCTAACGCATCTGCTGTTTTGTGCATTGAGACAGGTGCAATGCTTGAAGCACACAAATTCAATGAAAAGGTAACGCATTGCATGTGTCTTGTCCGTAAAGATGAGAAATCCCCTTATCAGGTATTGTCTCCGTGCGGTATTTGCCAGGAGAGATTAAGATATTGGGGTGAAGATGTGCAGGTAGCAGTTACCACAGAAGAAGAAAAAATCAAGTTCGTACAGCTGAAAGAATTGCAGCCCTATCATTGGACAAAAGCATACCCCGCTGAAGAACTTGAACATTGGAACGAATAAGTTCGCGGCACTTCCTCATCGCAGAAGTGCCGCCGTTTCTCGGTTTGAAGCGCTCCGACCGCAGCAACGATATGCCAGCTTAAAGGTTCGAGCGCTATGAACACTATAAAAAGGGACTGCTGCACTGGCTTTTCGCCTTGTGCAGCAGCCCCTTTTTAGACCCCGAAAAATTCCTTGGCGATATCGGCGCTGCGCTTGGCGTCCTTCGCGTACCAGTCGGCGCCGATCTTTTCGGCGTATTCCGGCGTCAGGACGGCACCGCCGACCATGATCTTGCAGTCCAGTTTGGCTGCATGGAGGGCCGCAATGGTCTCTTCCATGCTCTTGAGGGTGGTCGTCATCAGGGCGGACAGGCCGACCAGATGCACGTTCTTCTCCCGGACGGTGTTCACGACCGTCTCCACCGGCACGTCGCGGCCCAGGTCGATGACCTCAAAGCCGTAGTTTTCGAGGATGACCTTCACGATGTTCTTGCCGATGTCGTGGACGTCCCCCTTGACCGTGGCGATGACGATGCGGCCCTTGCTCTCACTGGTGCCGCCCTTTTTGGCGATGGCCGTCTTGATCTCCTCAAAGGCGCTCTGGGCGGCGCTGGCCGCCTGCAGCAGCTGCGGCAGATAGAGGGTGCCCTTCTCGTACTTGCTGCCCACGATGTCCAGCGCCGGGATGAGGGCTTCGTCCACCAGTTCCAGCGCTTCCTTCGTCTCCAGCAGGGCGCGGGTCTGGGCGGCGGCTTCGCCCTTCAGGCCCTTTTCCACCGCCTTGATGAGGGGCGCATAGGGGCCGGAGATTTCTGCTGCATCGCCGGGCTGCGTGCCCTGCGCTGCCACGGCGTTCTGGTTCGCCTGCGCCAGCGCCGTGGAGGCGGGCACCCGGTTCGCATACCGCTCGATGTACCGGGTACTCTGGGGGTCCCGGTTGGTCAGAACGTTGTAGGCGTAGACCGCTGCCATCATCTCCTCGCTGGACGGGTTCATGATGGCGAGGTCCAGCCCCGCATACATGGCCATCGTGAGGAAGGTCGTGTTCAGGTAAGTGCGGCAGGGCAGACCGAAGCTGATGTTCGACACGCCCAGGATGGTCCGGACGCCAAGTTCCGTCTTGCAGGTGTGCAGGGCCTCCACCGTGGCGAGGACATCCTTCTGCTGGGCGCTGGCCGTCAGGGTCAGGCAGTCGATGTAAATATCCTCCTGCGGGATGCCCGCTGCCAGCGCCGCTTCCTTGATGCGGCGGGCGATGGCCACGCGGTCTTCCGCTCCGGGCTGGATGCCCTTTTTGTCAATGGCCAGGCCGACGACAGCGGCACCGTACTTTTTGCAGAGGGGCAGCACCTTTTCCAGCACTTCCGGCTCGCCATTCACCGAGTTGACGATGGGCTTGCCGTTGTAGACCCGCAGACCGCGTTCCAGTGCATCGGCGTGGGAGGAATCCAGCTGCAGCGGCAGGCTGACCACACTTTGCAGGGCCTTGACCACCTGTTCCATCAGCGCGGGCTCGTCCACACCGGGCGCACCCACATTGACGTCCAGGATCTGCGCCCCGGCCTCGGCCTGGCTGACCGCCTGTTCCAGAATGTAGTTCATATCCTGTTCGCGCAGGGCCTGCTGGAACCGCTTTTTTCCGGTGGGGTTGATCCGCTCTCCCACCACGGTGATGCCGTCCACGTTGACACAGCTGACCGGGGAGCAGATGACCGACTGCATGGGGTGGTCGGGCCGGCCGGGCTGGCAGTCTGCAAACACACCGTTCAGCAGCCGGATGAACTCCGGCGTCGTGCCGCAGCAGCCGCCTGCCGCAAAGAGGTGCAGTTCCCGGTAGGGCTTCATCTGCATGGCGTAGAGCTGCGGGGTGATATCGTAGCCGGAGCCGTCGGCGCGGGGCAGGCCCGCGTTTGGCTTGACGAAAACCGGGAAGCTGCCGGGCACGGCCTCGGCCAGCCGCTTTGCCATCGGGAAGATCTCCCTGGGGCCAAGCGAACAGTTGATGCCGATGGCATCCGCTCCCAGACCACGTGCGGTGGCCGCAAAGCTCTCGACCGTGCAGCCGGTGAAGGTGCGCCCGCCCGCCTCAAAGCTCATGCTGGCGAGGATGGGCAGAGTGCTGTTCTCTTTGGCGGCCAGCAGAGCAGCCTTCAGTTCGTATAGGTCGGTGAAGGTCTCAAAGAAGATGAGGTCAGCCCCGGCGGCAGCACCCGCCCGGACGATGCGGCCAAACTCGGCCACGGCATCTTCAAAGGCCAGTGTGCCGTTGGGCTCCAGCAGTTCGCCCAGCGGGCCGACGTCCAGCGCCGCCAGCGCGCCGTAGGGCGCACAGGCCCGCTTGCAGTTCGCGATGCCCGCCGCGATGACCTCTTCCAGCGTATATGCGCTGCCCGCCAGCTTGTGGGCCGACGCGCCGAAGGTGTTCGCATTGATGATGCGGCTGCCTGCGGCGGCATACTGCGCATGGATGCCCTCGATGAGGGCCGGGTCAGTCAGGTTCAGCTCCTCCGGGCGGGCACCCAGCTTCAGGCCGGCCGCCTGCAGCATGGTGCCCATGCCGCCGTCCAGCAGGATGGTATTCGGTTGGGTAAACAGTTCATTCACTTGCACAGGTGATTCCCCTCTTTCGATATTCGCAGCGGGTGCGCAGCACACAGTGGCCGCACCCTGCCAGATGCCCCCGGACCGGATGGTCGCTGACGCCCAGCAGCGCCGTGACGCTCTTGCGGGGCGTCATCAGGTTGCTGTCCGTCACGCAGAGGCCCGCCCGGCGGGCGGTGTCCAGTGCTGCGGCCACCAGCGGCTGCACCGTGATGGGCCAGTCGCCGTAGCCGGGCGAATAGCGGCCCGTCAGATACCTGCCCTGCCCTGCGGCCCACTGGCGCAGCTCCGCCTCGGCGGCATCTGCCATCTGCTCGGCCAATGCCGAGCCCAGCGCATCCGACGCCACCCCGGCCGCGATGTCCCCCACCCCGGCCCGGCGGATCTGCGCATCCACACCGGGGCCAAGGGTCACGGCCAGCAAAACGGCATGGCTGCAGCCGGTCAGGTGGCGGAAGACATCCTCCCCCAGCAGAAGCCCGGCCTCGGCAAGGCTCTGCACATCCCCTTCCAGCCAGACGGCGCGGGGTGTGGCCGCCGCCAGAATGGGCACGGCACATCGTTCTAATAAAGAAGCCGTCGCTTCATCCGCCGGGCCCCGCTGACCAAAATACCGCGCGGCCTGCTGCAGATCAATGGCGTCCGGCTTTTCCAGCACGAGCGGACGACTTGGCCCGATGGACATCCCGGCTCCCCTCCTTCATAAGACAAAAGAATAGATTCAGTATACAACACGAAGGGCAGACGGTCAACCAAAAATACCGCTCTGCGTCGCTGCAGAAAATTTTGAAGTTTCTTCCATAAACCTATTGACAATCTAGGTAAATGAGGATATAATGCAACCATCCAATCCACCAACTTGGTGGGAAATTCAGAGAAAGGAGGGCACCGCGATGTCGCTGATTTGGAAAAACCTGCTTCATGCAAACTTCCGTTGTGGGCGAATGTACACAGACCGGGCAGAATTCTGGACGAACTGCTGTGCTTTGCCCTCCGCCGGACGAATGTGTCCGTGCCGGTAAAGCCCCGAAACACGTCAGGATCTTCTTGCCCGGTGCGCTGTCTTGAGACCGCAGCGACCGGGATTTTTTGTAGATAAAAATAATACTATTTGTACAAAAAGAGAGGCAATCAACATGTCTAACTATAAATTCGAGACCCTTCAGCTGCACGTTGGCCAGGAGCAGGCCGATCCCGCCACCGATTCCCGCGCCGTGCCCATCTACCAGACCACGTCCTACGTCTTCCGCAACAGCCAGCACGCCGCCGACCGCTTCGGTCTGGCTGACGCAGGCAACATCTATGGCCGCCTGACCAACTCCACCCAGGACGTCTTCGAGAAGCGCATCGCCGCGCTGGAAGGCGGCGTGGCTGCGCTGGCCACCGCTTCCGGTGCTGCCGCCATCAGCTACACCATCGAGGCTCTGGCACAGGCCGGTGACCACATCGTGGCGCAGAAAACCATCTACGGCGGCAGCTACAACCTGCTGGAGCACACCCTGACCCAGTTCGGCATCACCACCACCTTCGTGAACGCCCACGACCTGGCCGAGGTGGAGAACGCCATCCAGCCCAACACCAAGGCTGTCTATCTGGAGACCCTGGGCAACCCCAACAGCGACATTCCCGACATCGACGCCATCGCAGCCATCGCCCACAAGCATGGCCTGCCGCTGGTCATTGATAACACCTTCGGCACCCCGTATCTGATCCGCCCCATCGAGCACGGCGCAGACATCGTGGTCCACTCCGCCACCAAGTTCATCGGCGGCCACGGCACCACGCTGGGCGGCATCATCGTGGACAGCGGCAACTTCGACTGGAAAGCCAGCGGCCGTTATCCCAACATCGCCGCCCCCAACCCCAGCTACCACGGCGTCTCCTTTGCCGATGCCGCCGGCCCCGCCGCCTTCGTCACCTACATCCGCGCCATCCTGCTGCGCGATACCGGTGCCACCATCTCTCCGTTCAACGCATTCCTGCTGCTGCAGGGCACCGAGACTTTGAGCCTGCGCATCGAGCGCCACGTCGAGAACACCAAGAAGGTCGTCGCGTTCCTGGCCAACCATCCCCAGGTCGAGAAGGTCAACCATCCTTCCCTGCCCGACCACCCCGACCACGCGCTGTATCAGAAGTATTTCCCCAACGGCGGCGCCTCCATCTTTACCTTTAATATCAAGGGCGGCCGCGAGGAAGCCTTCAAGTTCATCGACAACCTGAAGATCTTCTCCCTGCTGGCCAACGTGGCCGACGTGAAGAGCCTGGTCATCCACCCGGCTTCCACCACCCACAGCCAGCTGAACGACGCCGAACTGGCCGAGCAGCAGATCTACCAGAACACCATCCGCCTGTCCATCGGCACCGAGCACATCGACGACATCCTCGCCGACCTCGAAGCCGGTTTTGCAGCCGTCCGCGGCGAATAACCCTCCCCTGTTTGCCCGCTCGTGCGATTGAACTCCCCCATTCTCCGAATCAACTCTCCTTTTCTCCTAAAATGTGTGTGTGAACGAAAGGGTTTCTGCTCCCCGTGGGGCGGAGGCCCTTTTGTTCTGCACCTTTTGTGAACAAACCGCGAAGTTTTTGCAAAAAGGCGCTGGAAACGCTGGAACTGAACTTCGATTGTGGTATCATAACAGCAGAGACCCTGAAAAAAGGAGGATCATCATGAAAGAAGTCAAAACGCCGAAAAAGCCGCTGGCCATCTATTACACCGTCGTGCTGCTGGTGCTTCTGCTCCTCAACCTCGTTCTGGTGCCGTGGATGAGCGAGCGCCAGGTCAAAGAGGTGGATTACGGCACCTTTATGAGCATGACCGAGGATAAGAACATCGGCCGTGTGGACATTGAGAGCAACCAGATCATCTTTACCGACAAAGACGAGACCCAGGTCTACCGGACCGGCCTGATGAACGACCCCAGCCTCACCGAGCGCCTGTATGACGCCGGGGCTGCGTTTTCCAGTGAGATCGTGGAGCAGACCTCGCCCATTCTCAGCTTCTTGCTCTGGTTCGTGCTGCCCATCGTCCTCTTCACCGCGCTGGGCAACTTTATGAACAAAAAGCTCATGGAAAAAATGGGCGGCCCCAACTCGATGATGTTCGGCGGCATGGGAAAATCCAATGCCAAGGTCTACGTCCAGTCCACCGAGGGCATCCATTTTGCGGATGTGGCCGGTGAGGACGAAGCCAAGGAGAACCTGCAGGAGGTCGTCAACTACCTGCACGACCCCAGCAAATACAAGGACATCGGTGCCCAGATGCCCAAGGGCATCCTGCTCGTCGGCCCTCCGGGCACCGGCAAGACCATGCTGGCCAAGGCCGTGGCCGGTGAATCCAACGTGCCCTTCTTCTCCATGTCCGGCTCCGAATTCGTGGAAATGTTCGTGGGCATGGGCGCTTCCAAGGTGCGCGACCTGTTCAAACAGGCCAAGGAGAAAGCCCCCTGCATCGTCTTCATTGACGAGATCGACGCCATTGGCCAGAAGCGCAACAGCGGCCAGTACGGCGGCAACGATGAGCGCGAACAGACCCTGAACCAGCTGCTCACCGAGATGGACGGCTTTGAGGGCAACAACGGCGTCATCATTCTGGCAGCCACCAACCGCCCGGAGTCTCTGGACCCGGCTCTGACCCGCCCCGGCCGCTTTGACCGCCGCGTTCCCGTCGAGCTGCCCGACCTGAAGGGCCGCGAAGAGATTTTGAAAGTCCACGCCAAAAAGATCGCGCTGGCTCCCGGCGTTGATTTCAGCGTCGTGGCCCGGATGGCCTCCGGTGCGTCCGGTGCCGAGCTGGCCAACATCGTCAACGAGGCTGCGCTGCGGGCCGTCCGCGCGGGCCGCAAGAGCGTGACCCAGGCTGACCTCGAAGAGAGCATCGAAGTGGTCATTGCAGGCTACCAGAAGAAGAATTCCATCCTCACCGACAAGGAAAAGTGCATCGTGGCCTACCACGAGATCGGCCACGCGCTGGTCGCCGCCAAGCAGACCCACTCCGCGCCGGTGCAGAAGATCACCATCATCCCCCGCACCTCCGGCGCACTGGGCTTTACCATGCAGGTGGAAGAGGGCAACCACTACCTGATGGATAAGACCGAGCTGGAAAACAAGATCGCCACCCTGACCGGCGGCCGCGCTGCCGAGGAGGTCGCGTTCGGTTCCATCACCACCGGTGCTTCCAACGACATCGAGCAGGCCACCAAGCTGGCCCGCGCCATGCTCACCCGCTACGGCATGAGCGACGAGTTCGACATGGTGGCGCTGGAGACCGTGAACAACCAGTATCTGGGCGGCGACACCTCGCTGGCCTGCTCGGCCCAAACCCAGCGCGAGATCGACCAGAAGGTTGTGGAGCTGGTCAGGGCCCAGCACCAGAAGGCCATCCAGATCCTGACCGACAACCGCCAGAAGCTGGACGAGCTGGCCAAGTACCTCTACCAGAAAGAGACCATCACCGGCGATGAATTCATGGAGATCCTGGAGCGGGAATAATATTTTTTCCAGCGATGCTGCAATAATCCATTTCTCCGGTTCGTATACAAGGCAGAACGGGCCGAACGAGCCCCTGAATCAGGAGGATATGATCCATGAAGATTTTGAATACGAAATTTGGCCGTCAGGCCATCGCCGCCGCCCTCATCCTGTCCGCCATGGCGTCCATGAGCCTCGGTGCGTTTGCCGCTGAGCCTTCCGCCGAAACGGCCGCAGACGAAGCCGTCGTGGCAGGCTATCTGCCCCCGCAGGACGAGAGCACCATGACCCAGGGCGACATCGCCCTGCACAGCAGCGATGCACAGCCCTCCGCCGAGCGTGACCCGAACTACGGCGGCTACGCCGCCCCGGTGGAAGACCCCATTCAGGGCAACGTCATGATGATCGCCGAGACCGGCGATGCGCAGACTTCGGAGTCGACGATTGCCTCCAACCCGGCCTATTCGGCCAGATACACCGTCAAGGGCCTGCTGGGCAAGCAGGTGCTCTATACCGCCTCGGTGAAGGATCAGGTTCTGACCCTCTCCGTCCCGGAAGATGTCGCCACCTTCCGCGCCACCGTCGGTGAGATGCGCAAGCTGATGGACAACGGGGTGCGCACCGTGGTCCTGACGACCAACAAGGCCTCCACCACCCTGAACCTGTCCCTGCTGTGCGAGGGCCAGCGCGACACCACCAAGGTCACCCTGCGCCACATCAGCAGTTCTGCCGTCCTCCATGTCGGCCTGCGCTGCCGCCGCGACCTGCTCGTCGGCCGCGACTCGAACTACGGCGGCTACGCCTCCCCGGTGGAAAATCCCATCCAGGGCAACGTCATGATGATCGACGAGACCGGCGACGCACAGACTTCCGCTGGCCGCTGACCGGTTCCGGTGCATCGAAGAATGAAACCTGCCCGGAATTTTCCGTCGAAAGTTGAATTTTCTTCATTCTGCATCTGAGCCAAACTGCTTGACAGAGGCAGACCGGTCTGGTAAAATAAGCTCACTTTGAAACAAGCGCAAATGCGTTGACGGGGAAAAAACGAAGTGTTTTCTGCTTACAGAGAGCCGCCGGGTGGTGCAAGGCGGTGCGGGAAGCTTCGGTTACTGGCCCCTGAGCGGCAGGGCTGAAACCACAGTAGGCCCTGACGGATGCCCACCGTTACCGGGGCAGCGATTCGCCGCCAAAAGCCGATCGTGTGAGTGGCTGGTCTTGCCAGCAAAGAGAGTGGTACCACGGGTGCCCTGTAACAGAACTTACAGGCTCTCGTCTCTCAGAGGATTTCGTCCTTTGAGAGACGGGAGCCTTTTTTCGTTTGAGCAGCAGACTTACCCTCTCAGGCGCTTCGCGCCAGCTCCCCCAAAGGGGGGAGCTTCAAACCTCCCACTTCGGGGGAGGTGGCATTGCGAAGCAATGACGGAGAGGGACAAGACCGCCTGCAAAAAGTGTTGAATGTAAGCTGATAGGAAGCCAGGAGGACAACGAATATGATGGACGCTACCAAGTACGCACCGGGGTATTACCCCGTACCGGCCGGTTACGACAGCTGGGTCAAAAAAGATCACATTGAACAGGCACCTGCATGGTGCAGCGTGGACCTGCGCGACGGCAATCAGGCGCTGATCGTGCCCATGAGCCTGGAAGAGAAGCTGGAGTTCTTCCAGATGCTGGTCCGGATCGGTTTCAAGGAGATCGAGGTCGGCTTCCCTGCCGCCAGCGAGACCGAGTACGAGTTCCTGCGCACCCTCATCGAGAAGGATATGATCCCCGACGATGTCACTGTGCAGGTGCTGACCCAGTGCCGCGACCACATCATCCGCCGCACCTTCGAGGCCGTCAAGGGCGCACCCCGCGCAGTCATCCACTTCTACAACTCCACCTCCGTGGCCCAGCGTGAGCAGGTGTTCCACAAGAGCAAGGAAGAGATCAAGAAGATCGCCACCGACGGTGCCCGGCTGGTCAAGCAGCTCAGCCAGGAGTACGAGGGCAACTTCCTGTTCGAGTACAGCCCGGAGAGCTTCACCGGCACCGAGGTCGATTATGCCGTCGAGGTCTGCAACGCCGTGCTGGACATCATGGAGCCGACGCCCGACCGCCCGATGATCATCAACCTGCCCGTCACCGTTGAGATGAGCATGCCGCACGTCTACGCAAACCAGATCGAGTACTGCGACAAGCACCTCAAGCACCGCGACAGCGTCATCATCTCCACCCACCCCCACAACGACCGCGGCACCGGCGTGGCCTGCGCCGAGCTGGCCGTGCTGGCCGGTGCACAGCGCGTGGAGTGCTGCCTGTTCGGCAACGGCGAGCGCACCGGCAACGTCGATGCCGTCACTCTGGCCATGAACATGTACAGCCACGGCGTGGACCCCAAACTCGATTTCTCCAACATGCCGGACATCTGCGCCACCTATGAGCGTGTAACCCGGATGCACATCTACGAGCGCACCCCCTATGCGGGCCAGCTGGTCTTTGCGGCCTTCTCCGGAAGCCATCAGGACGCCATCGCCAAGGGCATGGCCTACCGCAAGGAGCACGGCGAACACCGCTGGACCTGCCCCTACATCCCCATCGACCCGCACGACATCGGCCGCACCTACGACGCCGACGTCATCCGCATCAACAGCCAGAGCGGCAAGGGCGGCATCGGCTTTGTGCTGGAGCAGAACTACGGCTACAACCTGCCCCCCAAGATGCGCGAAGACCTGGGCTACAAGGTCAAGAATGTCTCCGACCACAGCCACAAGGAGCTGAGCGCTTCCGAAGTGCTCCGCATCTTCGAGGAGAGTTTCCTCAATAAAAACAAGCCGCTCTCGGTCATCGAGGCACACTTCGCTCAGGTGGACGGCATCACTGCGACCGTCACGCTGGAGCTGAACGGCCAGCGCAAGGTCGTCACCTCGGTGGGCAACGGCCGTCTGGACGCCGTGGCCAACGCCATCCAGAGCGCGACCGGGATGGACTTCCACCTCGAAGCCTACTCCGAACACAGCCTGGACGAAGGCTCCACCTCCCGCGCTGCCTCCTATGTCGGCCTGGCTTGGGGCGATGGCAGCATGACCTGGGGTGCCGGCACCGACACCGACATCATCGTCGCCGGCATCAAAGCGCTGGTGAGTGCGATCAATAGCAAGTAAAAGGCCTTGCCCTCTCCGTCTGCTTCGCAGACGGAGAGGGCAAACAGCAGATATCATATAAAAGGAGAGTACCACCATGGGAATGACCCTGACGCAGAAGATTTTAGCCGCACATGCCGGTCTGGCCGAGGTCAAGGCAGGCCAGCTCATCAACGCAAAGCTGGATCTCGTGCTGGGCAACGACATCACCACCCCCGTTGCCATCAACGAGTTCGAAAAAGCAGGCTTTGACGGCGTGTTCGACAAAGAGCACATCGCCATCGTGCTGGACCACTTCGTCCCCAACAAGGATATCAAGAGCGCCACCCAGTCCAAGCAGTGCCGTGAGTTCGCCAACAAATACGACATCCTCAATTTCTACGATGTCGGTCAGATGGGCATTGAACACGCCCTCCTGCCCGAAAAAGGCATCGTGACCGCCGGTGACTGCGTCATCGGTGCCGACAGCCACACCTGCACCTACGGTGCGCTGGGGGCCTTCTCCACCGGCGTTGGCTCCACCGACATGGCCGCGGGCATGGCCACCGGCATGGCATGGTTCAAGGTGCCTGCCGCCATCCAGTTCGTGCTCAAGGGCAAGTTCGGCCCCCGCGTCTCCGGCAAAGACCTCATCCTCCACATCATCGGCCAGATCGGCGTGGACGGTGCGCTGTACAAGTCCATGGAGTTCACCGGCCCCGGCGTGGCTTCCCTGACCATGGACGACCGCCTGTGCGTCTGCAACATGGCCATCGAGGCCGGTGCCAAGAACGGCATCTTCCCCGTGGACGAGACCACCAGAGCCTACCTCAAGGGCCGCAGCCAGCGCGAGCCGGTCTTCTACGAGGCCGACCCGGATGCCGTGTACGAGCAGACCATCGAGATCGACCTTTCCCAGCTCGAACCCACCGTCAGCTACCCCCATCTGCCGGAGAACACCCACCCCGCCGCCGAGGGCAAAACGATCAAAATTGACCAGGTCGTCATCGGCAGCTGCACCAACGGCCGTCTGGAAGACATGGAGGCCGCCTACAACATCCTCAAGGGCCGGCACATCGCCAAGGGGGTGCGCGGCATCATCATCCCCGCCACCATGGCCGTTTACAAGGAGTGCATCCTGCGCGGCTGGACCACTGCCTTCATTGATGCGGGCTGCATCGTCTCCACCCCCACCTGCGGCCCCTGCCTGGGCGGCTACATGGGCATTCTGGCCGAAGGCGAACGCTGCGTCTCCACCACCAACCGCAACTTCGTGGGCCGCATGGGCCATGTGAAGAGCGAGGTCTATCTGGCATCCCCGGCCACCGCCGCCGCCAGCGCCCTCACCGGCTATATCACCGACCCCCGCACGGTCTAAGAGAGGAGAAACACCATGAACAACGCAAACGGCTCCGTTTTCAAATACCCGGACAATGTGGATACCGACGTCATCATCCCGGCCCGCTACCTGAACACCCCCGACGCCAAAGAGCTGGCCGCCCACTGCATGGAGGACATCGACAAGGACTTCGTTCACAATGTCCACGCGGGCGACATCATGGTCGGCGGCTGGAACTTCGGCTGCGGCTCCTCCCGTGAGCACGCCCCGCTGGCCATCAAGACCGCCGGCATCTCGGTGGTCATCGCCAAAAGCTTTGCCCGCATCTTCTACCGCAACAGCATCAACATCGGCCTGCCCATCATGGAGTGCCCCGAAGCCGCCGACGCCATCGCCGCAGGCGACGAGGTCCATGTGGACTTCGACACCGGCGTCATCACCGACAAGACCACCGGCCAGACCTTCCAGGCCGAACCCTTCCCGCCCTTTATCCAGAAGATCATCGCCGACGGCGGCCTGATGAAGTCGCTGACGAAGTGACCCTCTCAGGCACTTCGTGCCAGCTCCCCCGAAGGGGGAGCCTTTGGCAAAACGATGAAGTTTGTGCAATGCCAAGGCCTCTCCTACCAGGAGAGGTGTCACCGAAGGTGACGGAGAGGTTGTACAAAGGCAAGCCTGACAATAGAAGGAGAACCCAATGGAAAAAAACATTGCTGTCATCTGGGGCGACTGCTCCAGCCCGGAGATCGTGAAGCAGACGCTCCGCGTCCTCGATCAAGTGGCCGAGAAGTACGGCCACACCTTCCACTACACCGACGCTGCCATGGGCGGCGAGGCCATCGACAAATACGGCGACCCGCTCCCCCAGCACGAGCTGGACAAGTGCCTGGCTGCGGACAGCGTCCTGCTGGGTGCCGTGGGCGGCCCCAAGTGGGAGGGCCTGCCCGGTGAGCAGCGCCCCGAAAAGGGCCTGCTCCGCCTGCGCGCCGGGATGGGGCTGTACGCCAACAACCGCCCGGCCAAGATCTGGCCCCAGCTGGCCCCGGCCAGCCCCCTGAAGCCGGAGATCGTGGCCCAGGGCATCGACTTTCTCATCGTGCGGGAGCTCATCGGCGGCGTGTACTTCGGCGCGCACGAGACCCACACCCTCGAAAACGGCGAGAAGCAGGCCATCGACTCCATGCCCTACGCAGAGCACGAGATCGAGCGCATCGGCCGCATCGGCTTCGAGACGGCCCGAAAGCGCCGCAAGAAGCTCTGCTGCGTGGACAAGGCCAACGTGCTGGACACCAGCCGCCTCTGGCGCTCGGTCATGCACCGGCTGCAGGCCGAATATCCGGACGTCGCGTACAGTGAGATGTTCGTGGACAACTGCGCCATGCAGATCGTCAAGAACCCCGCGCAGTTCGACGTCATCGTCACCGAGAACATGTTCGGCGACATTCTTTCCGACGAGGCTTCGATGATCACCGGCTCCATCGGCATGATCCCTTCCTCCTCGCTGGGCGACGGCACCCGCGGCCTGTATGAGCCCATCCACGGCTCCGCCCCCGATATTGCCGGCAAGGACATCGTCAACCCCACCGCCTGCATCCTCTCCGCCGCCATGATGCTGCGTTACTCCTTCGGTCTGGCCGAGGAAGCGGACGCCATCGAGAACGCGGTGAGCAAGGTGCTGGACAAGGGCATCCGCACCGCCGACAACATGAGCGACGGCTGCACCTGTGTCGGCTGCTCCGGCATGGGCGACGCCATTCTGGCCGAGATCTGAACCTCTACAAAAAGCGACGCCGCGCGGCGTCGCTTTTTTGCGGTTCCTGGCGCTTCGTCACCCCAGCCGGTCAAATCGTGAAATCCTTTCATTTGACAAAAGACTTTTGGTATCCTATACTTTATTGCATCACATTTATGGAACAAAGGATAGGAACGAACGATGTTGACTCTGGATAAAGTTTACCATGCCGCTTTCGTGCTCAAGGATGTTGCCCGCAAGACCGACCTCATCGAGGCCCCCAAACTCTCCAAGGACTGCCAGCTCTACCTGAAGACCGAGAACCTGCAGGCCACCGGCAGCTTCAAGGTGCGCGGTGCCTATTATAAGATCAGCCAGCTCTCCAAAGAGGAGAGCGAAAAAGGCGTCATCGCCTGCTCGGCAGGCAACCACGCCCAGGGCGTGGCGCTGGCCGCGACCCGCCGGGGCATCAAAAGCATCGTCTGTATGCCGGACGGTGCGCCCATCATGAAGGTGGAGAACACCAAGAGCCTGGGCGCAGAGGTCTGCCTCGTGCCTGGCACCTACGACGACGCCCACGACAAGGCCGTCGAGCTGCAGGCTGAGACCGGCATGACCTTCATCCACCCCTACGACGACGAACAGGTCATCGCGGGTCAGGGCACCATCGGTCTGGAAATTTTGGACCAGCTGCCCGATGTGGATGCGGTCATCGTGCCTGTGGGCGGCGGCGGCCTCATCTCCGGCGTGGCCTTTGCCATCAAGAGCCTCAAACCGGACGTCAAGGTCTACGGCGTTCAGGCCGAGGGTGCTCCCAGCATGTACCGCTCCCTCCACGAGCACAAATACCAGACCCTCTCCGCTGCCTCCACCTTCGCGGACGGCATCCAGGTCAAGACCCCCGGTGAGCTGACTTACCAGCTCTGCGAAGAGTATGTGGACGACATCGTGACCGTGACCGAGGATGAAACGGCAGCCGCCATCCTCTCTCTGATGGAGAACCAGAAGCTCGTCGCCGAGGGAGCCGGTGCAGTGCCCGTGGCGGCCGCCCTCTTCCACAAGCTGCCCATCGAGGGCAAAAAGGTCGTCTGCGTCATCTCCGGCGGCAACATCGACGTGAACATCCTCAACCGCGTCATCACCCGCGGTCTGGTCATGAGCGGCCGCAAAGCCAACCTGACCATCGCACTGGAGGACAAGCCCGGCCAGCTCAAGAAGGTGGCCGAGATCGTCTCCCGCTGCGGCAGCAACGTCGTCTCCGTCCTGCACGACGGCTCCGACCCCAATATGCCCATCTCCAGCTGCTTCCTCAAGCTGGCATTGGAGACCCGCGACCATGCGCAGATCGAGCAGATCCGCACGGAGCTGACCAAAGCCGGTTTCCAGCTCGTCGCCGAGCGCGTTTGATTTTATAGCAAGAAAGGCAGTGCCCGCATGGGCACTGCCTTTCTTGCTTGTTCTTACTTCTGTACGCCGCTCTCACACTGCTCGATGAACTGTTTGGCCACGCGGGGGCTGCGGCCACCGGCGCGGATGGCGAACGCCTCGGCCTTGACGAGGAGCTGATCCATCGGCATCCGGATGTCGTGCTGTCTGGCCAGCTCGGTGAGGATGGCCTCAAAGCGGGCCTTTTCGGGCCGCTGGAAGGTCACGGTGAGGCCGAAGCGGGCCGACAGGCTCATCAGTTCCTGCCGGGTGTCGGCCTCGTGGATGTCATCACCGGTGCGGTCGGTCATGGTCTCCTTGATGAGGTGGCGGCGGTTGGAGGTCGCATAGACCGCAATGTTTCTGGCCCGGCCGCCCACGCTGCCTTCGAGGATGGCCTTGAGGGCTGCGAAGTTGTCGTCGTTGGCGGTGAAGCTCAGGTCGTCGATGAAGAAGATGAACTTGAGCGGGTTCGCCGCCAGCTTATCCATCAGGTCGGGGATCTGATAGAGCTGGTTCTTCTTGACTTCCACCAGACGCAGGCCGTCGGGCGCGAACTCGTTGGCGATGGCCTTGACCGCGCTCGATTTGCCGGTGCCCGCGTCACCGTACAGCAGGACGTTGTTGGCCGGCATCCCGGCCAGCAGAGCTTTGGTGTTGGCGATGACCTTTTCCCGCTCGCCCTCGTAACCGGGCAGTTCGGACAGGCGCTGAGGGTCCGGGTACTTGACCGGCACCAGACGCCCGTTCTCCACCGTGAAGACATGGTGTTTGGCAAACATGCCGTAACCCTTTTTCCCGGCCTCCTGCATCCGCTGGGCGTAAGCCGCTGCCAGGTCGATGTCCTTCGTCTCCCACCGGGGCAGGAAGGCCAGTTCCGGCCGCTGGGCCTGTTCGGAATAAGCCGTCTGGAACAGCTCATCCAGCGTCAGGCGGCAAAGCTCCTGCAAAAAGCTCAGTTCACTGTCCAGTGCCTTTTGCATCACCGGCGCGATGCCGCCCGCCGCAGCCTGCCGCACACAGACCGTCTCGGTCTCCAGCACCGCATTGGCAAGATACTCGCCCAGATTGGTGGTCTGCTCGAACAAAGCCGCCTCAAAGGCCGCCACGGCGTCGCACACCGGGCCCATGCTGCGGGTGCCCGCTTCCATCCGGTCGGTCAGGTCCAATAATTTGGCCACCACCGGGTCTTCCAGCAGGGCGCGGAAGATCACAAGCCCGTGCAGCCGGGCGTTCCATTCACGAAGTTTCATAGCCTTTTCCCTCTTATATTTAACGAATGTACCAAAATTATACCGCTGTTGCAGACTCAGTGCAACCCTGTGTTTAATTATCTTCATCTTTCGGGTGATTCACTTTACAAAACATTGTTTGACATCTGACCGATTTATAGTATAATTGACCCAACGTTCCATCGAGGATGCAGGATACGAAATTTGACGTATCTGAGGGAATTTTGAAAGTGTAGAGTTGGAAGAGAGACAGGAAACAGGAGAGACAAGACATGCAGTTGAATGGTTCGCAGATTTTTGTTGAGGTGCTCTGCGAGCAGGGGGTGGATACCATCTTCGGTTACCCCGGCGGCGCAGTGCTGAACCTTTACGATGAGCTGTACAAGAACGCCGACCGCATCACCCATGTGCTGACCGCCCACGAGCAGGGCGCCTCCCATGCGGCAGACGGTTATGCCCGCGCCACCGGCCGTACCGGCGTGGTGCTGGCCACCAGCGGGCCGGGTGCCACCAACCTCGTCACCGGCATTGCCACGGCCTACATGGACTCGGTGCCCATGGTCGCCTTCACCGGCAACGTCGCCACAGCGAGCCTTGGCACGGACAGCTTTCAGGAAGCCTACATCGAGGGCATCACGATGCCCATCACCAAGCACAATTTCACGGTGCGCAGGGTCGAAGACCTGGCCGACACCATGCGGGCCGCATTCCGCATTGCGCAGAGCGGCCGCAAAGGCCCCGTCCTCGTGGACATTCCCAAGGATGTGACCGCTGCGGTCTGCGAGTTCACTCCCAAGCAGCCGGAAAAGATCCGCACCGTGACCACATATAACGAAGAACAGGTCAAGTGGGCCGCCGACCTCATCAACGCGGCCAAGCGGCCTCTGGTCTACTTTGGCGGCGGTGTGCGGAGCGCAGCCTCCTGCCAGCCCCTGCGGGACCTCATCCACAAAGCGGAGATCCCCGCCACCTACACCCTGATGGCGGCAGGCGTCGTGCCCTACGGCGACCCGATGAACATCGGCATGGTGGGAATGCACGGCTGCTACACCTCCAACCGGGCCGTGGCCGACTGCGATGTCCTCATCGCACTGGGCACCCGCTTCTCGGACCGTGTGGCCCTGAACCCCAAGACCTTTGCGAAAAATGCCACCATCATCCAGATCGACATCGACCCCAGCGAGCTGGGCAAGAACGTGGATGTGGATCTGGCCATTACTGGCGATGCCGCCTACGTGCTGGGCGGGATGCTCCCCCTCATCCAGGAGGCAAAGCACCCGGAGTGGATGGCCATGATCCGCGAGTGGCAGGCGCAGGATTATCATCCCGTGTCCGACGCGTCCCGCCTGATGCCCCATCAGGTCATCGGCGAGGTGTGCAGCCAGTGCGGCCCGGAGGCCGTCTACGTCACCGACGTGGGCCAGCATCAGATGTGGGCGGCACAGTACATCCGCCACACCAAGAGCCGCGGCTTCATCACCAGCGGCGGTCTGGGCACCATGGGCTTCGGCTACGGTGCAGCCATCGGCGCACAGATGGCGCTGGGCCGCGACCAGCGGGTGGTCATGTTCACGGGCGACGGCTCCTTCCACATGAACCTCAACGAGGCCTGCACGGCGGTCAGTTACGAGCTGCCCATCATCACGGTCATCTTCAACAACCAGGTGCTGGGCATGGTCCGCCAGTGGCAGAGCGCGTTCTACGGCAAGCGCTACTCCCAGACCGACCCCCACCGCCACACCGACTTCGTCAAGCTGGCCGAGGGCTTTGGCCTGAAGGGATACCGCTGCCAAAATCTCGCCGAGTTCCAGTCCGCCTTTGCCGAAGCGATGAAGCGCAAAGGCCCCACCTGGATCGAGTGCATCATCGACAAGGACGAAAAGGTCCTGCCCATGATCCCCGGCGGCGGCGACATCAACGATATCATCATGAAGTAAGGAGGAACGCACCATGGAATCCAAACGCAGAGTCATCAGTCTGCTGGTGGACAACCAGAGCGGCGTTCTGGCCCGTGTGTCCAGCCTTTTCTGCCGCCGCGGCTTCAACATCGACAGCCTGACCGTTTCCGCCACCAACGACCCCACCGTCAGCCGCATCACGGTCGCAGTGTCCGGCACCGAAAAGGAGCTGAACCAGCTCATCCTCCAGACCGAGCGGCTGGAAGTCACCCGCCAGGTCTTCGTGCTCAACCACGAGAACGCGCTGGAGCGGGAGCTGCTGCTGCTCAAGGTCGCCGCCGATGTCCACAACCGCGCGGAGCTGCGGGAGGTGGGCAGCATCTACAAGGCCAAGATCATCGACCTGTCCCCGGACAGCATGGTCTTTGAACTGATCGGCAAGCCCGAAAAGATCGACGCCTTCCTGAAGATGTTCGCGGATTACACCATCCTCGAACTGTGCCGCACCGGCGTCACCGCGCTGGAACGCGGCGGGATGCACCAGCACATACAGAAACCCCCGCAGGAAGTGCGCGACGCGCAGCTGCCCCTGCCGGGAACGACGTGCCACTAACACGTTTTTGACCCTCTCCGTCAGCGCTTACGCGCTGCCACCTCTCCCGAAGGGCGAGGTTTTTGCAGGGACGGAAACGTTCGCACCAAAGCTCTCCCTTTGGGAGAGCTGGCGAGCAATGCGAGACTGAGAGAGTTTCACCCAGTTTTCAAATCAACCGAATATAAAATCCAAACAGAAAAAGCAAAAGGAGAACAACTACCATGGCCATCAAGAAATATTACGATTCCGACTGCAACCTCGGTGTGCTGGACGGCAAGACCGTCGCTGTCATCGGCTTCGGCAGCCAGGGCCACGCCCATTCCGAGAACCTGGCCGAGAGCGGCGTCAACGTCGTCGTCGGCCTGCGCAAAGGCTCTGCACACTGGGAGAAGGCTTCCGAGTTCGCCGCCACCCACGACAACTTCAAGGTCATGGAAGTCGAAGAGGCTGCCAAGGCTGGCGACGTCGTCATGATGCTGGTGCCCGATGAGCTGTGCGCCGACATCTACAACAAGCAGGTCGCACCCTACATGACCGAGGGCAAGGCTCTGGCCTTTGCACACGGCTTCAACATCCACTTCAAGACCATCACCGCACCCAAGAATGTGGACGTCATCATGATCGCCCCCAAGGGCCCCGGCCACATCGTCCGCCGCCTGTACACCGAGGGCGAGGGCTGCCCCTCTCTGATCTGCGTGGAGCAGGACTACACCGGCAAGGCCAAGGACATCGCTCTGGCTTACGCTTCCGGCATCGGTGCCGGCCGTGCAGGCATCCTGCAGACCACCTTCAAGGAGGAGACCGAGACCGACCTGTTCGGCGAGCAGGCCGTTCTGTGCGGCGGTGTCTCCGAGCTGATCCACGCCGGTTTCGATACGCTGGTCGAGGCTGGCTACGAGCCGGAGATGGCTTACTTCGAGACCTGCCACGAGATGAAGCTGATCGTTGACCTGATCAACGAGGGCGGCTTCTCCAAGATGCGTTACTCCATCTCCAACACCGCAGAGTATGGCGACTACCGCACCGGCAAGCGCCTGATCACCGCTGAGACCCGCAAGGAGATGAAGAAGGTCCTGACCGAGATCCAGGACGGCACCTTCGCCTCTGAGTTCCTGACCGAGATGAGCCCCAACGGCGGCCGCAAGGTCCACTTCCTGGCAAAGCGCCGCATGGAAGCCGAGCTGCCCATCGAAAAGGTCGGCGCAGAGCTGCGCAGCATGATGAGCTGGCTGAAGAAGTAAACCCTCTCAGGCGCTTCGCGCCAGCTCTCCCGAAGGGCGAGCCGCTGGCGTATCGGCAAAGCTCCTGCTGAACGATTTGAATTTCATTTTCCTATAAAGCGCCGGGCGCTGTTCTCTCACCCAGCAGCATCAAGTCTGCTGTTGTTGATAAGGAGAGCGGGGCCCGGCATTTTGTGATAAACACCCTTGGCTTGCCCGGCGTGCCAATGGCTCCCCCTTCGGGGGAGCTGGCAACGCCGTCAGGCGTTGACTGAGAGGGTTTCAGAAAAGAGAGGACAACATATGAGAAGTGACAACGTGACCAAAGGCTCAGAGCGCGCCCCGAACCGCAGCCTGTTTTACGCCCTGGGCTACACCCCCGAAGAGCTGGAGCGCCCCCTCATCGGCGTGGTCAGCGCCTACAGCGAGATCGTGCCCGGCCACATGAATCTGGATAAGATCGCCGATGCAGTCAAGGCCGGTGTCGAGATGGCAGGCGGTACGCCCATCCTCATCCCGGCCATCGGCGTCTGCGACGGCATCGCCATGGGCCATGTGGGCATGAAGTATTCCCTCGCCTCCCGCGAGCTCATCTGCGACAGCGTCGAGACCATGCTCATGGCCCACCAGCTGGACGGCCTGGTCCTCGTGCCCAACTGTGATAAGATCGTACCCGGCATGGTCATGGCTGCCGTCCGCATGGACGTGCCCGCCGTGGTCTGCTCCGGCGGCCCGATGCTGGCCGGCACTTACGGCGGCGAAGAGGTTAGCCTCTCCAAGATGTTCGAGGCCGTGGGCGCTTACAAGGCCGGTATGATCACCGATGCGCAGCTGGAAGACTGCACCTGCAATTGCTGCCCCAGTTGTGGAAGCTGCTCCGGCATGTACACCGCCAACAGCATGAACTGCCTGTGCGAGGCCATCGGCATCGCCCTGCCCGGCAACGGCACCATCCCGGCGGTCTACTCGAAGCGTCTGCAATTGGCCAAGCACGCCGGTATGGCCATCATGGAGATGGTCAACAAGGGCATCACCGCCCGCCAGATCATCAACGAGCGCTCCATCCGCAACGCGCTCACCTGTGATATGGCGCTGGGCTGCTCCACCAACACCGTGCTGCACCTGCTGGCCATCGCCTACGAGGCCGGGGTCCCCATCGACCTGAAGCTCTTCAACGAGATCAGCGCCAAGACCCCGAACCTCTGCCATCTGGCCCCCGCCGGCCCGACCCACATGCCCGACCTCTACGCCGCAGGCGGCATCCCCGCCGTGCAGGCCGAGCTGGCCAAGAAGGGCCTGCTGGATCTGGATGTCCCCACCGTCACCGGCAAAACGCTGGGCGAGAACATCCAGGGTGCCCGCATCCTGAACGATAAGGCCATCCGCCCCATCGAGAACCCCTACTCCCCCACCGGCGGTCTGCAGATCCTGTGGGGCAACATCGCACCGGACGGTTGCGTGGTCAAGCGCAGCGCCGTCGCCCCGGAGATGCAGGAGCACTCCGGCCCGGCCCGCGTCTTCAACAGCGAGGAGACCGCCATTGCGGCCATCTACGCAGGCCAGATCGTGCCCGGCGATGTGGTGGTCATCCGCTACGAAGGCCCCAAGGGCGGCCCCGGTATGCGTGAGATGCTGAATCCGACTTCCGCACTGGCCGGCATGAAGCTGGACAAGACCGTCGCCCTCATCACCGACGGCCGCTTCTCCGGCGCTTCCCGCGGTGCCGCCATCGGCCATGTCAGCCCCGAAGCTGCTTCCGGCGGCCCCATCGGCCTCATCGAGGAGGGCGATATCATCCACATTGATATCCCCAACGCCAGCATCACGCTGGAGGTCTCCGACGACGTTCTGGCCGAGCGCAAAGCCCGGTATGTCGCACCCGAACCCAACATCAAGACCGGCTGGCTCAGCCGCTATGCCCGCATGGTCACGAGTGCAAACCTCGGTGCGGTGCTCAAGTAAACAGCCTTTTTCCAGAGGAACTGCCCCGTGCAGTTCCTCTTTTTTGCGCCCGGAAAACAGATTGGGGCCGGGAAAAGCTCCCGGCCCCAATCTGTTTTCTATTTGCTTCGTGTGCTCAGCGAGCGATCATTTCGGTGTAGGCCAGCACGAGCGGGCCGACGCCCTTGGCATCGTTGCAGACGACAGGCTCACTGAAATAGTAAGCGAGGGAGCCGTCGCGGTGGTCTTTGCCGCCGAGACCGGCCACCAGGCAGATGCCATCCAGCTGCAGGCTGCCGTCCGGATTCTTGGACAGGTACTTGTCGCAGGTGCCGTAGAAGGCCTTCTCGGCCCAGGCAGCCATCCGCTTGGGCAGCAGGCCCAGACGGACGCCCTTGAGCACCGCGTAGGCGAACAGGGCCGTGCCGCTGGTCTCCAGATAGTTGCCCGCGACGCCGGGGTGGTCCATGACCTGCCAGAACATGCCGGTCTCTTCATCCTGGAACTTGTGCACGTCCTCGATGGTCTGCTTCAGCATGGCCTGGATGCCGCGGTACTCGTTGTACAGCTGCTCGTCCATCCGCTCCAGCACATCCACCATAGCCACCATGAACCAGCCCATGGCCCGCAGCCAGAAGTTGGGGCTGCAGCCGGTCTCCGGGTCGGCCCAGTACATCGCGCGGCTCTCATCGTAGCCGTGGTAGTACAGACCGGTCTTCGGGTCGCGCATGTGCCTGCGGATGTTCATGAACTGCTTGTAGCTGTCGATGCAGCCCTGCATCTTGTTGAAGCGGGTCTCGTACTCCATGTAGAAAGGCTGGGCCATGTAGGTGCCGTCCAGCCAGACCTGCCAGGGGTAGATGTCCTTGTGCCAGAAGTTGCCCTCTTTGGTGCGGGGCTGGGTCTCCAGCTGGCTCCGGATGAGGTCGATGGCCTTGCGGTATTTTTCCTCGCCGTAAAGATCGTACAGAACAAACAGGTTTTTGCCCTGGTTCACGTTGTCGAGGTTGTATTCTTTGGGGTCGTAGGTCTGGATGGAGCCGTCCGGCTGGACGAAATAGTCGATGAACTGCTTGGAGAAGTCCAGATACTTCTTATCGCCGGTGGTGTGGTAGAGGCTCAGGCAGGCCGTGATCATGCAGCCGTCGATGTAGTTCCACTTGTTGGGCTTGCCGCTGCGGACTTTCTCGATGTTCCACATCGGGGCTTCAGCGCTGGAATTGGCGATCAGGTAGTCCACGTAGTCGCCCAGCATGGACAGGATCTCTTCATGGGTCATGGTTCAGTCCTCCTCAAAATGACCGACGTTGGCAAAGTGCAGGCGTTCGCCCTCGTAGCCCTCGATCTTGACATTGTGCAGGTCGATCTCCTTGACGTTTTCGGCGTAGATGGCCAGCTTTTTGACATGGGGGCGGTTGTCGGCCATGGCAGCCTGCCCGGCCTCGGCGTTGGGGTCAAAGGTGATGCTCACGTTCTTCATCGAGACGCGCTCGATGGGCTGCTCTGGCAGGCCGTCGAAGTAGCAGCCCGCAAACTGAGCATCGGTGGCCACGATGTTCTCCATGGTCAGGGTGCCAAGTCTGGGGGTGTACTCATCCACCGGCAGCGCGTCGCGGCACTGGACGTAGGGGCCGTGGCCATCCGGGTCGCAGAAGTAAAACATGTTGATGACGAAGGGTGCCTTGACGCCCCGCATCTCCACATTGCGGAAGACCAACCCGTCGATGACGGCCGTGTTGCCGCGGCCGCGGCGGGTCTTGACGCGGAGGCCGCGGTCGGTGTGGTCCATGAGGCACTGGGTGACCACCATGTCCTTGACGCCGCCGCTCATCTCGCTGCCGATGACGATGCCGCCGTGGCCCTTGTCCAGCAGGCAGTTGCGGATGACGGTGTGCTCGCAGCTCTTCTTCAGCTTCATGCCCAGGAAGACCTTGCTGGCCTTCATGGCGATGCAGTCGTCGCCGACATGGATGTTCACGCCGATGATGCGGGTATACGCGCAGCTTTCGGGGTCAATGCCGTCGGTGTTGGGGGCATTGTAGGGGTTGTTGATGTTGAAGCTCAGCAGATCCAGATGCTTGACGAAGATGGGGTGGATGGTCCAGGAATAGCTGTTCTGCACCGTGATGCCGTGCAGGCAGACGTTGTCGCTGTCCACCATGGCGACCGCACGGGGACGCCATGCGATCCGCTTGACCTTCGGATTGATCCACCAGTCGCCGTTCTGGGCGTCGCAGTCCAGGGTGCCCTCGCCGGTGACGACGACGTCGTGCACCTGGGTGATGTTCAGCAGGCCCGCAAAGCTGCTCAGGGGGTTGCCCTCCCAGCCGGTCAGGTAGTATTCATCCACCTCGTTCTCGCTGGGCAGGACGCCGGGCAGGATGGGGTAATGGGTGCGGTCGTTGTCGCCCAGCAGCACGGCGCCCTTTTCCAGATACAGGGTCGTGCAGCTCTTCAGGAACAGGCTGGAGGTGCGGTAACGGCCGGCCGGAACATAGACGGTGCCGCCCTTGGGGCAGGTGGAAAGGGCCGCCTGCAGCTTGCCGGTGTTGTCGGTCTCGCCGTCAGCCACCAGACCGTAGCGGGACGCATCCACAAAGAAGCTCTCGTCCTGGGTGCGGAAGTTCGCGGTCAGGGTCTCGCCCTCCGACTCAACGGTGACGGTGTAGTCGGTGGCCGGGGTCAGGGAGAAGAGGGAGAACACGTTGGTGTCCTGGGCCTCCCGGACCGGTTCGCCGTTCAGCAGCACCCGGAAAGGGTGGGCCGGACGGAAGCACAGGCCGTTTTCCAGCTCGAAAACGGCGCTGCGGGTCATGGAGCGGATGAGTGACAGTTTCATAAAACAAAACCTCCTTGGGGTTTCGGCTTGCCCGCGCGGGGCGGACGTGATACACTGGAGAAAACGAAAAAAGCGGGGAATCAATGATGCCAATGCGAGCGGAACGCGATAAACTGAATGCAAAGACGCTGGCGCTCCAGCTGCGGATGACCGAGAGCGAGTACCGCCTGCAGGAGGACGAGGAGACCTGCCGCATCCTGGTGGTGACCGGCGGCAGCTGCACGTTCCAGCGGGGAGATGCTTCGCTGCTGGTCACCCCCGGCTGCGTGCTGCTGCTGGGGCCGGGGGGCGGCGTGTTTCAGCAGGCGGGGCATCTGGCCCCGGAGCTGATCGGCTGCCGCTTCCCGGCGGCAGTGCTGACCGAGCTGAAGAGCGTGATGCAGCGGGATTTCAGCCCGCTGTTCGAGCCAGACGACCCGATCCTGCTGTACGGCCCGGTGCAGTGGGCCAGCCGCCTGCGCACCCTGCTGAACCTGATGCGGAGCGCCGCCGGGGAACCGGACTGCCCCGGCATCATCTACCTTTCGCTGCTGCTGCATTATGTGGACCAGGAGTGCAAAGCCGAGCGGCAGACCGCCCGCCCCCGGAACGAGACCGTGGAGCAGATCTGCGCCTACCTCGCCGCGAACTATCAGCAGAAATTCTCCCTCACCGATGTGGCGGCGCGGTTCTATCTGTCGCCCTACTACCTCAGCCGTCTGTTCCGGCGGGTGACAGGGCAGTCCATCGTGGACTACATCAACGGCCGCCGCATCGAGGCCGCACAGCATCTGCTGGAGACCACCGACCTGAACATCAGCGCGGTGGCCGAGCAGACCGGCTTTGCCTCGGCGGCTCACTTCCGCCGGGTCTTCCGGGAGATGATGGGCGTCGGCCCATTGCAATACCGCAAGAGCAGCCGCGGCTGAGCCTGCGCTGAGCCTTGCAAAGAGAAACGACCCCTATGCCGTGTGCACAGGGGTCGTTTTGATTGCTGCGTCAGGATCTCACAGGCCAGAGCGAAGAGCGATCAGCCCTTGACCGCACCGGCGGAGATACCTTCGACGAACTGATCCTGTGCACAGAAGAAGACGATCAGCTGCGGCAGGATGGAGATCAGGGACAGAGCCAGGATGCGGTTCCATGCAAAGCCGGTATCACCGTCCATGGACAGCTTGACGAACAGGGACATCGGGTATTTTGCAGGGGTCTGCACGTAAAGCAGCGGGCCCATGAAGTCGTTGCAGCTCCACATGAACTGGAACAGAGCGCAGGACACCAGAGCGGGCATCAGCATGGGGACGATGACCTTGTACAGCGTCTGGAAGGAGTTGCAGCCGTCGATGGCAGCAGCCTCGTCCAGGTCACGCGGGACATTGCGCATGAACTGCACCAGCTGATAGACGAAGTAGGTCTCAGTCGCAAATGCGCAGTGGACCCAGATGGCCAGATAGAACGGGCTGTTGACCCAGCCGAACTTGGTGTACAGCAGGAACTGCGGAACGTTCAGAACGACCTGGGGCAGGAACAGGGTGGCCAGCATGATACTGAACAGGATCTTCCGGCCGGGGAAGTCGAAACGGCCGAAGCCGTAAGCGGCAACGCAGGAGGAGATAACCGTGCAGATGACCTTGGGCAGAACATAAGAGTAAGTGTTCAGCATGGCCTGCAGGATGTTGATGGAACCGCCGAAGTTGTTCAGCGCGTTCTTATAGCCCTCCAGAGTAGGGTTCTTGATCCACAGGCCGATGCCTGCGAAGATCTCGCTGTTGTCCTTGAAGGTCGCGCTGATCATCCACAGCAGGGGATAGATCATGATCAGGCCGACCAAAATCAGGACAAGGTACTTGAAGAACGTCGCGATGACGTTGGATGCTTTCATTCCCATACTGTCACACCTTACCTTTCATCCGAGTAGTAGACCCACTTCTTCTGGCTGGTGAAGGCAATGATCGTGAGGATGCAGACGATCACGAACATGATCCATGCCAGTGCGGAGGCCATGCCCATCTGGTTGGACTTGAAGGCGTAGTTGTAAACCAGAATGGAGATCAGAGTGGTGGAGTTGCGCGGGCCGCCGTTGGTGATGATGAACGGGCCGTTGAACTCCTGGAATGCCTGGCAGATCTGCGTGACCAGGTTGTAGAAGATGATGGGGGTGATCATCGGAACGGTGATGGAGAAGAACTGCTTCCACTTGCCGGCACCGTCGATGGTGGCCGCCTCATACAGGTCTGCGGGCACGCCCTTCAGAGCGGCCAGGAACAGGACCATGGCGGAACCGAACTGCCAGATGCGCAGGAAGCAGATGATCCACAGCGCATAGTTGGGGTCGCTCAGCCAGGAGGGGCCCTGTGCGTGGCCGAAGGTGATGGCGCGGATGATGGTGTTGACCAGACCGTCATCGCGGAAGACAGCCTTCCACAGAACGGCGATGGCAACGGAGCCGCCCAGGATGGACGGGATGTAGTAGACGGTACGGAACAGGTTCACGCATGCGATCTTGAAGTTCAGGATGTATGCGATGAACAGAGCGAAGATCAGCTTCAGGGGCACGGTGACGAAGGCGTACTTGAAGGTAGTGATCAGGGCCTTGGTGATCTTGGCATCGGAGAAGGCGGTGACGTAGTTCATCACGCCGTACTGATGGATGCCGTTGAAGAAGTTCATATCGGTGAAGCTGTAGTACAGCGACTGACCGAACGGGATCGCCTTGAAGACGACGAAACCGATGATCCAGGGGATCAGATAGATCAGACCCTGCCACTTATCGAAGAACTTCTGGGCCGGGGTACGCCCCAGAGAGGGCGCATTACTTTCTTTCATCCGGGAATCCTCCTTTTGTGGGTGATTTTCCAACGCATGGCATACCGCGCGTCACACTTTGGAAACAGACTTGTCAGAGATTTGTAACCTGTGCCTGAGAAAAAGGGACATCGGCCGAGTGGTCGATGCCCCTCGTATGTAAGAACTCAGGTCAGAGTCTGAAGCGATCAGACAGTGTAACCAACAGCGGACATGCCGTCCAGCAGGGTGTCAACGACATCAGCGCCGGAAGCGTTGTCGTAGTCCACGGTGTCGAAGACTTCCTGATAGATACCGGTGCCGGTTGCCTTCAGGTCGTTTGCCTCGAACAGGGGGTCCAGCTGGAAGCCGACGAAGGCCATGACCTTGCCGTTTGCCTCAGCGACCAGATCCTTGATCTTGCCAGCAGCCTGTGCAGCCTCCAGGCCAGCCTTGGAAGCGGGCAGGCCGCACTCAGAACCCATGATCTCAGCGCCTTCCTTCTCGTTCAGCAGGAAGTTGATCAGCTTAGCAGCCTCAGCGGGATGCTCGCAGGTCTTGGTGATGGCCAGACCCATGGAGACCTTGGAGAAGCCGCCGTTGTAATCGCCGAACTTGATCTCCTCGCCGACGGTGAAGCCGGGCTTGTTCTCCTCGTCCAGAGCATCCTGAAACTTGACAGCGGAGGAATCCCACTCGAAGATACCAGCCATCTTGCCGGTGATCCACTCGTTGGACTGGTGTGCAGCGTTGTCGCCGTTTGCACCGTAGTAGGTGGGCAGCGGCATGATGACGTGGCCATCGACCAGGCTCTTGATGAAGTCGATGCCCTCGGCGATCTCGTCAGCGGTGTAGTTCAGGGTGGAGGTGGTGGGGTCTGCCCAATCCTTGCCGTACTTGGACTCAAGGTAGAAGACCATCAGGATCATACGGTCGTATGCGCCCAGGTGCAGAGGATAGTAGTCATCGCCCAGCTTCTCCTGGAATGCCTTGCCTGCGTTCATCAGGTCGTCCAGAGTCTTGGGAACCTCGGTGATGCCAGCCTTATTAAAGGTGGTCATGTTCCAGTAGAAGATACGGCCGGTCATAGCGACAGGTACGCACTGCTGTGCATTGGCAACGTTGCAGGCTGCCAGCTTGGCGTCATCCCACTGAGACAGGTCCAGATAATCGGTGACGCTGTTCAGGTCGATGAAGGTCTGGCCGTTTGCAGAGTAGTTGTACAGCCAGTTCCAGTTGATCTGGCAGACGTCCTCAGCCACGCCGCCGGCAAACTTGGTGGACATGGTGTCCTCCCAGCCGGACCATGCAGCGAAGGTGGGGTTGACGGTGATGTTGCTGTTTGCTGCGGAGAAAGCCTTCAGGGCCTCCTGGTAAGCGTTGTGACGAGACTCGCCGCCCCACCAGCTCATGGTCAGGGTGACAGGATCACTGCTCAGGCCAGCCACGGAAGCTGCTTCTGCTGCGGAAGAAGCGGTGGAAGCTGCGGTGGAGTTGGAGCTGCCGCCACAGGCAGCCAGCAGGCCAGCTGCGCCCACAGCACCGGTGACCTTCAGGAAATCGCGACGAGAAATTGCCTTGCTCATTGTTCGTTCTCCTCCTAATATATAGAAAACATGTGCTCAGCGGCCTTATCTGCAAAAGGCTCGTTGTATACAATTATGATAACAAAAGATACCACAAAAAGAAAGATGTAAATTGAAGAGAAGCGCGCAAAAAACGAACAAATATTGCGTTCGTGTTTGGCGCGGTTTTGACGTCCTTGCCGAAATGAATAAACTTGAGCGAAAAAACTGTGCAACATGTATACTTCAACAGATTGCATAGAAATCGGAGCAAGGAGTCGGGGAAACCTCCTAAAATTGCAATATTTTTGTAACCAATCGAGAAATTGGCGTGGTTTTGTTGTATGCAATAAGTGAAATCGTTGACGATTCCGACGATTCCAGAGATTTGTCAACTGATATATCAATAGCGCAATAAACGCGCGAAGTTGGATACAACTGATATATCACTCTGTCGGAAACGGTCTGTTCCGGGCAGAAAAAAGCGCCGCCCGGCGAGGCAGCGCTGAAAAAATTTTTCTGTTTTTTTGGGGAACACGGCTGCAAAATGAACGCAGCGCAATGCTTCTTCCGGGAAACGCTCCGCTTTTTTATTTCGCGGCCCGGCGGGCGTAGAAGGCGCGGCGCTCGCGGAAGTAGCATTGGGGGCACATGCTGACGTACTGCACGTCGTTTTCCAGGTCGATGGCGACCTGTTCGCCCTCAAAGACGAACTCACCGTTGACTTTGCGGCAGTTGCAGGTGGCCTTGCGGCCGCAGGTGCAGATGGTCTTCATCTCCTCGATGGTGTGAGCCAGCTCCAGCAGGCGGGTGGAGCCGGGGAACCCCTTGAGCGAGAAGTCCGACCGCAGACCGTAGCAGATGACCGGGATATTCAGGTCTACCGTGACCATGAACAGCTGCTCAGCCTGTGCCGGGGTGAAGAACTGGCTCTCGTCGCAGAGGACGCAGGCCAGCTTCTGGGTCTGGCTGGCGGCGCGGACGGCCTCAAAGACGTCCGCCTCCGGCGGGATGAGCAGGTCGGCCTTGCGCCGCACCCCCAGGCGGCTGACCAGTTCACCGCCGCCCTTGGTGTCCACCTGCGGCTTCAGGATGAGCACCTGCATCCCCTGCTCCTCGTAGTTGTGCGCCACCTGCATCAGGGCCGTGCTCTTGCCGCTGTTCATTGCGCCGTAACGGAAATATAGCTTTGCCATGAAGGTCTCCTCATAAAAAGCAACCCTCTCAGCCATCGCTGCGCGATGCCAGCTCTCCCAAAGGGAGAGCCATTGGCACGCCGGTCAGCTTTCTACGGAATGAGCAAAGCCCAAACGATGGGAAGCGAGCGGGCTTCGCTGTGATGGGAGGGTTGCTTTATCATATTATATTATATAGTCAACGACGAAACCGGAACATCAGTCCTGATTGCGCAGGCGGTAGCCCAAGCTCATCAGGCTGTCGCCCAGGTGGACGTTCTCGACCACGACTTCCGGATACGGGACGGACAGGTCGTAGTGGGAGAAGTTCCAGAAGCCTTTGATGCCCAGGCTGACCAGACGGCCGCTCAGCTCTTCGGCACCGCTGCGGGGCACACAGAGAACCGCCACTTCGGGCTTGTGCTCGGCGCAGAAGCTCTCCAGCTGGTCGATGTGGAGGATCTGGATGCCGTTAATCTCCCTGCCCACTTCGTCCGGCGAGTTGTCGAAGGCGGCAATGAGCTTATAGCCGTTGGTATCGGTGGTGATGAACCGGCTGACGGCCTTGCCCAGACGGCCGCAGCCGATGAGGATGGTGGGCAGGCGGTCGCCGTTGCCGAACAGCAGATTCTCCAGGATGGAGAGCAGGTTTTCGACCGAGTAGCCGATGCCCTGACGGCCGTTCACATCGCCGATGCAGTTGAAGTCCTGCCGGACCTGAGAGGCCGTGGTGCCCATCTGGGCGGCCAGTTCGCGGGAAGAGATGCTGGTGATGCCGTCGTTCTTCAAGGTCCGCAGAAAGCGGTAGTACTTGGGCAGGCGTTTGATCACCGGCAGAGATGCTTTACCAGGGGTGTTCATAGGTGGTTCTCCTTTCATCCATCCGATGCCGGTCCTCTGCGCCTACCGTGGCGCTCCGGCAGATTCAAAGAGTTTTGCACAATAATGATACATCTTTGTCAATCTTATTCATTATCTAAAGTATACAGCGGATATGGAGAATGTCAAATAAAATGGAGCAATTTTTTCAAAAGTTAAGAAATCTTAACCGCCGCATAATCATTTGACCCGCCGGGAACCCTGAAAAAAACAGAGCAGGAGGGGCTTATGGCAGAGCAGAACGAAAAAAACACCCCGGTGGAAGAGCAGCGGCTGGAAAAAGAGCAGATCGAGGATCTGGGCAGCGTCTACCGCACCAAAGGCCCCCACGCCATCCACTGCCTGACCGTGGTGGGGCAGATCGAGGGCCATGTGGAAGCGCCTCAGGGGCAGAAGACCACCAAGTACGAGCATGTCATCCCGCAGCTGGTGGCCGTGCAGGAGGACCCGGCGGTGGAGGGCCTGCTGGTCATCCTGAACACCGTGGGCGGCGATGTGGAAGCCGGGCTGGCGCTGGCGGAGCTGATCGCCAGCATCTCCAAGCCCAGCGCCGCCGTGGTGCTGGGCGGCGGGCACTCCATCGGCATCCCGCTGGCCGTCAGCGCCCGGCGGAGCTTCATCGTGCCCACAGCCACCATGACTGTCCACCCGGTGCGGCACTCCGGGATGATCCTGGGTGTGCCCCAGACGATGCGGTGGTTCGAACAGATGCAGGAGCGGATCACCGGCTTCGTGGCGGCGCACAGCGGCATCTCGGAAAAGCGCTACACCGAGCTGATGCTCCGCACCGGCGAGCTGGTCATGGATGTGGGCACCATGCTGGACGGCCGCCGGGCCGTGCGCGAAAAGCTCATCGACGAGCTGGGCGGCATCTCGGATGCGCTGGCGTGGCTGTATCGGGAGATCGAACGCTGAGCGGGTTTTCGTTGCTATTTTCCATAGGTCGTGATAAAATGAAAGAATCGAATACTATGGGAGAAAGAGACAGGGTTGCAACGAAAGATGGCAAAGAAAAAACGAAAAACGACCGCAAGACGCGCACCTGCGCGGAGAAAGAGCCGGGCACAGGAGCGGATGCCCGCAGGGCTGGGCACCCTGTTTGCGGGCCTGCTGCTCATCGTGCTGGCCTTTGTGGAGGGCAGCTCGGTCTGGAAGGCCCTGCACGAGGTATTGTTCGGCCTGTTCGGCTGCGGCAGCTTCGTGCTGGGCGCAGCGATCTGCTATCTGGCCATCCTCTACACACGGGGCGAAGACCTCATCGGCCAGATGTTCAAGCTGATGCTGGGGCTGGTGTTTGCCAGCGGCACCGTCATCGTCTTTTCCGAGATCCCCGCCGACATCCCGGCGGCCCGCATGGTAGCGGAGTGCTATCAGAACGGCGTCCATGCCTGGCTGGGCGGCGGTGCCATCGGTGCCCTGCTGGGCGGCAATCTGCTGCTGCTCTGCGGGCGTCCGGCGGCAAATCTCGTGATGGTGGTGCTGGCGCTCTGTGCCAGCCTGTACATTTTTGATATCACCCCCGCCGAACTGTGGCAGTGGATATGTGAACTGGGCGGCAGCGCCCACGAAAAGGGCGTGGCCGTCTACGAGCAGAATGCAGCCCGCCGCGCCGAGCGGCAGGCTGCCCGCCAGGCCGAGGAGGAAGCGGCCGCGCTGGAAGCCGGAGACGAGCCGGACCTTTGCAGCGAAGAGGATGAGGAAGGCGGCTTTGCAGCGCCGGGCTGGCTGTCCGGCATTTTCAGCTGGGGCCACAAGGTGACCAAAGAGCTGGAGGGCGAAGCCGTGCCCGAACCGGTGGACGACTCCCTCGGCTACGAAGAACCTGCCCCCTCCCCCGCGCCTGCCCCGGCAGAGCCGCAGGAGGCCCCGGCCTTTACGCCGGTGCAGGTGGGCACGCCCCATCCCCGCGCCTCGTTTGACATCGACCTTGGGCCGGACAGCACCCCCGTGGTCGAGGGCGGCAGTGAGCCCATCGAGCCCTTCATCGTCGGGCCCGGCGGCACCTTCGGGCAGGACCCGCTCCACAAGCCCGCGCCCCGGCCCATCGTGAAGCCGGTGGTGCCCGATGCCATCGAGACAGCAGCCGAAGACTTCTTTGCAAAACCGGAGGCCCCGGCGGCCCCCGAAGCACCGGCCCCGGTGGTAACGCCGGGCATCCCGGCCCAGCCGGTGGACGAAGACCCCGCCGAAGCTCCTGCGTTCGACGGCAGCGGAGCCTTCCAGACACCGACCCTGCCCACCACCGACGAGCCCTCAGTGCCGGTGCGGGTCATGGCCGACAACGTGATGGCCATGCGCTCTGCCCCGGACGAGGACGGCTGGATCAGCATCACCAGCGAGCCGGTGGAGGAAAAAGACATCAACACGCTGGTAGCCGCTGCCATGGAAAAGCCCGCCGTCGGCGAGCAGCAGGCAGCCACCGCCCCGGCCGAGGAGCCGGAGGCTGAGGAGAGCTATCAGTACCAGTACCCCGGCATCGACCTGTTCGAAAAGGCCCCGGAGGAGAGTGACCCCAACGCACAGGACGAGCTGAAGGCCAACGCGCAGAAGCTCGTGGACACGCTGGAAAGTTTTGGCGTCCGCACCCGTGTGCTGGACATCTCCCGCGGCCCGTCGGTCACGCGGTATGAAGTCCAGCCCATGGCGGGCGTCAAGATCAGCCGCATCACCTCGCTGGCAGACGACATCGCACTGAACCTGGCCGTCGCTGACGTCCGCATGGAGGCCCCCATCCCCGGCAAGCCCGCCGTGGGCATCGAGGTGCCCAACCACAAAAAAACACCGGTCTATATCCGCAGTGTCTTCGAAAGCCAGGCCTTCCTGCGGATGACCTCGCCCCTCGGCATCGCGCTGGGCAAGGACATCGCCGGTGTGGCCCAGGTGGCCGACCTGTGCAAGATGCCCCATCTGCTCATTGCAGGCAGCACCGGCAGCGGCAAATCCGTCTGCGTCAACAGCATCATCATGAGCCTGCTGTTCCGGTCCAGCCCGGAGGACGTCAAGCTCATCCTCATCGACCCCAAGGTGGTCGAGCTGGCCGAGTACAACGGCATCCCTCACCTGCTGATGCCGGTCATCACCGAGCCGAAAAAGGCGGCGGGCGCTCTGAGCAGCGCCGTGCAGGAGATGGAGCGCCGGTATCACCTGTTTGCGGAGAACAACGTCCGCGACATCAAGTCCTTCAACAAGCTGGCCGCCACCGACCCCATGCTGGAAAAGATGCCATACATCGCCATCATCATCGATGAGCTGGCCGACCTGATGATGGTCGTGGGCAAGGACGTCGAGGACTCCATCTGCCGCATCGCCCAGAAGGCTCGTGCGGCCGGCATGCACCTCATCGTCGCGACCCAGCGCCCCAGCGTGGACGTCATCACCGGCCTGATCAAGGCCAACATCCCCAGCCGCATCGCGTTCGCGGTCTCCAGCCAGGTGGACAGCCGCACCATCCTGGATGGTGCCGGTGCCGAAAAGCTGCTGGGCATGGGCGATATGCTCTTCATGCCGGTCGGTGCCCCCAAGCCCATCCGCATCCAGGGCACCTTCGTGCGGGATGAGGAGATCAGCCGTGTGCTGGACTTCATCAAGCAGAGCGCGACGGTCCAGTACGACGAGGCCATGATCGAAGCCATGGAAAAACACGCCATCCTGGACGGCAAAAAAGGTGCATCCTCTGCCGATGCCGACGAGGAGACCGGCAGTGACCCGATGCTCAAGCAGGCCGTCGAGGTGGTCATTGATGCCGGTCAGGCATCCACCAGCCTGCTCCAGCGCCGGTGCAAGCTGGGCTATGCCCGCGCTGCCCGCATCATGGACGAGATGGAACAGAAAGGCATCATCGGCCCCTACGAGGGCGCCAAGCCCCGCGCTGTCCTCATCAGCCGCCAGCAGTGGCTGGAAATGCAGATGAACCAGCCGGATGAATGATCCGCGCAGACACTGACGTGTCCGTTCTCCCCGGAGCGGGAAACCGGCGATCCAGAGGCGAGACGGAACGAACGATAAAATAAAAGGAGCATTATGGAAAACTCTTCCCAGATCTACACCGAATTTCTCCCCATCAGCCGCGCGGACATGGAGGCGCGGGGATGGGAGCAGCTGGACTTTGTGGTCGTGGGCGGCGACGCCTATGTGGACCACCCCAGCTTTGGCACTGCCATCATCAGCCGCCTGCTGGAAGCCGAGGGCTACAAGGTGGGCGTACTGGCACAGCCCCGCTATACCGACTGCGAGGACTTCAAGCGGTTCGGGAAGCCGAAGTACGGCTTCTTCATCGGCGGCGGCAATGTGGACAGCATGGTCAGCCACTACTCCGTCGCCAAGATTCCCCGCGCCGAGGACGAATACTCCCCCGGCGGAAAGGGCGGTGCCCGGCCGGACCGCAGCGCCACCGTGTATACCAGGCTGGCCAAGCAGGCCTACCCCGACCTGCCCGTGATCCTGGGTGGTCTGGAGGCCTCGCTGCGGCGGTTCGCCCACTACGATTACTGGCTGGACACCGTCCTGCCCAGCATCGCGGAGGACTCCGGCGCGGACATCATCAGCTTCGGCATGGGCGAACACCAGACCGTCGCCATTGCCAGGCGGCTGGCGGCCGGTGAACCGGTAAGCTCCATCACCGATGTGGACGGCACCTGCTACCTGACCGACTTCGACCACCTGCCCGAAAAATATGTGGAGTGCGCGGGCTTCAAAAAGGTGGCGTCCGATAAGACCGCCTACGCCAAGGCCTGCCGTATCCAGATGGACAATCAGGATGTCGTCAGCGGCCAGATCATCGTCCAGAAGCAGAGCGAGAAGTACCTCGTCCAGAACATCCCGGCAAAGCCGCTGGTGCGCTGGGAGCTGGACCGGGTCTATGCCCTGCCCTACACCCGCCGGTATCACCCCATCTACGAGGCCATGGGCGGTGTGCCCGCCATCCGGGAGGTGCAGTTCTCCATCATCCAGAACCGCGGCTGCTTCGGCGGCTGCAACTTCTGCGCCATCCAGCTGCATCAGGGCCGCCGCGTGACCAGCCGCAGTGCCGACAGCATCGTGGCCGAGGCCGAGCGGATGACCCATGAGCCGGATTTCAAGGGCTACATCCACGACATCGGCGGCCCCACGGCAAACTTCCGCTTCCCGTCCTGCCGCGAACAGATGCTGCGGGGCATGTGCAATGGCGGCAAGCACTGCCTGGCCCCCACGACCTGCTCCCACATGATCGTGGACCACAGCGACTATCTGAAGATCCTGCGTCGCGTCCGGGAGCTGCCGGGCGTCAAGAAGGTATTCATCCGCAGCGGCATCCGGTTCGACTATCTGATGGCAGACCCGGACGATACCTTCTTCAAGGAGCTGGTGGAATACCACGTCTCCGGCCAGCTGAAAGTTGCCCCGGAGCACTGCGCCCCCAATACCCTCGCCTACATGGGCAAGCCACCCATCCAGACCTTCAACAAGTTCAAGGATAAGTTCTACGAGCTGAGCAAAAAGGCGGGCAAAAAGCAGTACCTTGTGCCCTACCTGATGTCCAGCCATCCGGGCAGCACCCTGAGCGACGCGGTCTATCTGGCCGAGTATCTTTACAAAAACCACATGCGCCCGGAGCAGGTGCAGGACTTCTACCCCACGCCCGGCACCGTGAGCACCTGCATGTTCTATACCGGTCTGGACCCCTACACCCTCAAGCCGGTATTCGTGGAGAAGACCGCCGAGGGCAAGGCGCTGCAGCGCGCACTGCTCCAGTATTACGAGCCGCGCAACGCCGAAAAGGTCATCAAGGCGCTCAAAATGACCCACCGCGAGGACCTCATCCCGCTGCTGGTGCCCGCCGAGGGCCGCCGCGCCGTCCAGCGCTCGGCCCGCAGAGCCGAGGCCGCCGAGGTGACCATCCACAACGACGGCACCTACACCGTCCGCCCCAACGGCAAGGGCAAGGGCCGTCCGCAGGGCCATGCCGCCCCGGCGAACCGCAGTGCGGGCGGACGTCAGCCCAGTCCCGGCGCACGGTTCGCGCCTCGCTCTGCCCCCGGCCATAAGCCGAAAAACGATCAACAGAAAGAGAATACGACGTGGAAAAATACAAATCGGAAAAAGTAAGTTTCTGGCGAAAGCCTTTCCGGCGGCTGGCCGCACTGGCGTTGGCCGCTGCGCTGGCCCTGGGCCTTGCGGCCTGTGACGGGGCATCCGTCCTTCCGGACGGCAGCGCCGATGTGATCCCGAACCCGGCATCCAGCGGGGTGCAGACCGCCGACAGCTTCCGGATGCACTTTCTCGACGTGGGGCAGGCGCTCAGCGTCCTGGTGGAGTGCGATGGCCAGTACATGCTGTACGACGGCGGCAACGTGGACGACGGCAGCATGGTGGTCAGCTATTTGCAGAAGCAGGGCGTGGAAGAGCTGCAATACGTCTTCTGCTCCCACGCGCATGAAGACCATGTGGGCGGGCTGGCCGCTGCGCTGGCCTTCTTCCCGGCGAACCATGTGTACAGCCCGGTGACGGAGGCCTCCACCAAGTGCTTTCAGGATTTTGTGAAGTACACCCAGCAGCAGGGCCTGCAGGTCGAGGTGCCCGCCGTGGGCACCGTCTGGCAGCTGGGCGGTGCAACGGTGACGATGCTGGGTCCGGTGGCACAATACAGTGAGACGAATGACACCTCGCTCGTCCTGCGGGTAGATTATGGTGCCACCAGCTTCCTCTTGACCGGCGACATGGAATCGGATGCAGAGCGCGACCTGGTGAACAGCGGGGCCAACCTGAAGGCCGATGTTTTGCAGGTGGGCCACCACGGTTCCAGCACCTCGACGAGCTACCTCTTCCTGAATGCCGTCCTGCCCGAAATGGGCGTCATCTCCTGCGGTGTGAACAACAAATACGGCCACCCGCATGAGGAGACCCTGAGCATCCTGCGGGATGCAGGCGTGGACGTCTACCGCACCGACCTGCTGGGCACAGTTGTCATCGGGTCGGATGGCCAGAACTACACCATCCGCACCGACAAGAACGCCACCGACGCCGAGTTGAACCCCACCGCCCCGGCGGCATCCAGCACGGAACAGCAGACCTACATCGGCAACGTGAACTCCAAAAAGTTCCATCTGCCCACCTGCCCGAACCTCCCGGCAGAGAAGAACCAGATCCTCTTCTCCAGCTACGACGAGGCCATTGCAGCAGGCTATACCCCCTGTTCCACCTGCATCAAGTGAGACACATCAAAAAAGGACTGTCGCGAACGCGACAGTCCTTTTTTGCTTGCTCTATAATACCGTGTCTCAGCCGCCCAGATAGGCGCTGCGGACACGCTCGTTGGTCAGCAGCTCGGCACCGGTGCCATCCATGACAACGCGGCCGGTCTCCAGAACATAGGCCCGGTCGGCCACGGAAAGCGCCATCTGCGCGTTCTGCTCGACCAGCAGGATGGTCATTCCCTCCTCGTGGATGTTCCGGATGATGTCGAAGATCTCCTGCACCAGCAGAGGCGACAGGCCCATGGACGGTTCATCCAGCATCAGCATGGAGGCGTTGCTCATCAGCGCACGGCCCATGGCCAGCATCTGCTGCTCACCGCCGGACATGGTGCCCGCCAGCTGTTTGCGGCGCTCCTTCAGGCGGGGGAACAGTTCAAAGACCTTTTCCTTGTTGGGGCCGATGGTGGAGGCAGGCTGGGTGTAGCCGCCCATTTCCAGATTTTCCTCCACGGTCATGTGCAGGAAGACGTGGCGTCCCTCCGGCACATGGGCCAGACCGGCCTCCACGATCTTGTGGGCACGGACGCCCTTGATGCTCTTGCCCTTGTACAGGACATCGCCCGTCTTCGGGTGGAGCAGGCCGGAAATGGTCTTCAGGGTGGTGGACTTACCGGCACCGTTGGCACCGATCAGGGTCACGATCTCCCCTTCGTGGACCTCAAACGAAACGTCCTTGACGGCGTGGATGTTGCCGTAATAGACGTTGATGTTCTCCACTTTCAGCATAGAATCTGCCATCGGTCAGCCCTCCTTCTTGCCCAGATAGGCCTCAACGACCTGCGGGTTGTTGCGGATCTCATCCGGGGTGCCCTTGGCGATGATGCGGCCAAAGTTCAGCACCGCGATGCCCTCGCAGATGCCCATGACCAGGCTCATGTCGTGCTCGATCAGCAGCACGGCAATGTTGAATTCGTCGCGGATGCGGCGGATGGTCTCGGTCAGTTCAGCGGTCTCGGAGGGGTTCATGCCGGCAGCAGGCTCGTCCAGAAGCAGCAGCTTCGGGCTGGTAGCCAGGGCGCGCATGATCTCCAACCGGCGCTGTGCACCATAGGGCAGGCTGCCCGCCGGGGTGTTGGCCAGGTCGGCCATGTGGAAGATATCCAGCAGCTCCAGTGCCCGCTCGGTGCACTTCTTTTCTTCCTTCCAGTAGTTGGGCAGACGGATCAGGGAGGAGGCCAGGTTGTACTTCATGGACTCATGCAGACCGACCTTGATGTTGTCGATGACCGACAGTTCCTTGAACAGGCGGATGTTCTGGAAGGTGCGGGCCACACCCATCCGGTTGACCTGATAGGTCTTCTTGCCTGCCGTGGGCATCCCGTCGATCAGGATGGAGCCGCGGGTGGGCTGGTACACGTTGGTCAGCAGGTTGAAAACGGTGGTCTTACCGGCACCGTTGGGGCCGATGAGGCCGGTGATCTCGTTGCGGCCGATCATCAGGTTGAAGCCGTCCACTGCGGTCAGACCGCCGAAGTCGATGCCCAGCTCGCGCACGTCGAGGATGGGCTTTTTGTCCTTGTCGCGGTCGGTCAGGAAACCGCCGGAGGGGACGCTGTTCAGTCTCGTCTTGAACTCACTCATGGTCTGCACCCTCCTTGTTCTTCTTGCGGAACAGTTCCCCGTTCAGGACCTTCTCCACGATGCGGCTCACGGAGAAGTCGTAGCTGCCCAGCAGTCCGCCGGGGCGGAAGATCATCATCAGGATCAGCACCAGCGAGTAGATGACCATGCGGTAGCTGTCGAAGCTGCGGGTCGCTTCGGGCAGGATGGTCAGCACCGTTGCCGAGAGGATGGAACCCAGCATGGAGCCCATGCCGCCCAGAACGACCATGACCAGGATCTCGATGGACTTCATGAAACCGAAGATCGAGGGGTTCAGAACACCGATGTAGCAGGCGTACAGACCACCGGCCAGACCGGCGAAGGCCGCAGAGAAGGCAAAGGCCATGACCTTATAGTAGGTGGTCTGGATGCCGCAGCTCTCGGCCGCGATCTCGTTGTCGCGGATGGCGAGGACGGCGCGGCCGTGGCGGCTCTTCATCATGGTGTGGATCAGGAAGCAGGTGATGACCACACACAGGAACACATTGCTGAAATGGGAATACTTGGGGATGTTCTTCAGGCCCTTGGAGCCGTAGAACAGGCTGTACCCCAGCACATCGTCGATGTTGTTCAGCGTGATGCGGATGATCTCGCCGAAGCCCAGCGTCAGGATGGCCAGATAGTCACCGGTCAGGCGCAGAGCGGGGATGCCGATCAGCACACCGAACAGGCCCGCCATGATGCAGGCCAGCACCAGACCAATGGCAAAGGAGATGCCGCTGGGCAGGGGGCTGTACTTGGTGAACAGCGCGCAGGTGTAAGCACCCACGGCCATGAAACCGGCATGGCCCAGCGGCAGCTGGCCCAGGTAACCGGTGGCCACGTTCAAAGACACGGCCAGGATGATGTTGATGCCCACGGTCATCAGCACCTTGTTCTGATAGGTGGAAAGCAGATTCCCGGTCAGGTAGGAAAGCCCCAGGAACAGCAGCGCCACCAGCACCGTATTCATCAGGTAGCGCACGGGCATTTTGAGCGTTTTGCGTTTGGTATTCATCTTCATGCCCTCCTTACACCTTTTCCTGCACCTTGCGGCCAAGGAAGCCGGTGGGCTTGAACAGCAGCACGATGATCAGGATCGCAAACGTAACGGCGTCCTTCCAGGCGGAAAGGCCGATGGCGGAAACGAAGCACTCGCACAGGCCGATGGCGATGCCGCCGATCATCGCGCCCGGAATGGAACCGATGCCGCCCAGAACTGCGGCAACGAAGGCTTTCAGGCCCAGCATGGAACCCATGGTGGGCGTTGCCTGCGGGTAGGAGCAGCAGTACAGCACTGCGCCGATACCGGCCAGCGCAGAACCCACCGCAAAGGTGAAGGAGATGGTGCTGTTGACGTTGATGCCCATCAGGCGGGCCGCATCCATATCCTCGGAGACGGCGCGCATGGCCTTGCCGAGTTTGGTCTTCTGGACCAGGAAGGTCAGCACGAGCATGGACAGCACAGTGACCACCAGCGTGATCACGGAGGTCAGGCCCACCGGCACTTTGCCGAAGTAGAAGGTCCTGGCTTCAAAGTAGGACGGGATGACCTTTGCACCGGAGCCCATCAGCAGCTCCGCCGTATACTCCAGGAAGAAGGACACGCCGATGGCCGTGATCAGCAGCGAGATGCGGGGCGCACTGCGCAGCGGGGTGTAGGCGACCTTTTCGATCACCACGCCCAGCAGGGTGCAGGTAATGACGGTGGCGCAAACAGCCGTCACCGGGCCAAGGCCCAGCTGGTTCATCACGAACCAGGACATGTACGCGCCCACCATAATGACATCGCCGTGGGCAAAGTTCAGCAGCAGGATGATGCCGTACACCATGCTGTAGCCCAGTGCGATCAGTGCATAGATGCTGCCCAGGGAAAGACCGTTGATCAGCTGACTAAAAAACACTGTCATGGATGGATACTTCCTTTCTTTGCGGCGTTTTGCCACGCCTTTTGGGAGACACTTGTTTACCAAAAAAGCGGAGACAACCCGTTTCGGCGGTCTCCGCAAGTAGTTCTGATGCGAGGGGTTAGAACATTTCCTTCAGTTCGGGCTTGCCATCCACATAGGTCAGGATCGCAGTCTCCTTGACGGGGTTGTGGTGCTCGTCGAAGGTGAAGGTGCCGGTGATGCCGTCGATGCTGCCGGAAGCGATGGCGTCAATGACAGCCTGCTTGTACTCGTCGCTGCCTGCTTCCAGACCGGCGTCCTCCGCAGCCTGCAGGCCGTAGACCACGGTCTTGGCAGCGTCGTAGCCCAGAGGTGCGAAGCCGTTGGGGTACTCCTCGCCGTATTCTGCCTTGTAGGCCTCCTCGAACTCCGGAGAAGCGCCCTTTGCGTAGTTGGCGCAGAAGTAGCTGTCCTTCAGCTGGTCAGCGGTCGCATAGCCCTCCAGGCCGTCCCAGCCGTCGCCGCCCAGGAACGGAACGGTCAGGCCGATGCTCTCAGCCTGCGACAGGATCTGGCCCACTTCCTCATAGTAGTTGGGGCAGAAGACCGTCTCCGGTGCCTTGCCCAGGATGCTGGTCAGCTGGGTCTTGAAGTCCACGTCGCCGTCGGAGTAGCTCTCCTGATCGACGATGGTTCCGCCCAGGCTCTCGAACTCGTTGACGAAGTTCTCAGCCAGGCCCTCGTTGTAGTCTGCGCCCTTCTTAAAGATGACAGCAGCCTTGGTGTAGCCCAGCTTCTTGTAAGCGTAATCTGCCATCTTGATGCCCTGGAACGGGTCGGTGAAGGTGGCACGGAAGACGTTGGCGTTCACGGTGTCGGTCTCGGCATCGTAGGTAACGGCCTCTGCGGTCGCAGAAGCAGTGACCATGGGCATGTTGTAGTCGGCGCTCTCAGCAGCCACGGCCAGCGTGGGGGTGGTGGTGACATCGCCGACCAGTGCCGTGATGCCTTCGTCCACCATCTTGGTGAAGCAGTTGACGGCCTGGGTGGCGTCGCCCTGCTCATCCTCGGTCAGGATCTCGATCTGCTTGCCGTTGATGCCGCCATCGGCGTTGACCTGCTTCAGGTACAGGCTCGCACCGTTGACAACGGCCTGGCCGTAAACGGAAACGTTGCCACTCAGGGGGCCCATGACGCCCACCTTGATGGTCTCACCGGAAGCAGCGGAACCGGCTGCGGAACCAGCCGCAGAACCGGAAGCAGCCGTGCTGGAAGAAGAACCGCCGCAGGCGGTCAGGACACCGGCAGCAGCCACGACACCGGCAGCAGCCAGAAAGTTACGACGCGTGATCATCTTTTTCATAATCGTTATCCTCCTGTTTGGAAGTATTTGCAAAATGCAGAAAGCAGAGCCCTTTCCCTCAAAGCGGCTCTGCTCTTGGTAGTTTCATTATAGCCCCCTTCGGGGCCGTTCGCAATTCACAAACCGTCCATACTTTTCCGGGCCTTTTCCGTCAAATCATGTTAAACTACACAAAATTTCCATATCACTTTTGGCTGTTTTTTCAAATTGTTCACCTTGTTTCACTCTGAAATGAACGGTTTTCATGAATGTCAAAAAGGTTACACGGCTGCCGTCCGGTCGGTTCCGGGCAGGTTCGGCGGCCGTCTTCCCACCTCCCGGCATATCCGCCCCCGCCTCCGGGCAGACTGATGATGTTTACAGCCGCAAACATCGCAATCCCCTCTTGCAACCAGGCACAGGACGTGGTAGGATAAAGGCAGTTAGTTAGTATCGACTATCCACTATTTCAAATCATTACCGGGAGGTCTTTCTTATGAATTATCTGGAAATCGAATCCGTTGTCGGCCGCGAGATCTTAGACTCCCGCGGGAACCCCACCGTCGAAGCTGAGATCACGCTCGCCGACGGCACCGTCGCCCGCGGCTGCGCCCCCTCCGGCGCATCCACCGGCGAGTTCGAGGCTCTGGAGCTGCGCGACGGCGACAAGAGCCGTTATCTGGGCAAGGGCGTGACCAAAGCCGTTGAGAACATCAACACCGTCATCGCCGATGCTGTCGTGGGGCTGGATGCCTCCGACATCTATGCAGTCGATGCCGCCATGCGCAAAGCCGACGGCACCAAGGACAAATCTAACCTGGGCGCAAACGCCATTCTGGCCGTGTCCATCGCCGCCTGCCGCGCAGCCGCCGCTTCGCTGGAGATGCCGCTGTACCGTTTTCTGGGCGGCGTGAACGGCAACCGCCTGCCCGTCCCGATGATGAACATCCTGAACGGCGGCGCACACGCCACCAACACCGTGGATACCCAGGAGTTCATGATCATGCCCGTAGGTGCCCCCTCCTTCAAAGAGGCGCTGCGCTGGTGCGCCGAGGTCTTCCACGCTCTGGCTTCCATCCTGAAGGCCAAAGGTCTGGCCACCTCCGTCGGCGACGAGGGCGGGTTTGCGCCCAACCTGTCCAGTGACGAGGAGACCATCGAGACCATTCTGGCTGCCATCGAGAAAGCCGGTTATCAGCCCGGCAAGGACTTCATGCTGGCCATGGATGCCGCTTCCTCCGAGTGGAAGAGCCCCAAGGGCAAGGGCTTCTACAAGCTGCCCAAGGCGGGCACCGAGTACACCTCCAGCGAGCTGATCGCCCACTGGAAGAGTCTGGTGGAGAAGTACCCCATCATTTCCATCGAGGACGGGCTGGACGAAGAGGACTGGGAGGGCTGGCAGGAGATGACCCGCGAGCTGGGCGGCAAGGTCCAGCTGGTGGGCGACGATCTGTTCGTCACCAACACCGAGCGCCTGGCCAAGGGCATCCAGCTGGGTGCCGGAAACGCCATCCTGATCAAGCTGAACCAGATCGGTTCGGTCTCCGAGACGCTGGAGGCCATCAAGATGGCCCACAAGGCCGGTTACACCGCCATCAGCTCGCACCGCTCTGGTGAAACCGAGGACACCACCATCGCCGACCTGGCCGTGGCCCTGAACACCTGCCAGATCAAGACCGGTGCGCCCAGCCGCACCGAGCGCGTGGCCAAGTACAACCAGCTGCTCCGCATCGAGGAGCACCTGGGTGCCAGCGCCGTCTATCCCGGCATGGAAGCGTTCAACGTGAAGCGCTAAAATTTTCCAGCAATCGCGGCCCTTTCTCCTTCGTATTTTTACTGGAGTGCCTGTTGCAATGCGCTCTCAGATCTGAAGGAAGGAGAACCGCTCATGCTTTCCACCTTTTCCCTTTCGTCCTCGATCCTGCTCTGGTTTCTGGAGCAGGCCGGTCTGCCCCGCATTCTGCTCTGGCTGCTGGAAAAGATCTTAGGATAACGAAAAAGACGTGCCGCACACGCTGTGCAGCACGTCTTTTTTCATCCATAGATCTGTTTTTTGGCGGTGCGCAGCGCCGTGCGCAGAGGCCGGTAGAGCAGCAGCATGAGGGCAAAGTTGCCCACGCCGTGCATCGCGTCGTAGGAAAGGCCGCTCAGCCACCAGCTCAGCGCAAAGGCAGGCGTCTTGGCTACAAGATACACCGCTGCGCACAGCCCGCCGAAGCACAGGCCGTACAGCCCGCTGAACACAGCCCAGCCGAGGGCATGGTCCATCCGGCGCAGCAGCCAGGCCAGAAAGGCCAGCAGATACCAGACGTACAGATACATCGCCCACCACAGGCCGAAGCCATACAGCACCCCCTGCAATACCAGAAACACCGTGATGGCCCCCGGCGTCTCGCGGGGCAGTTCCAGCGCGAACAGGATGATGAGGAGCGTCACCGGCTCGATGTTCGGGAGGCCGCTCATAGCCTGTTTGCTCACCACCAGAAGTGCGCCCATCAGCCCGCTGAGGACCAGCCGCAGCACTCTGGTGTGCATGGGTTCCTTATTTCGTGTAAGTAAAGGCATAGCGATCGCCGTCGTGCAGCTCGATGTCCGCCACGCCCACGGTGGTCATCTCACCGGAAGCATCGGTCAGGCACCACCAGGCGCTGTCCTTGTCCCAGTCGGCGGTCTCGCCGTTGACGGTGGTGACAAAGCCTGCAGCGGCCTCGTCTGCGCTGATGATGCCGGCCTCGGCCAGCGCATCGCTCAGCTTCTCACCGTCGGTCACTTCCAGGTCGAAGGTCTGGCTCTCGCCGTCGGCCCCGGTCACCGTGAACTGGGCCTTGACCTTGGCTTCCGAAGCCTCTGCCGATGCAGTCTCCGAGGAAGCGGCCTCCGAAGATGCCGCCACGCTGGACGCAGCGGAAGAAGCCGTGCTGCCTGCGGCAGAGGAAGCGCCGCAGCCTGCCAGCAGACCGGCGGCCAGTGCAGCAGCCGCGACAACAGAGAGGATACGATTCATGATCTTCATCAAAAGATTGCTCCTTGGTTCTAGTTTATATGCACAGAACATGCAGTGCTTATGATACCATCCGCCGGGGGAAATTGCAAGTGCGGCTCGGCCGGGCTACGCAGTCTCCCAAAGAGCGGCTGCTCCCGCTCCACGTTTTCAGCCGCCAAACAGGCCGAAAAAGCTGGTGTGCGTCATACCCAGCACCAGAAACAGAACGATGAGGGCAAACAGCACCCCGATGATGATGTCCATCTGGTGGACGCTCAGCGGGAACTTGTCGTAGAGCTTTTCCTTGGGGTTCACGAAGTTGGGGTCGTTGTTGTTCAGCAGGCTCTTCTTCCCCACTTCGCCCTGCGCCTTGCGCGCTTCCAGTTCGGCCTGTTCTTTTTCCAGCTGGGCCTCGCGCTCGGCCAGCAGTGCTTCGCGGCGGGCGAGTTCGGCTTCTTTTTCATTCCATTCTGCCATGGTCGTTCTCCTTGGTTTTTCTTCTATTATAACAAAGCGGGCCGTCCACTGCAACGAGTGGACGGCCCAGCAGGCGCTCTCTTTTCGGGGGAAATTACTTCTTGGCGAGGTACTTGCGGATATCAATGGCGACAGCCACGATGATGACAAGGCCCTGCACGATGTAGGTGTAGGAGGAGTTGACGTTCATGAACTGCAGAGCGACCTTCATCAGCTCAAAGACCAGAACGCCGACCAGGATGCCAGGCACGGTGCCGACACCGCCGGTGGTGGAAACGCCGCCGATGGTAGAAGCTGCGATGGCGTCCAGCTCATAGCCCTGTGCGGTGTTGACGGATGCGCCGCCGGACTTTGCAGCCAACAGGCAGCCTGCCAGACCGAACATGCAGGAAGCCAGGATGTAGATGCGGATCTTGGTGGCGTTGACGTTGACGCCGGCGACCTCAGCCGCAGCCTCGTTGCCGCCGATGGCATACATGTACTTGCCGTGGCGGGTCTTGTTGTACAGGAACCAGAAGCAGGCAGCCACGATCAGGGCGATCCAGATCAGGACCGGGATGCCGATGATGCTGTTGGAGGCCAGAGAGGTGAAGTTCTTGTTCAGGGAGCCGATGGGGGTGCCGCCGGTGTAGACCAGGCAGATGCCGTAGACGACCTGCTGCATACCCAGGGTAGCGATGAAGGGCTGGACCTTCAGATAGCTGACGACCAGACCGTTGCACAGACCCACGATGGCGCAGATGGCGATGACCAGGATGAAGACCACCGGGGTGGGCAGGGT
>NZ_JAFREH010000011.1:88777-99622 GCF_017377625.1 Faecalibacterium sp. Marseille-Q3530 | reverse complement strand
GTTCCGGGGTGGGACAGGGTGCTTCCGGGCCGGGATTTCTCTTCGGGATTTCCTCCTTCGGGGTCTCCAGCGGCGCTGCCTCCTCCCGGCCCGGCTTCAGGGTGCCGGAGGCGACGGCCTGCCGGGCCTGTGCCTCGCTCAGGGCCGGGGCGCTCCCTGCGCCGCCGGTCTCGCTGCCGCCCTCTGCGAACAATTGCAGGTCCATCATGGCCGCTTCGCCCCGGCGGCTCAGGTCTGCAAAGCGGAGGTTGTCCGGGTAGCGCTCGGCCAGCAGGGCAAACCCGGCCTTGGCCAGCTCAAAAGCCCCCTCTACCCACGGCTCCTGCGGGGCGGCGGCGGTCACAGCCAGCCGGGGGCCTTCCGGCTCATCCCAGGCATCGCTGCGGGCGGTCTTTTCCCCTGCCAGCAGGCTCACCAGAGCCTGCATCAGGGTGCTGGCACCGGCGCAGACGATGTCCTGCCCGGCGGGGGCATAGCCCGCGTGGCCGGACGCTTCCAGCCGCAGGGTCAGGCCCTCCGGGCCGTCCAGTTCACTGTAGATCACACGGATCATCGGTTCTCCTTTCCAAGGCCCATGGCATCTGCCGCGGCCTTTGTGCTCAAATTGTCTGCGGGGCCGGTCACAGCGGCCTTCCCCGGCTGTTCCTGCGCCGTCAATCGGCTCTGCAAAACGGCCAGCTGCATGGCCAGCGTACCGTTCTGCCGCACCCGCTGGCGGACTTTCTCGATGCCCTCAAAATCCATCATCTCCAGCGCTGCCAGAGCCGCATCGGCGTTGGCCGGGGCAAAGAAGCCCAGCTGATAGCACTCCTTGGCGGTCTCGTTCTGGCTCAGACGGCTGAAGGTCGATTTCTTCTCGGCGCTCACCACGATGTCGAAGACCGGTTCGCGGCTGCCCAGCTCCACCCCGCCCACGGTGCCGGCCGGCTGCGGGCGGAGCGCGGCCCCGGAAAAGGGCACGAACTCGTTCTGGCCTGCGGCCCCCACGATGCGGAAGACCCGCTCTTCGTCGTAGAACTGCCGCATCAGGTCCAGGATGAGGTAGCACTCCCTGGCAAAGGCACGGTACGCGCTCTTGAGCATATCCCGGCTCAGCTTCGAGCCTGCCTCCTGTAAGGCGGCAATGGCCGAAGCCGCCGTCACACCGCCAGCGGTTCCGCCCTGGGTCATATCGCGGTTGCCGGAGATCTCCTTCAGCTCCTCGATGCGGCTGTTGCGGTAGCTCAGGCTGTTGCCCTGCAGGCCCGCCGTCTGCAAGGGGCGGAAGCTGTCGTCGCCCAGCCGCCCCACTACATGGACGATATCCCGCGAGAGGTCTGCCAGTTCTTCTTCGTTCACACCGGCCGTGTCGCTCAGCACATACCGCTGCTTCGAGGCGAGCAGGACGTTCTCATCCATCGCATGGTTCATCCGGTCGATGGCGGTCTGGCACTCCTTCATCACATCAATGTATCCAAAGCCCGCCGGGCTGTCCTCCTCCATGAACAGTGGGTCGAACACGAACGGATACTTGCCGTGGTCATAGAATCCGCGCCCGGCCAGCGCCGGGTCGTTCTCGCTGGCGTAGAGCACCACCCCGTTGCAGAACTTGCAGTAGTGCAGCAGCACCCGGCCCTCGGCGTCCGGCTTTTTGTAGTACCAATCCACCACGACGCTCTTTTCGGTGGTGTCCAGCCCGCCGTCGTGGAGGAACCGGGGCACATCCAGTACACTGGCGCTGTGGCCCTTGAGCTGGGGCCAGCGGGTCTCCAGCTGTCTGGTGTTCTCCATCCGCAGCGAGAAAAAGTTCGGCGATGTCTGGATATCCTCCACGCCCGGCTCCCAGTAGAGCATGAGCAGATTCATGGGCCGGATGGCGATCTCGCCCAGGCCGCCGTGCGCTTCCGGGTCCCAGAAGACGCCCTTGACGCCGGTGCCCTGCTTGAGCTTGCGCCACCAGGTGTCGCTGTACACCTGCTCATAATCGGCCTGCTCCAGCACCACCGGCAGGATGCTGGAAAGTACCCGCGCAGTCTGTTCGTCGTCTGCCGCGCGGGGCAGCACGTTCGGGGCCGGGTAGTTGTCCATCGCATCGGCGTGTTTGTTGGCGATGGAGTTGAACAGCCACCCGCTGGACGGCTGGGGCTTGCCCTCCATCATCGGGTTCTGGTAATTTTTCCAGTGCCCCATCCGGAACCACAGTTCGTTGTCCACCAGCCGTTTGTCGAGCGCCGCCTTGCCTGCCTTGTACTTTTGCAGAACAGCCGCCGCCTCTGCGACCTCCTCCGGCCCGATGGGCAGTTTTTCTTCCACGATATCCATAATCTACTCCTTTCTAAATCCGATAAAATCTCGCCTGCCGGTGCAGTTCCAGCGGGTCGTCCCCCACCGGCGGGCGGGCCGTGCGCCGGGGCGGCGAGATGGGGTGTTCCATCAGGACATACCGGCATTCGTCGTAAATGTGGTCTTCCTGCCGGGTGTCGATGTCCTCCACGTTGCTCTCGTCGTACACCAGATTCGGGATGGTGCGCAGGAAGTGCCTGCAAGTATCGAACACCTGAAACATGGGCCGCCCCTCTCCGTCAAACGCCAGCCGGTAGTGGAACTGCATCTTACCGGCCAGTCGGGTGTGGTCGCCGGGCATCCAGTGCAGGAAGTTCGGCCCCCGCTCCATCATGGCGGCGATGCTCTCGCCCCGGCTCTCGTCGAAGATGGCCGGGTCCGCAATGCCCTGAATGACCCGGCCGCGCAGCTGCGGGTCGTTCTGCTCCACCTCCCGGATGCGCCGGGCCTGCTCCACCGGGTCGATCCGCAGCCCCTCGTTCGGGCGGCCTGTGCAGCCGTACAGCTCTTTGATGCGGTAGAGCCGCCCTTCCTCATCCGCCGCGTACCACCCCACCGAGAACGGCTTCGAAAACCCGAAGTCGAACCCGCGGTAGATCTTCCAGTGCTTCGGGATGGGGAACGGTGCGATCACATGGGTCCAGCGCTGGTCCTGATAGTGGGCGGGGTCGTTCCGCCACTCGGTGAACACCTGACCGGAGAAACTGTCCCAGCTGCCATAGAGCAGAGCCTGTTTTTCCGCTTCGGGCAGAGAGGCCAGACTTGCAAGGTAATCCGGGTCGTTTTCCAGCAAGGCCGGGTTGTCGAAGACGCTGGATGGGATAAACACCCGCGCCCGCTGCAGCACCTTTTCCGTCCCGTCCGGCATCCGCACCGGGAACGCTTCCACGATGGGAGTGCCGGGCGGGGCCGGGGTGATGAACCGGGCCTTGACCCAGCCGTGGCCGACGCCGCCGGGGTTGGTGGTGGCCCGCAGGTACACCCGCGTGCCGGGCCCGGTGGGGCGGTTGCGGCTCATCATGTAGCTGTACTCCTCCCATTCGAAGTGGGTCAGCTCATCAAAGCCGATGAAATCAAAGGCCTTGCCCTGATAATTCGTGCGGTCCTTGGTGTACTGCATCGAGCCGAAGTAGATCTTTGCCCCGCTGGGGAAGACCCACACATGGCTCGTGGCGTTGTACTGCGCCTCCGGAAAGGCCCGGCGGTAGTAGACCAGACTCTTGTCCACAAGGTCACTCAGCTGGGGAAAGGTCTTGCGCAGGATGAGCCCCCGGTAGTGCGGGATCTGCACCTGCCGCAGCGCCTCGATGATGAGCGCATCGCTCTTGCCGCCGCCTGCCGCGCCGCCGTAGAGAGCCTCCGGCTCCGGTCTGCGCATGAACTCCCTCTGCCGGGGCTGGGGCCGCCAGACGACTGGCGCATTCGTTCCTGTCTTCATACATCCTCCACCGGCGGCAGCAGCACCACGCCGCACTCCCGGCCCTCTGCATCCGCGCCCTGTTCGTTCAGCGTCTTGGCCACAGCGGCCAGATCTTTGAGCACCGCAGTGGCTTCCTTCAGGCCCTTCATGGTCCCGGCCGCCTCTGCACCGTCGCGGCGGGCCGCTTTCTGGCGGGTGTTCAGTTCTTTCACCTCCTGCGCCAGCATCGTGCTCAGCGTGTCCGTGGCGCGGTGCAGGTTGTCCAGTCCCTTGCCCGCCGAAGGTCGTATCTTCTGCGCCATTCGGTTTATTTCACATCCTTTCGTTTTGGCTTGTCAACATAATACCACCAATTATCTTTTTGCAACAGTGCAACCTTTCGTAGGCCCGCTCTGTAGTTTTTCAAATCCGTTTTCCGTTCTGTACAATTTTGCCATGCAAAAATCAACCTGTCCGCGTTCTTTTTCCGCAAATAGGGGGATCTGCCCTCAATTTTTTAAGGAGAAGCATAAAATGGGCTGGCGTATCGTTTTCAAATGGTTTATACTAGAACTAAACTTCGTCTCATTTCGACCTTCGGAGGTTTTTTATGGTATACCCCGATCAGCTGCCTGCGCAGCTTGCCCGCAGGTTCTGGCCCGAATGGCGGCTCGTGTTTTTCTCCGCCTTCGGGTTTGGCCTGCTCGCGCACTTTTATAAGATGGCCAACTGGCTCCCCAACTGGGATTCCCTCGTCTTCCGGTACGATGCCCAGCAGATGCTACAATATGGCCGCTATTTTCTCTCGCTGGCCTGCGGGCTCAGCTCCTATTACGACCTGCCATGGCTGAACCTGCTGCTGGGCTTGTTGTTCCTGGCTGGTTCGGCGGTCTGCGTGGCGGCGCTGCTGCACCTGAAAAAGCCGGTGGCGCTGGTGCTGACCGGGGCTTTGATCGCGGTCTTTCCCACCGTCACCTCCACCTTTGCCTATGAATACGTCGCCGACGGCTACTGTCTGGCCATGCTGGCCGCCTGCCTCAGCGCGCTTCTGCTCACCCGGCCGGGCTGGCGTTCCTTCTTCGCGGGGGCAGCCTGCCTGTGGTTCTCCGTGGGCATCTATCAGGCTTATCTGACCGTCACCATCACCCTGCTTCTGGTCTGGCTGCTGGACGATCTGCTCTTTCACCGCCGCAGCGCTGCCGCGTCCCTCCGCAGTGCGGGGCGGTTTCTGGCAGGTGGTGTGCTGGCCGGAGCGGTCTATGCTGTGGCCCTGCAGCTGGTTCTGGCCTTTTCCGGCACCGCCCTGTCCGACTATCAGGGCTTCGACACCGTCGGTTTTCTCCATCTCTGGTCGGCTCTGCATGGCTGCATCACCCGCTTCTTCCGCTTCTTCTTTGACCTGCACAACGGCCTCACGGTCTGGTTCGTGCTCAACGTTCTGGTCTTTGCCCTGCTGGCCGTTTTCCTGCTGACCGTCCTCGTACAGCAGACCCTTTGGCACGACCCGGTCCGCTTTTGGCTCCTGCTCGTCTATCTGGCCGCACTGCCGCTGGGGGCCGCGGCCCTCTGTTTCCTCAACCCCTGGGTCGATTACCACAACCTGATGACCATGGGCTACGCCGCCTTTTATCTGTGCTTCGTGCTGTTCTACGAGCGGCTGGACGGTCTCTCGCCGCGCGCTTCCGCGCTCCGGAGCTGGGCCATCCTCCTCGTGGGCGGGGCCATCGTCTTTTACTGCATCGTGCTGGCCAATGTCTGCTATCACCTGTCCCAGATGAGCTATGAGCGCTCCTACGGCACCCTTCTGCGCATTGCAGACCGCATCGAGCAGCTGGACGGCGCGGACGCCTGCACCCGGATCGCCGTCATCGGCCATCTGCCCGATTCCAGGGCTTATTCTGCCGACCTCTCCCCGGAAATGACCGGCTACACGGCCGGCCTCATCCTCTTCGCCGATAATCCGACGGTGGGCCAGAGCGTCCTCACGGCTGCATTGAACGACTACTGCTCCACCGACTACACTTTTGCCACCCGCGCAGAAAAGCAGCAGCTCCTCGCGCTGGACGAAGTCCGTCAGATGCCCCTTTGGCCGCAGACCGGTTCGGTCGCAGTCGTGGGCGATACCATCGTCATCCGGGCAGGAGAGGGGATCGATGCAGATGACTGAACCTCCCATCCTCTATTTTCACGCCGATGACTACGGCATGACCGCCCACGGCGATGCCCTCATCCGGGACTGCCAAACTCACGGCTGCCTGAACAGCGTCAGCATCGTGCCCAACGGTTCGCTGGAAGAAGCCGTCGCCGCGCTGCGCCCTTCCGGGCTGAAGCTGGCCGTCCACCTCAATCTGGTGGAGGGCAAAGCCCTTTCTCCCGCTGCGGAGATCCCGCTGCTCGTCCGGCCGGACGGCAGCTTCTGCAACTCCTTCACCGGGCTTCTGCGGCTCTCGCTGACGCCCCGGCGCAGGGCCTTTGCCGCCCAGCTCTACCGGGAACTGGAGCGCCAGCTCCTCGCCTATGCCGCCCTCTTCCCCGCCGGGACGCCCCTGCGCATCGACAGCCACCAGCACACCCACATGATCCCGCTGGTCTTCCGGACGCTGCTGCATATCCTTGCCGACCACCATCTCCCGGTCGAGCATCTGCGCATCCCGGCCGAGCCGCTGTCGCCCTTTGTCGGCTGTCCCCGGCTCTGGGGCAGCTATTCCGCCGTCAATGCCGTCAAGCAGGCCGTGCTGAACGGCTGCTGGCTGCTCGACCGCCCCGCATTCCGCCGCAGCGGCATCCCCACGGCCCTGTTCTGCGGCATCCTCTTCTCCGGCCACATGGACGCCGACCGCGTCCGGGCCGTGCTGCCGCAGTACCTCCGTCTGGCGCAGAAACGCGGCCAGCCGGTCGAGCTGCTCTTCCATCCCGGCGGCGTGGAGCCGGGCGGGCCCTTCTTTGACCCGCAGAAGACCGATTTTCACCCCTTCTATCTGTCCGAGGGCCGGGCGGTCGAGGCCCATGCTCTGCACACCCTCAGCCGAAAGGAGGTCGAGCACCTTGGCCGCTGAACCGCTTCTCTCCGTCATCCTTCCCGCCCACAACGAGGCGGAGAACATCCCCAAAATGGCCCGGCGGCTGGCCGAGGTCCTCACCGCCGCCCACATCCGCTATGAGGTGCTCTTCGTCAACGATGGCTCCACCGACAACAGCTGGGACATCATCCGCCAGACGGCGCAGGCGTACCCGCAGGTGCGGGGCATCCGGTTCTCCCGCGCTTTCGGCAAGGAAGCAGCCCTGTGCGCCGGGCTGCAGGCCGCCCGCGGCGACTGCTGCGTCACGCTGGACTGTGACTTGCAGCACCCCGTAGAAACGATCCCCGAAATGTACCGGCTCTGGACCCAGGGCATCGAGGTCGTGGAGGGCGTCAAGCGCGAGCGCGGCACCGAAAGCGCCGCCCACCGCACCGCCGCCCGCTGGTTCTATGGGCTCATCAGCAAGGCGGCCAAGACCGACCTGCGCAGCAGCTCCGACTTCAAGCTGCTGGACCGCAAGGCCGTGCTCGTCCTGCTGAATCTGCCGGAGCGGAACACCTTCTACCGCGCCCTCTCGGCGTGGGTGGGCTTCCGCACGGCGCGGGTGGAGTTCGACGTCCAGCCCCGCACTGCCGGGCAGAGCAGCTGGTCTACTTTCAGCCTCATCCGCTACGCCATTTCCAGCCTGGCATCCTTCACGTCGGCCCCGCTCTACCTCGTCATCCTGATGGGCTTTCTGATGTTGATTGCCACCCTTCTGGTGGGCGGCGAGGCGCTGTTCCGCTATCTTGCAGGCGAAGCGCTCGAAGGTTTCACCACGGTCATCCTGCTGCAGCTCTTCACCGGCACACTGCTCATGTTCAGCCTCGGCATCATCGGCTACTACCTCGCCAAGATCTACGACGAAGTCAAACGCCGCCCCCGCTATGTCATCGCCGAAACGCTGGACGACGCTCCGTAAAAAAACAAAAGATCCCCCGGTCAGCCGGGCCGCTCTCCGTTCAGAGCGTTCCAACCGCCGGGGGATCTCTTATTTATCTTGTGTTACAGCGTCTCGATGCGGTCAAACAGGCCCGTTGCGCCTTCCACAGCCTCCTTGCTGCCAAAAGCCACGCGGGTGCCGTGCTGCATCGCGGTGCCCAGCTCTGCGGCCATGGCCTTCAGCGCGGCAGCGTCCACGCTGCACAGGGCCTTGCGGTCTGCGGCCAGCATCGCGTCGGTGATGCCGCAGAAATACCGGCGGTCAAGGTCCCGCGCCTCTGCGCTGGGCTTCATGGGCTTGTCCATCTCGGAGACGGTGCCCACGATGGAATCCGTCAGGTCCTTTTCGGTGTACGCGCGGGCGGCCAGTTCCGCCGGGCCCTTTGCAAAGGTCTCGTAGCTCTCGGCCAGATGCGGGTCACGGTAGGTATACAGATACTCCGTCTCGGCGCGGGTCACCATGCCGGTGCCGTACGCGCCGCCCACCTCGCGGATGTGGTGCCACAGATACTCGTAGCTCATCACGCGGGCCAGCACCCGGCGCTCCGGCTTCCGCTCCTGCGGCCAGGTCAGGATGTCGTAGTTCACCCCGCCGTCGATAATAAAGGCTTCGTTCACCGGAGCCGTCAGCGCCTGGGTGTAGGGCCGGGCGGGCGAACGCATCCCCTCGGCAAAGGCACTGCTGGGCAGCAGGGCTTCCAGCTGCTTCCGGGCATCCTCGCTGCCGTGCAGACTGATGGTCAGGGCTGCATGGTGCAGCACCTTTTCCCGCACGGCTTCCAGCTTCCGGCCCAGGTCGGCCCAGTCGGCCTGTTCCAGCAGCACGCACAGGAAGTGATACCCTGTCACGCCGCTGCATGCCTCGCTCAGCGCATACTCCACCGAATAGTGGCTTCCGGCGCGCACGGCGGCGTACTGGTTGCCCATCTGGAGGAACTGCTGCTCCATGTTCAGCTTCTGCTGGCTCAGCACACGGGCGAAGGCCGCTTCGGCCTTTGCGCCGGTCAGCCGGGTCTCATACAGCCACTCGCCGCCGAGTTCCACAGCCTTTTCCAGACTGCGCTCCAGCAGGCTCATGTTCAGGGTGAGCTTTGCGTGGCAGGGGTTCCCCGCCTGCCGCCCGGTCCAGAAGCTGATGCAAGCCTGGCTGTCGCCCAGCCAGGTGCTGCGCAGGGTGTTCAGCTCGCGGGCCGTGTGGCGCGGGGTGTCCAGCTCGTCCAGCACATCGGTCAGCAGGTCGAGATACTGCACTTCTTCGGTGGTCAGCCCGCCGAGGTCATAGTAAATGTTCAGATACAAACTGCCTTTGGAGGGGTGGTGCAGCAGCTCCGCACCGGCCACGCTGCCCACAACGCCCTCGGCGCTGGGGCTGCCCTCGCCCAGGTCTGCCACCGTCAGCGGATGGTCCAGTGCCAGCTTGCCGTCGGTGCGGGCCGGGGCTGCATCGGGTTCTTCCGCCTTGGGCAGGGTCGGCACCTGAATGACCTGCACCGGCGCAGCCGCGAACAGCTCCCGCAGCAGGTCGTTGAACCAGCCGGAGGCCATCTTCTCCCGCAGGGCGGCGAAGAGCTGATTCGTGTGGAGCAGCAGGGTCGGGTCCCCGGCGTGGAGCCAGCCGGTCGCTGCATGGATGGCGTCCAGCACACCGTCGGGCAGGCTGCCCGGCCGCTCCAGCGAGGCGAACTCTGCCGCGTTCAGGCTGGCCAGCAGCAGGTCTTCCGGGATGCCCTCGGCCAGGATGTCGTCCACGGCGCTCCGGACCCCGGCCGCAAACCGGCCTGCGGTCTCCTCGGTGGCACCGCGCAGCACCAGTTCCAGCGTGGGCTGCAAAGTGCTGTCGTCAAAGCCGATGTCGATGTCGGCACCCAGCTGCTGTTCCAGCAGCGCAGCCTTCAGCGGCGACTGATTCGACCCCAGCAGCGCATCCAGCAGGATCTCCACGCCCAGCTGGCGTTCCCGGTCGGCAAATGCGCCGGTGTACCAGGCCAGCGCACACTGCACCTGGTCGGCCTCCGGCTTTTCGGTATAGTACGGGATGTTCACGCAGACGCCCGGCTGCTCGTCCTGCAGCGTCAGTCTGGGTTGGCTGGTGCCCTTGGGCATCCTGCTCAGGTAGTGTTCATCCAGGAAGGCCAGTTTTTCGGCCATATCCATCCTGCCATACAGGGTCACACAGCAGTTGTCGGCGCTGTAATGGCGGCGGTACACCCGCTGATACTTCTCATAGGTCAGCGCCGGGATGGAGGCCGGGTCACCGCCGGACACAAAGCCGTAGGCCGTATCCGGGAACATCGCCCGCTCCAGCGCATCCTGCAATTGTGCATCCGGGGAGGCCAGCGCGCCCTGCATCTCATTGTAGACGACGCCGCTCACGGTGCCGTCGGCATCGCGGTGCCAGCCCTCCTGCTCGAACACAGCCCGGTCCACCATGGCCAGCGGGCAGAACACCGCGTTCAGGTAGACGTCCATCAGGTTCCGGAAGTCGGTCTCGTTGGGGGTGGCGAAGGGGTAGACCGTCTTATCCGGGAAGGTCATCGCGTTCAGGAAGGACGCCATGCTGCTCTTGAGCAGCTGCAAAAACGGCGAGGTCACCGGGTACTTTTCGCTGCCCGCCAGCACCGAGTGCTCCAGAATGTGGAACACACCCGTGTCATCCGATGGGAAGGTGCCGAAGCCGATGCCGAACGCCTTGTTCACATCTTCGTTCTCCACCAGCAGGATGGTCGCACCGCTGACATCGTGGGTCAGCACGGTCAGGGTACCGTGCTGTTCGGGGCAGTCCTCGCAGCGCACGACGGTATAACCGGGATATTGCTTCATTGGGATTCTCCTTTTTCAAATGGATTTTTGTTTATTGTATCACGGTGCGCTGTAAGACGCAACAAACAATCCGGAGATGTTCTCTTTTGCGTGCGGCCCGCCAATAAAAATCGGCTCTGCTAAAAAATCGGAAAAGCGTCTGCGCCGACTGGCGCACCGCCCGATTTTTTGGCAGAGCCTTCTTCTTTGGGATTATCAAGGGCGAGCAGCCCTTGATTCGTGCCTCCCGTCCTTGCCGCGCTGAACACGCGGCATTTGCTTCGCAAACCGGACGTCGGCTTAAAAGCCCCGCAGGGGCTTTCA
>NZ_JAFREH010000011.1:0-88678 GCF_017377625.1 Faecalibacterium sp. Marseille-Q3530 | reverse complement strand
AGCCTTCTTCTTTGGGATTATCAAGGGCGAGCAGCCCTTGATTCGTGCCTCCCGTCCTTGCCGCGCTGAACACGCGGCATTTGCTTCGCAAACCGGACGTCGGCTTAAAAGCCCCGCAGGGGCTTTCATGGCTTCGCCACCGCCGAGCTTCTCAAAGCGGCTTTTCTGGTACTCTTTTGGCGCGCAAAAGAGTACCAACTTACTCCGTAATCATGCCTTCTTTGCAAGACACCCGGAACAGCACAAAGCCCACAATAAACAGCACGATCAGCGAGCCGACACCCACATTGGCGCTGCCGGTCAGCTGGCTGCCCACGCTGACGATCATGGTACCCAGGAAGGATGCCCCCTTGCCGCAGATGTCGAACAGGCCGAAATACTCGCCCGACTTCTCCGGCGGGATGATCTTGGCAAAGTGGGAGCGGCTGAGCGCCTGCACACCGCCCTGGAACATGCCCACGACGAAGGCCAGCACCCAGAACTGCCACTGCTGGGTCAGGAAGAACGCAAACAGCGCGATGCCCGCATAGGCCGCGATGCAGACCGGGATGAGGGTGGTAGACGGATACTTCGCCGACAGCCGCCCGAAGATGAGCGCCGACGGGAACGCCACGATCTGAGTCACCAGCAGCGCCAGCAGCAGGCCGGTGGTGTCCAGCCCCAGCGCAGTGCCGTAGGCCGTGGCCATGTCGATGATGGTGTAGACGCCGTCGATGTAGCAGAAGAACGCCAGCAGGAACCAGAATACCTGCTTGTCCTCATGCAGGTGGCGGAGCGTGTGGCCGATGCGGGCAAAGCTCTGCCGGATGGCGTGTTTCTCCACCTCCACATAATGCAGCTGCCGGTAGGTTTTCAGCAGGGGCAGGGTCATTGCCAGCCACCACGCCGCTGTGATGAAGAGCGCGATGTTCAGCGCCGTCATCTGGCTCAGGCCGATGGCCCCGGACCCCAGCACCAGCGCCAGGCAGACCACAAAGGGCACACAGCTGCCGATGTAGCCCCACGCATACCCGCGGGAGGAGACTACGTCCATCCGGTCCGGGGTGGTGACATCGCTCAGCATCGAGTCATAGAACACCAGACTGCCGGAGAAGCCCACCTTCGCAAAGACGAAGATGAGCAGGAAGGGCAGCCAGGTCTTGGCCAAGCCCATGGCGCAGCAGCCAGCCACGCCCACCACCAGGCAGAGGATGAAGATGGGCTTTTTGAAGCCCCGCGTATCGGCCAGTGTGCCGAGGATGGGGCTCAGCACCGCCGTGATGATGGTCACAGCCGAGGCCGCATAGCCCCAGTATGCCAGATAGTCCACTGAGCTCAGGCCGCCTTCTTCCGCCAGAGCGTTGAAAAAGATGGGGATGAGCGTCGCCACCAGCAGCACAAAGGCTGAGTTGCCGACATCGTATAAGATCCACGCGCGTTCCAGCCCGGTCGGGCTGAATTTTTTGTTTTGTTCCATAGTCCCTCTCAATTCTCTCCAAAGGTGTGCTGATAGGCCGCATCCAGCGGCGCATCGGTGTCCAGCCCGGCCACATACTCGTTGATGAGCCGCACCGCCAGCGGGATGGCGCTCTGGTACAGCGCATCCAGCTGCTTTCCGCTCTCGGTGCACTGCGGGTTCGGCTGCGGGTTCGCCACCAGCCCGTGCATGAACTCCCACTTGCCCGCTGCCCGGATGGCCGTCAGCACCACCCAGCGCTTGACCGGGTTCGAAGCCAGCAGCATCTTGTGCACGAAGACCATGCCGGTCATGGCCTGATAGACCTCATCCACCGTGACGCCCTCATAGAAGGGTGCCACCACATTCGCCCAGATGCGGCTGGGCTGGATGTGGCTGGCCGTCAGGTCGTGCAGCGGGTCGCGGCCCTCCCGGCGGAGCAGCTGGTTGTCGAATTCCGTCTCGATCTCACAGTGGCTCACGCCGCTGGTGCGGACGTACTGCTCCACATAAGGGTGGCAGGTGCTGTCCAGCGCAAAATGGCAGATGTACCCCAGCGCATACACCAGCGCGGCATCCCGGTTTTTGGCGTTCCGGATCACGCCGCGCGCCCGTTCAAAAAAGACGGTGCCCGGCTGCTCGTGCATGGCATTGCCCAGCCGGTTCACCGGGTTGGACTGCAGCGCCTTATAGTAGAACAGCAGGTCCGGCCCATGAAGGCCTATATCGTACAGCGCACGGTACGGCTCGATCTTCTTCTGGAGCGCTTCCGGCAGCTGGATCAGAACATCCGCGCCAAAGCAGCGGTGTGCATAGGTCGAAGGCATAAAAACTCCCCCTCATAAACTTTCATACAAGGTCAGTATACCAGAAACCGTTTCGTCTTACTACCCTTTCGGGTGTTATTTTGGTAAAATATTTGAGATATTTTTGAATTTTTCTGCAAATGCCTTTTTCTACGTTCTCCATCTGCTTTTATTTTATCATTTCGGCCCGATTGGTTCTTCCCAGCAGATAGTCCGTAGAAGTTTCATATAAATCAGCAAGTTTTATCAGAACCGTTGTGGGAACATCTCTGAGTCCCTGTTCATACCGGTTGTACTGCGGCTGCGGCATTTGCAGTATTACTGCTACCTGTCTTTGTGTCAAGTCGTGGTCCTCGCGCATGTCACGTATTCTGCGGTAGTAAGCCATAAGCGTCCTCCTGATATCTAAATGGATATCTTGACAATACATCGAGGAAATGCTATTCTTTGGTTATGATATCCGTTTGGTTATCAAGTTTTTTTTCATGCAAGTCATTGAATCATGTGCGAAAATAAAAACGGGAGGATTTTTATGTCTAAGAAAATGGACCGCCGTAATTTTCTAAAACTCGCCGGTACAACTGCTTTTGCGGTATCTGTCACGAGCGTCCTTGGCGGATGCAGCGAAGTTCCTGACGCGCCAAGTTCCTCTTCCCCATCAGCATCACCAGAACCGCCTGCACCAAGTTCATCCGGTAGTTCCTCCAGCAGTTCGGACGCTTCCAGCACTCCGGACGTTGAACAGAGCAAAATCATCTGGGAAACTCGTAACAATGACGATGGCACTGCCGTTCTGACGGGCTATGACAGCAATGGCGCGCAGCCTATGGGTGTCATCACACTTCCCGAAAAATGGTCTGGTCGGAAAATCGTTGAACTGGACGGAAACCTCGGTGGAAAAATCACAAAGATGATCGTTCCCGGATGTTATAAGAAAGTCCACTATGGCGGCAGTAAGTATCTGGAAGAGCTGATTCTGAACGAAGGTGTAGAAAGCATCTATGAGTTCGATGGCTCTACCAGCCTTCGCAATGTTCAGCTTCCTTCTACCATCAAATCGATTGGCTATAAAGCCTTTTTAGGATGCACAAGTCTGACTTCAATCAATCTCCCCGAAGGCTTGGAATCTCTGGGATGGCACGCATTTAGTGAATCTGGTCTGACCACTGTTGTTGTTCCTTCCACTGTTGTCAGTTATAATTCTTACAATGATTCCGCGCCTTTCTACGATTGCAAAAATCTCGTGTCGGCTACCATAAAGTGTTCTGTTCTTTCGCAGTGCATGTTCGAAGCTTGTCCCCAATTGAAGAGTGTTTCACTCAATGATACGATTCTGGAGCTTCCCTATAAAATTTTTCGAGATTGCTCTGCTCTTCCCGCCATTACTCTTCCTGAAAAGCTGAAAAGGCTTCATGGTGAAGCGTTCAACGGTTGCAAGTCACTTCGTTCTATCACCATTCCAGAAACTGTCAGCGTAATTGATGAGAAAGTGTTTTCTCGGACAAGCATTCAAAAAATTATTCTCCCCAATAATCTTAAAAAAATTGCTTGGGGTACTTTTGAAGAATGTTCTATTCTGCAAGCAGTCTATATTCCTCTCTCCGTCAACACAATTGAAAACGATGCCTTCGAAAACTGCCCACTGCTGAAAGACGTTTACTATCAATCCGGTGAGACACAATGGGTCCATATCAACATCAGCGATTACGGTAACACCATGCTAAAAGCCGCCGCTATGCACTATTACTCTTCTCCCAACTCCCTTCGTTGATTTTCGAAAATAAAAAAGCGAGAGATATGAAGTTTTCCACTTCGTGTCTCTCGCTTTTGTCTTAACATCGAAATTTTCAAAAATAGTGCCGATCAAAAACGGCATATTGCGATATGCAGTTTGCGGATGTTGCTTGTGCATTAAAAGTGCAAACTGCTATAAATTGCCGTATCTCTTACTTCTCGTACCCCTTGGGCAGCTCGTTCTTGGGGTCGCGGTCCATCAGGGTGCGGACGGCTTCTGCCGCGCCCATGCCCTCGTTGACGATGGCGTTCACAGTCTGCACGATGGGCATTTCCACCTGATACCGCTCCGCCAGTTCCAGCGCGGCGGGCAGGGCGTTCATACCCTCGACCACCATGCCGACTTCCTTGACGGCCTGTTCCGGCGTCTCGCCCTTGCCGATGAGGATGCCGGCGCGGTTGTTGCGGCTGTGCATACTGGTCGCGGTGACGATGAGGTCGCCGATGCCCGCCAGACCCGCGAACGTGTGGACGTTGCAGCCCATGGCCACGCCCAGCCGGGCGATCTCCGCGATGCCGCGGGTGATGAGGGCGGCGCGGGCATTGTCCCCGTAGCCCAGGCCGGTGGAGATGCCCACGCCCAGCGCGATGACGTTCTTCATGGCACCGCTGAGCTCCACGCCCTTGATGTCCTCGTTGGTGTAGACGCGCATGACGCTGTTGGAGAACACCTCCTGCACGAACTGTGCCGCCTCCACGTCCGGGCTGGCCGAAACGATGGTGGTGGGCAGGTCGATGGCCACTTCTTCGGCGTGGGTGGGGCCGGACAGCGCCACCAGGTGCACCTTCTTCGGGCCGCCCTCCCGGCCCAGCTCATCGGCCAGAACCTCCGTCATGGTGTACAGGGTGTCCGGCTCGATGCCCTTGGCCACATCCACGATGATCTGCCCCTCGGCCACATAGGGCCGGGCCTTGGCAGCCGTGGAGCGCACGAAGACCGACGGCACTGCAAACAGCAGGATGTCTTTGTCCCGGCACACTTCCTCCACGCTCTTGGTAAAGCGCAGCTCCTCCGGGATCTTCATTCCGGGCAGATTGGGATGCACACGGGTGCTCGACAGGGCGTCGATCTCCTTTTCGATGGCAGACCAGACCAGCACATCGTTCCCGCTCACGCACAGCATCCGTGCCAGAGCCATGCCCCAGGTGCCCGCACCCAGGATACCGATTTTCTGTTTCGTCACGTTCAAATCCTCCGAATCTGCCGCGCGGCTTTCGTCGCGGGCCTGTTGTGCGCCGCAGTGGGCGGCTCGTCTGGTCTCATTGTACACGAAACCGCCTGCAACGTCAACTCCTTGCCAGACTGCACAAAGTTAGCGCGTGTTTCCCCGCGATTTTAGGAATAACAGGGGATTTGCCCAAACGAATTGCGCCGATTGGAAAAACATGTTATAGTATTCTGGTAGGAATTATAGGATATTCCCTGCCCGAACGCTTCGTTTCAGGTCTCTCATCAAACCTCTGCAGGTTCTTTTTTCAGATAAGGAAGTTTTTTCAAATGCTTGAAGCCATTCTTTCCAACCGCACGGCCAGCGTTTTGTGGGAAGCGCTGCCCCGTATCCTGTCGGCGGGCCTCACCATGACCATCCCGCTGACCTTCATCTCCTTCAGCCTTGCCATGGTGCTGGCCGTGGTGGTGGCGCTGGTGCAGTACGCCAATGTGCCGGTGCTGCGCCAACTGGCCCGGTTCTACATCTGGGTCATCCGCGGCACACCGCTGCTGGTGCAGCTGTTCATCATCTTCTACGGTCTGCCCAGCATCGGCATCATGCTGGACGCGTTCCCGGCAGCCGTCATCGCCTTTGCCATCAACGAGGGGGCCTACTGCGCCGAGACCATGCGCGGCGCGCTGGAAAGCGTGCCCCAGGGCCAGCTGGAAGCCGGTTACTGCGTGGGCATGACCTGGTGGCAGATCATGCGCCGCATCGTGCTGCCGCAGGCGCTGCGCACGGCGGTGCCTGCCCTGTCCAACTCGCTCATCGGCATGATCAAGGACACCTCGCTGGCATCGAACATCACGGTCGCCGAACTGTTCATGGCCGGCCAGCGCGTTGCCGCCCGCACCTACATTTTCCTGCCCATCTACTGCGAGGTCGCCGTGGTCTATCTGCTGTTCTGCACGGTCGTCACCAAGCTGCAGAGCCTGTTGGAGCGTCAGCTGAACGCCCACGGCTTCCAGTGAGAAAGGGGGACGCATCATGGCCATGTTAGAGATCCAGAACATTCACAAATCCTTTCGCACCTACGACGAGAAACCGCATTTTCACATCGGGCCGTTCCCGCGCGGCCATGCCCGCCGGGTGATTCGCACACTGGACGTGCTCCGGGGCGTGGACCTGACCGTGGAAAAAGGCGACGTCGTCGCCATCCTCGGCCCCAGCGGTTCCGGCAAGACGACCCTTCTGCGCTGCCTGAACTTTCTGGAGCCCACCGACAGCGGCAGCCTGACCTTTGACGGCGAGACCTTCGACCTCAGCAGGATCTCCGGCGCCGACATCGCCCGCCTGCGCAAAAAGACGGCCTTCGTCTTCCAGAACTACAACCTGTTCCGGAACAAGACCGCCCTGCAAAATGTCACCGAAGGGCTGGTCGTGGCCCGTAAAATGCCCAAGGCAGAAGCGGATGCCATCGGCCGGAAGATGCTGGCAAAGGTCGGTCTGGCCGACCGGGCAGACGCCTATCCCCGCCAGCTTTCCGGCGGCCAGCAGCAGCGGGTGGCCATCGCCCGCGCCCTTGCCACCGACCCGGAGATCATCTATTTCGATGAACCCACCTCGGCCCTGGACCCGGAACTGACGGGCGAAGTGCTCTCGGTCATGCGCCAGCTGGCCGAGGAGGGGATGACCATGCTGGTCGTCACCCACGAGATGGGCTTTGCGCGGAATGTTTCTTCCAAGACCGTCTTCATGGAGAACAGCGTCGTCGTGGAGCAGGCCCCCTCGCAGGAGTTCTTCGCAAATCCAAAAGAAGAGCGCACCCGCGAATTTTTGCAGAAGATCTCGCAGCACACATAATTTATTCTATTTGATTCTCCCATTTTCGAAAGGATATGATACCATGAAAAGAAGAACCTTTATCTCCCTGATGAGCGTTCTGGCTGCTGCCGGTGTGTTCACCCTGTCCGGTTGCTCTTCCAACGCGTCCAGTTCGAACAGCAATTCGAGTTCCAAGAGCGAATCCGCTGAGGCCGCTGACCAGCTTGCCGCCATCCAGGCCAACGGCAAGCTCATCGTGGCACTGGAAGGTGCCTGGCAGCCCTGGAGCTACCACGACGAGAGCGACACCCTCGTCGGCTACGATGTCGAGGTCTCCCGCGCCATCGCCGAGAAGCTGGGCGTGGAGCCGGAATATGTCGAGAGCGACTGGGACAGCCTGTTCGCCGGTCTGGATGCAGGCCGCTATGACATGGTCTGCAACGGCGTCGAAGTCACCGACGAGCGCGCTCTGACCTACGACTTCACCACCCCCTACGGCTACATCCACACCGCCCTTGCCGTCAAGAAGGACAATGATACCATCCAGACCTTCGAAGACCTGAAGGGCAAGACCACCGCCAACAGCCTGGCCTCCACCTATATGGAGCTGGCCGAGAGCTACGGCGCTACTGTGCAGGGCATTGACACGCTGGAAGAGACCATCCAGCTGCTGACCGCCGGCCGCATCGACGCGACCCTGAACGCCGACGTCTCCTTCTACGACTATCTGAACGTCCATCCGGACGCCGACTTCAAGATCGTCGCTCAGACCGAGGAGGCCTCTCACGTGGCCATCCCCCTGCGCAAGGACGATGCCAGCGCCACCCTGCTGGAAGCCATCAACAACGCCATCGACGAACTCCGCGCCGACGGCACCCTCAAGGAGCTGAGCGAAAAATACTTCGGTCAGGACATCTCCTCGGAAAACTAAGGCAAATTAAAATCGGCCCTGTCGAAAAATCGGAAAAGCGTTTGCGCCGACTGGCGCACCGCCCGATTTTTTGGCAGGGCCTTCTTCTTTGGGATTATCAAGGGCGAGCAGCCCTTGATTCGTGCCTCCCGTCCTTGCCGCGCTGAACACGCGGCATTTGCTTCGCAAACCGGACGTCGGCTTAAAAGCCCCGCAGGGGCTTTCATGGCTTCGCCACCGCCGAGCTTCTCAAAGCGGCTTTTCTGGTACTCTTTTGGCGCACAAAAGAGTACATTAACCCGTCGTGCGGAAATAGTCATAGATCGTCTGCGCCAACTGAGGGCCCACGCCGGGCGTGTTCTCCAGCTGTTCCGGTGTTGCTTCCCGGACTGCCCCCACGCTCTTGAACTGCGCCATCAGCGCTCTGGCCGTCTTCGGCCCGACGCCGGGCACCTCGGTCAAGGTGGAAGAATAGCTCTTTTTCTTCATCTGCTGCTTGCGGTAGGCATTGGCAAAGCGGTGGGTCTCGTCCTGGATGGCCGTGATGAAGGTGAATGTCCCCCGGTTCATGTTGATGGCGATCTCCCGCCCGTCGCTGTCCACGATGGCGCGGGTGCGGTGGTGGTCGTCCTTGACCATGCCGAACAGCGGCACATCCGCCAGCTTGGTGCCCGCCAGCGCCGCCTTGGCCGCGCTGACTTGGCCCTTGCCGCCGTCCATCAGCAGCAGGTCCGGCTTCTCGCCGAAGTAATCCTCGCTGGCCTGCCCATGGGCGGCCAGCTCATGAACCCGTTCGTAGGCCGCCGCCCGGCGCGAGACCGTTTCGGCCAGCGAAGCGTAGTCGTCGGTGCCCAGCACCGTCTGCATCTTGAACTTCCGGTAGCCCGTCTTGTAGGGCTTGCCGTCCCGGAAGACCACCATGCCGCAGACGCTGGAACCGTCGCCCCAGTTGGAGATATCGTAGCTTTCGATGGTGCGGGGGGGCTTCGAAAGCCCCAGCACCTGCGCCAGCTCGTCCAGCAGCTTTTCCTCGCGGGCGTAGCGGCCGCTCTCCCGCGCCAAGCGCTCCACGGCGTTGGTGTGGGCCATCTCGATGAGGTGGGCCTTGTCGCCCCGCTGAGGGACATAGAGCTGCACCTCGCTCCCCCGCTTTTCGTTCAGGGCCTGCTGCAGTGCATCGCTGTCCGGCGGCAGCTCGTCCACCGCGATGACCTTGGGGATCTGCTCATCGTCCAGATAATAGCGGGGCAGGAACTCCTCCCGCACCGCCGCAATGTCGGCGGTATCGTGGAAGAGAAACTCCCGCTTGTCCGTCAGCCGCCCCTCGCGGAAGCGCAGGACCGCCGCGCAGACGCTGCTGGGGGTCCCGGCCAGCGCCACCACGTCCATCTCCACATCCGGGTCCACGACCACCTTCTGGCCCGCCGTCACCTTGGTGATGGCGTTGATCTGATCCCGCAGCAGAGCCGCCGTCTCAAATTCCAGCCGGTCAGACGCTTCCTGCATCCGCTCGTTCAGCGTTTTCAGGATGTCCTTTTTGCCATAGCGGATGAGATGCACCGCACTCTTCACGGCCTGATTGTAGTTTTCGCAGCTGATCCTGCCGCTGCACACCGCCATGCACTTGCCGATGTGGGCGTTCAGGCAGGGGCGCCCTTTGCCGCAGTCCTGCGGGAAGCGCTTATTGCACCGGGGCAGCAGAAAGGCATCCATCGCCGTTTCCGCCATCTGCCGGGCCGCAAAGCTGGAGGTATACGGGCCGAGATACTCTGCGCCGTCGTCCTCCTTTTGCAGCGTGAAAGACAGACGCGGCCACGGCTCTTTCGTCACCTTGATATAGCTGTAGCCCTTGTCGTCCTTCAGCAGGATGTTATATTTTGGGGTGTGGGCCTTGATCTGGCTGGCTTCCAGCACCAGCGCCTCGAACTCGCTCTGGCAGACGATGACGTCGAACGCATAGGCGTGGGCGATCATCTGGCTGACCTTGTTGTCGTGGGGGACCCCCTCCCGGAAATACTGGCTCACCCGGATGCGCAGCCGCTTGGCCTTGCCGATATAGATGATGGTGTCGGTCTTATCCCGGATGATATACACACCGGGCAGCAGCGGCAGCATACAGGCTTTCTGGTAGAGTTCTGCTTTCGTCATTCTTCTTCGTCGTGCTCGTGGTTCTGTTTTTCTTCCCGGATGCGTCTGGCTTTCCGGATGTTATAACAGGCGCTGCCCATGCCCGCACCGGCCAGGATGCAGCACCACAGCTTCGGCTTTTCCTCGGTGAGGGCGGGCAGCAGCAGGTCTGCCGCCAGCAGCGCTGCAAACAGGCCGAAGAACACCTTCCAGATGGTGCCCTCCTCGCAGATGTCGTTCACTTTCTTCAGCAGCTTCGTTGTCGAACCTTTCACGGCACATGCCTCCTTCTTCTCATCCTACCAAAAAAGCGGCAGGAAATACTCCCACCGCTTCAAAAGATCAAAGGCTCGAATTACTCTGCAAAGCCAGACTCGACCAGCTTGATCAGGCCATCGACTGCAGCCTGCTCATCCGCACCGTCCGCGATAATGCGGATGGTGGTACCGCCCACGATGCCCAGAGACAGAACGCCCAGCAGGCTCTTCGCGTTCACGCGGCGCTCCTCTTTCTCGACCCAGATGGAAGACTTGAACTCGTTAGCCTTCTGGATAAAGAAGGTAGCCGGACGAGCATGCAGACCAACCTGATTTTCAACGGTAACTTCTTTGACGTACATAGTAAAACGCTCCTATCTTATCGTTTTCGGGATGCAATCATGTTTTGTGCCTGTTGCGTTGTACCTATTTTAGCGCAAGGCGAAACCGTTGTACAGCCCCTCGACACATTTTTGGCGGTTTTCCCAATGATAATGGGGGCTTTTTTCGCCATTTATACAAAGATACCAAAATTATTCCCCTGTCATTGGCGGGGTAATACAAAAGTTTTCAACATTTTTTCGACTGTCGGCGGACATTTGCAGGCTTCGGCAGCTTTTTCATCCCTCGTACCGCATCTTGAGCAGGCGGCTCTCCACTGCCACATCCTCAAATTTTTCCGGATCGAACACCAGCTCGATGCCCTCGATGGCCCAGCCCATCCGGCGGTAAAGGGCCAGTGCACGGGTATTGGTATCCAGTACGGTCAGGGTCGGATGCTCGTGCTCCGGCAGCTTTTTGCGGGCAAAGTCCAGCATCTTCTGGCCGATGCCCTTTCCGCGTGCCGCAGCGCTCACGAACAGGTGCTCGACCTGGCCGGTCTTGTGGTTCACACTGACCATGCCGTCCGCCACATCCTTCGTATAGTGCAGGTAGCAGACCCAGCCGTCCTGTTTCTCCTGTTTCAACTGCTCCAGGAACACTTCCGGCGTCAGCGTTTCCAGGTATTCCGCCGTCCAGCCGTCAGCACAGACGGTTTTCCGTCCCTCGGCAAAGAGCTGTGCAGCGGCCCGGAACTGCTCTTCGGTCTTCACTAGCCGGACATTCTCGCCCCGTTTCCACTTGGGCAGCTCGGTGATGGGGTGGGTCCTGCACCACGCCTCATAAAGCTCCGGGCGGCGCAGCCGGGTGCGGGTGCGGCTCTGCTCCCCCCGCCATGCGTCGATCTTCTGGTGGTCGCCGCCCAGCAGCACCGGAGGCACCGCACGGCCCTCCCAGACTTCCGGTCGGGTGTACTGCGGATATTCCAGCAGACCGTCCCAGTAGCTTTCCTCTTCGTAGCCCTTCTGTTCGGCCAGCACACCGGGCTTGAGCCGCAGCACACTGTCCGCCACCACAAGGCTTGCCAGCTCGCCGCCGGTCAGGATATAGTCGCCGATGGAAATTTCTTCATCGGCAAAGGCGTCGATGACCCGCTCGTCGATGCCCTCGTAGTGGCCGCAGACCAGAGTCAGATTGTCGTATTCCGCCAGCCGCCGGGCATGTTCTTCGGTGTAGCGCTGACCGCCTGCCGTCAAGAATACAATATGCGGCTTGGGGCGTCCCTGTGCCTCCACTTCTTGCTGAACGGCCCGCAGACAGTCCGCAATGGGCTGGGCATACAGCACCATGCCGCAGCCGCCGCCGTAGGGGTAGTCGTCGGTCTGCTTCTGTTTGTTCAGGGTATAGTCCCGGATCTGGTGGCAGTGGGTCTCAATATAGCCCCGCTTTGCCGCACGGCCCAAAATGCTGGCATCCAGCACCTGCTGGCACATCTCCGGGAAGAGGGTCACGATGTCCACACGCATTCCCATGGCTCACTCCTCCTCCCGCTCGCTGTCGCAGTCGTCGTCCAGCAATCCGGGGATGGGCGTGACGAGGATGTACCCCTCCGGCGGGTTCCGCTCTTTCAAAAAGGCGTCCACACCGGGGAACAGATATTCTTTGCCGTTGGGGGCCTTGACGGTGTAGATGTCCTGCGCGCCGGGGTGGTCCACGCTGGTCACAACACCATACACCTTGCCGGTGTCGGCATCCCGCACCTCGCAGCCGATGAGGTCGGCCACATACCACCGCCCGGCGGGCAGAGTGGCATCGCTGCGGTCAAAATAGAACACCTGCCCCCGCAGCGCACGGGCGGCATCCATGTCGCTAACGCCCTCCAGCTGGAGCAGCGCCATCTGCCCCTGCGGGCGGATGGACACGATCTTGTAGCACCTGCCGCCCTGGGCCGAAGCATACAGCCTGCCGACCTTTTTCAGGAACGCCACGCCGTCGCACCAAAGCTCCAGTTTCATTTCACCGCGCACACCGTGGGTGGTCACGACCTTGCCTGCTTCCAGATATTGCTGCATCGTTATCTCCTATCATTCTGCATCCTGCCCCTCTCCGTCATCGCTGCGCGATGCCACCTTGTCCCCTTCTGGCACTGTCGTGCCACCTCCCCCGGCCGGGGGAGTCTTTCTAAGGGCGAGGTCTTGGCAGTCTACGCGACGCAAACAATGCGCCAAAAGCTCCCCCTGCGGGGGAGCTGGACGCGAAGCGGCCTGAGAGGGTTCAAACAAAAAGGCCCTTTGCCTTGCAGCAAAGGGCCCGTAGGGTGCTCAGTCGATCTCAACAAGGACCTTTTCATCGACCCGCACAGCAGCCGCGCGCATCACCACACGAATGGCTTTTGCGATCCGGCCCTGCTTGCCGATGACACGGCCCATATCTCCCTCTGCCACGCTCAGGTGGTAGACGATGGTGCCGTCCTCGCGGGGCTCGTCCACCGTGACCTTGACGGCGTCCTTGTCCTCCACGAGACCGCGGGCAACTGCCAGCAACAGCTCCTGCATGAGTCAGCCCTCCTACTTACAGAATGTTGGACTTCTTCAGCAGCACGCGAACGGTATCGGTGGGCTGTGCGCCGTTTGCGATCCATGCCTTTGCCTTCTCGGCGTCGATCTTCACGATAGAGGGCTCCTGGTTGGGATCGTAAGTGCCAATCTCCTCGATGAAACGGCCGTCGCGGGGGAAGCGGCTGTCAGCAACAACAACACGATAGAAGGGAGCCTTCTTGGCGCCGACGCGGCGCAGACGAATCTTAACTGCCATGGTAAATATCCTCCAAAAATTGTTTGTGCCCCAGTGCGGGGTGTTCTAAAAATCTATCTGTACAACCCCAGCGGGGTGTATACCAACATTATTTCAGGCCGCGGAAGGCGTTCGGGTTGCCCATCATGCCGCCCAGGCGGCGGGCAAAGCCCTTGGGGCTCTTCTTGAACTGCTTCATCATCTTCTGCATCATCTCAAACTGCTTGAGCAGCTTGTTGACGTCCTCGACCTTGGTGCCGCTGCCCGCTGCAATGCGGCGCTTGCGCTTGGGGTTGATGATGGAGGGCTTCTCGCGCTCTTCCTTGGTCATCGAGTAAATCATCGCCTCGATGCGGTCAAAGGCCTTCTCGTCGACCTGGCTGGCGTCGATGCCCGACATGCCGGGCATCATGCTGAGCATGGCCCCCGCGCCGCCCATCTTGCGGATCTGCGCAAACTGGGCAAGCATATCGTTCATGTCGAACTTGTTCTCCATCATCCGCTTGGCCGTCTCTTCGGCGGCCTTTTCGTCGGCGGCATCCTGTGCACGCTCGATGAGGCTGAGCACATCGCCCATGCCGAGGATGCGGCTGGCCATGCGGGAGGGATGGAAGACTTCGAGGTCATCCAGCTTTTCGCCGGTGCCCTGGAACTTGATGGGTTTGCCGGTGACGGACAGCACCGAAAGAGCTGCGCCGCCGCGGGTGTCGCCGTCGGTCTTGGTCAGGATGATGCCGTCGATGCCGACCGTCTCGTTGAAGGTCCTGGCGACGTTCACGGCGTCCTGACCGGCCATGGCGTCCACGACCAGCAGGGTCTCATCCACAGGCACGGCTTCCTTGATGTCCACCAGCTCCTGCATCAGGACCTCGTCGATCTGCAGGCGGCCGGCGGTATCCAGGATGAGGATGTCGTTGCCGTAGTCCTTCGCGTGGGCCAGCGCCTTTTTGGCGATGACCGGCGGCTTTTCGCCATCCAGCGTAAAGACCGGTGCCCCGGCCTGTTTTCCCACGACCTTCAGCTGGTCGATGGCGGCCGGGCGGTAGATATCGCAGGCCACCAGCATGGGGCGGCGGCCCTGCTTGATGAAGTATTTGGCCAGCTTGGCGGCGTGGGTCGTTTTACCATTGCCCTGCAGGCCGCAGAGCATAATGATGGTCTGGCCCTTGTTCTTGACGATCAGCTTCGGGGCTTCCTCGCCGCCCATCAGGGCGATCAGCTCCTCGTTGACGATCTTGACCACCTGCTGGGCGGGGGTCAGGCTCTCCATGACCTCCTGCCCCATCGCGCGTTCCGAGACCTTGGCGCAGAACTCCTTCGCCACCTTGTAGTTGACGTCGGCTTCCAGCAGGGCCATCCGGACTTCGCGCATCGCGGCCTTGATGTCGGCCTCGGTCAATTTGCCGTGGCCGCGCAGTTTTTTGAACACACCGGCAAGGCGGTCGGTCAAAGATTCAAATGCCATGTACGGTGCTCCTCTCAGAATGATCTGAGCATCAGCTCTCGTTGACCTCGTCCATGGACCGGATGATCCCCAGCATCTTGGTCAAAGTGGCTGCATACTCGGTGGTGGTGAGTTTCGCGTAGGGGCCGGTGCACTCGAACCGTGCATCCACAACGAGCTGTTCCAGCTCTTCCAGCTTTTCCTGCACCCGGCGGTAGCGGGCCGCGAAGCCGACTTTGGCTTCCAGCTCCTTCAGGGTGGTCTCGCCATGCTTGATGGCGTCCCGTGCGCCCTGGCGGGTGATGCCGAAATTTTCCCCGATCTCGCTCAGCGAAAGGTCGTCGTTGTAATACTGGTTCAGCATCTCGCGCTGCTTGGGCGTGAGGACTTCGCCGTAAAAATCGAGCAGATAGCCCATCTCAAAATCTTTTGCCATTGTGCGTTTCTGCCCTGACCTTCCATTGTTTGTAAAGTTTTTTTGCTTTACATACGGAGTATAGCAGACTGTTCGCCCCTTGTCAAGGCTTTTCTTCATCACTCTGCCAGATTTTTTCGCGGATTTTCTCCATTTTTGCCAAAGTGCGGCTTGACGCCCCGCCCGCTTTGCGTTAGGATTATTATAATGTATCCCACCGAAGGAGGAATTTCGTGGCCATTTATCCGAACTTTTACCAGACCCTGCTGCCCTGCCCCATCGTGGAGCTGCGGGGCTACCTTTCTGCCTGCGGGCTGAAGGGGCGGCTGTACGCCTACCTGGACTTTGACGGCCCCACCGGCACGTCCCGCGATGCGCTGGCCGAAGGGATGCTGGCCCTTGCGGCAGAGCAGCACGCACTGGCCCCCGGCCAGCCCATCATCGAGGCTTCCACCGGTGCCTTTGCGGCGGCACTGACTCTGGCCAGCCGCACCGCCGGGCACCCCATCGTGATCGCCATGCCGGAAGATGCCCCGGCCCTGCGGCAGGAGTATCTGCTCCGCCTCGGTGCCCAGATTTTGCACTCCCCGGCCCGGAACGGTCTGGCCGGTGCGCGGGCGCTGGCCGAGAGCAAGGCTGCGGAGAACGGCTGGTACTATATGAACTGGCTCGCCAACGACAACAACCCCGAATACCACCGCCGCGTCACCGGCCCCGCCATCGCCAAAGCCATCGCGCGGGAGGGCAGGAGCCTTGTGGACAGCGTCGTGGTCAGCGTGGGCAGCGCAGGCACCATCACCGGCGTGGGCGAAACGCTCAAAGCCTGGACGAACGACGTCCGGATGGTGGCGGTCGAGCCGTTTGAGAGTCAGGCCCTCAGCGGCGGGTTCACGGGCGGCCACGGCATCCCGGAGATGGGCTTCGGCTTCATTCCAAAAAATTACAATGCCTATGTGGTGGACAACGTCGCCGCCGTCACCCGCTCCGACGCCGCCCGCGCCGCACAGAAGGTCCTCATCACCGATGCCATCCCCGCTTCGCTCAGCGCCGGTGCTGCCCTTCACGCCGCTGCGCAGCTGCTGGCCAAGGGCACCAGCCGTTCGGCCCTCGTCATCCTCAGCGGACGGCAGAACCTGAATTTTTGATTCCAACAGAAAAGAGCATCTACCATGACGAAAGATATGACCACCGGCAGCATCACACCGCTGCTGGTGAACTTCACCATTCCCCTCGTGCTGGGCAACCTGTTTCAGCTCACCTACAACGCGGTGGACAGCATCATCGTGGGCAAGTTCGTCGGCGAAGACGCCCTGGCCGCTGTCGGCACTTCCAACCCGCTGATGACGCTGGCCATCCTCTTCATCAACGGCATGTGCCTGGGGGCAGGCATCCTCGTCAGCACCGCGTTCGGTGCAGGCGACAACAAGCTCGTGGAGCGCCAGGTCTCCACCACCGCCATCGCGGGCACCGTGTTCTCTCTGGCCTTCTCGCTGGTCTGCATCCTGCTGGCGAATCCCCTGCTGCGGCTGCTCCAGGTCCCGGAAGAGATCCTTCCCATCGCGGTGAACTACCTGCGCATCGTCTTTGCAGGCCTCATCTTCACCTTCTTCTACAACTTTCTCGCCGCCACCATGCGCGCTTTGGGCGACAGCAAAAGCGCCCTCTACTTTCTGATGGTCAGTTCGGTGCTGAACATCGCGGGCGACCTGTTCTTTGTTGAGGTTCTGGGCTGGGGCTCGGAAGGCTGTGCGCTTTCCACCGTCCTCAGCGAAGCCGCCTGCTGTGCGCTCTGCCTCGTCTACATCCGCTGGAAGATCCCCGTCCTGCAGCTTGGCCGCCGCTGGCTCGTTTTTGACAGCTCCCTGCTGAAAAAGACCGTCAGCTACGGCTGGGCCAGCGCCATGCAGCAGGCCACGGTCCAGCTGGGCAAGATCGCGGTGCAGGCCATCGTCAACACGATGGGCGTCAACGCCATGGCCGCGTTCACCGCCTCCAGCCGCATCGACGACTTCGCCTATATCCCCCAGCAGAACATCGGCCACGCCGCCACCACCCTGATGGCCCAGAACCGCGGTGCCGGGAAAAAGGACCGCGTCCGCAAGGGCTTCTTCTGCGGCCTGAAGATCGAAGCCGTCTACGCCGTCTGCATCACGGTCCTCTGTTACTTCTGCGCCGAACCCATCATCCGCCTCTTCGCAGATCAGCCCGAAGTCGTGGAGCTGGGCGTCCGCTTTCTGCGGCTCGTCTCCCTGTTCTACCTGATGCCTGCCCTCACCAACGGTGTGCAGGGCGGCTTCCGCGGCCTGGGCGACCTGAAGATCACCCTCAACAGCAGTATGCTCAACATGGCAGGCCGTGTGGCCGCTGCCGCCGTTTTCGTCCTCATCCTTCACATGGACATCGAGGCGCTGCCCTACAGCTACGCCGTTGGCTGGGTCCTCATGCTCCTCTACGAGGTGCCCGCCCTCGTGCGCTGCCTGAAGGACGGGACGTTGTAAAACCAGACCCTTTTCCAGACGCTAAAAAGGGAGGCCTCCTTCGCAGGAAGCCTCCCTTTTGGTTTGCGTTTGATCAGCCGCGCTTTGCCAGCAGAGCCTCGATCTTCTTGATGGGATCGATGATGCTGGAAACGGACATGTCGTGGTTCAGCGCCACCACGAAGTAGGCAGCATACTTGGAAACATCGACATCGACGTACCAGTCGCGGGTCAGCAGCTCCGGCAGACGGTAGGTCAGGTTGGTGCCCACCACGTAGTCCAGCGTGCCGTCCGCCACGGCCTGGTCGAACTTTGCCAGACCGCTGGTGAACAGCGGGAAGGTGGCGTTGGCGATGATGCGGCCAGCACCGCGCTTCTTCAGGTTGCCGGCAACTTCCAGCATGCTCTCGCCGGAAGCGATGATGTCGTCCGCGATGAAGACAGTCTTGCCCTCCACGGAATCGCCCAGATACTCGTGGGCCACGATGGGGTTGCGGCCGTTCACGACGCGGGTATAGTCACGGCGCTTGTAGAACATGCCCAGGTTGCAGCCCAGCACACTGGAGAAGTACATGTTGCGGCTCATTGCGCCTTCGTCGGGGCTGACCACGATGAACTTCTCCTTGTCGAAGCTGATCTCCGGGTTCTTCTTCAGCAGGCTCTTGAGGACCTGATAGGTCGGCATCGCGTTGTCGAAGCTGAGCAGAGGCACGGCGTTCTGGACGCGGGGGTCGTGTGCGTCAAAGGTAATGATGTTCTTCACGCCCATGGTCTGCAGCTCCTGCAGGGCCACAGCGCAGTCCAGGCTCTCGCGGACGACGCGGCGATGCTGGCGGCCGCCGTACAGGCTGGGCATGATGACCGACACGCGGTGTGCCTTGCCGGCCACTGCCTGGATGAGGCGCTTCAGGTTTGCGAAATGGTCGTCGGGAGAGAGGTGGTTCTCGTAGCCGAACAGGTTGTAGGTCACGCTGTAGTTGCCCGGATCGACAACGATGAAGATATCGTCGCCGCGGACGGACTCCTTGACCAGGCCCTTTGCGTCGCCGCTCTGGAAGCGGGGGCACTCGCAGGGGATGATGAAGCTATCCTTCTCCACACCGGCAGACTTTGCCCACTCGACAAGGTGTCTGTCGATGAGGGCGGTCAGCTCCTCTGCACCGGGGCAGGCCAGCAGACGCAGATCTGCAACGCTGGGCTCCTGAAAAAATGCCATCGGGTTAACTTCGTTAGACATTGTTACAACTCCTTCATGTTCCTTAAACCAAGCCGACAACAGGACCGCTGAAGTCCATATCTGTCTCTATTCTATCACAAAATCTCCGTTTCGACACCCAAAAATTCCCCCATGAGCGGATTTTCTGCGCCTTGCACATCTGTTATTCCAAAATCCGTAGGACTCTGTGAGTTTTTTACAAAAACCACAGTTTTTTCATACAAACCCGCCTTCTTCGACACAAAAAATGGTCCGGGGCCTCTCCCAGCGGAAAGTTCCCGGACCGTTTTTTCGTTTCTTATGCCGATCACAGCGCTGCCATAGCGGCCTTCAGTTCATCCACGCGGTCGGTGTTCTCCCACTTCACGCCCAGATCCTCGCGGCCCATGTGGCCGTAGGCGGCCAGCTTGCGGTAGATGGGCTTGCGCAGGTCGAGGTCGCGGATGATGGCGGCGGGGGTCAGGTCAAAGACCTTCTCCACAGCCTGCTCGATCTTGTCGTCGGCGACCTTGCCGGTGCCGAAGGTATCCACCATGATGGAGACCGGCTTTGCCACGCCGATGGCATACGCCACCTGCACCTCGCACTTGCTGGCCAGACCGGCAGCCACGATGTTCTTGGCCACCCAGCGGGTTGCATACGCAGCGCTGCGGTCCACCTTGCTGGGGTCCTTGCCGGAGAACGCGCCGCCGCCGTGGCGGGAATAGCCGCCGTAGGTATCGACGATGATCTTACGGCCGGTCAGGCCGGAGTCGCCCTGCGGGCCGCCCACGACGAAGCGGCCGGTCGGGTTGATGTAGTATTTGGTGTTCTCGTCCAGCAGTTCGGCGGGGATGGTGGCCTTGATGACCTTTTCCATCACGTCGGCGCGCAGCTGCTCCATGCTGACGGAGTCGCTGTGCTGGCTGGAGATGACCACGGCATCCACACGGAACGGCTTGCCGTTCTCATCGTACTCCACGGTGACCTGGCTCTTGCCGTCCGGGCGCAGATAGTCCAGCTCGCCGTTCTTGCGCACCTCGGTCAGGCGCTTGGCCAGCTTGTGGGCCAGCGAGATGGGCATGGGCATCAGCTCCGGGGTCTCGTCGCAGGCATAACCGAACATCATGCCCTGGTCGCCTGCACCGCCGACCTGATCGTTGGTGCCAAGGGCGATGTCGGGGCTCTGGCCGTCGATGTTGGAGATGACAGCGCAGGTGTCGGCGTCAAAGCCGTACTTTGCGCGGGTGTAGCCGATCTCAGAGACGACCTCGCGGACGATCTTCTGGAAATCGACGTAGCAGTTGGTGGTGATCTCGCCCATGATGTGCACCAGGCCGGTGGAAGCACAGGTCTCGCAGGCCACGCGGGCGTCGGGGTCGTTGGTCAGGATCTCGTCCAGGATCGCGTCGGAGATCTGGTCGCAGATCTTGTCGGGATGTCCCTCGGTAACGGACTCAGAAGTAAACAGATGTCTTGCCATAAAAGTTGTCCTCCATAAAATGTGGTGATCCATTCACAGCTTCCTACACGGCATCAAGATTTTTTGCGCAAACAAAAACGCTCAGAACCGAAGCTCTGAGCGTTGCACTCTTATCTTTCGGTTTCCCGCAGGATTTGGCACCTTATGCTCTCGCACAGGTTGTCGGGCTTCACAGGGCCTGTCCCCTCAGCCGCTCTTGATAAGTCGGTATTCAGTTGTTTTCTGCGTAATATCTTATCATCTCTTCGTCGAAATGTCAAGAACAGTCCGACTCTTTTTATACAACATTCCAAAATTGATCAAGAAGACCGGTTTGAACAGCAAAAGCACAGCTTTCGCTGTGCTTTTGTTGAAAAAAACTCAGTAACCCTTTGCCTGTTCGCCGTTCAGCAGCTTGACCGCGCGGGAAGTGCCCAGACGGTCCGCGCCCAGCGCGAGGAACTTTTCCATATCGTCCACAGTGGAGATGCCACCGGCAGCCTTGACCTTGCAGCGACCATGTACGCCCTTGACCATCAGCTCCACGTCGTGGAAGGTCGCGCCTGCGGTGGAGAAGCCGGTGCTGGTCTTGATATAGTCCGCCCCCGCCTCACAGACGATGTCGCACATTTTCTCTTTTTCCTCGTCGGTCAGCAGGCAGGTCTCGATGATGACCTTGAGCACCTTGTCGCCCACGGCCTGCTTGACGGCGCGGATGTCCTCGCGGACGGCGTCGTACTCCTTGTTCTTCAGGCGGCCGATGTTGATGACCATGTCCACCTCGGACGCGCCGTTCTCAATGGCCTTCTTTGCCTCAAATGCCTTGGACTCGGTGTCCATAGCCCCCAGAGGGAAGCCGACGACGCAGCACACCGGGATGCGGCCGGCCAGATACTCCACGGCCTGTTTCACATAGCAGGTGTTGATGCAGATGGAAGCCGTGTGATTTTCCACGGCCTCGTCGCAGATGACCTGGATCTGGGGCCAGGTCGCCTCCGGCTTCAGCAGGGTGTGGTCCACATGGGAGAGAATTTCTTCACGAGTCATGTTTGTTTCTCCTTTTTACTTGCTGGCACGGCGCACCTTTGCCATGCCGACAGCACTCAGTGCGATTGCCGTTGCAGAGACCGTTGCACCAATGATGCCCAGCACCAGGCCGGAGACCAGAAATGCGAAGCCTTTCAAACCACGTTTCATAATACCGTACCTCCTAAAATGTTGATGATCTATAAAACCCTCTCCGGCATCTCCCCCGAATGGGGGATCCTTATGCTCGGAGGAGAAATTTTTCTTCTCCTCCAAAAAAGCTCGCCCTTCGGGAGAGCTGTCGCCGTCAGGCGACTGAGAGGGTTCTGCTTACTTTTTCTTAAAAATGATCAACTTGCTGAACACATAGTTCAGCACGATCACCAGTACATTGGAAAAGATCTTCACGGCAAGGCCCCACAGTGCCTGCGCATTGTAGCGGCTGGTAACGAAGATCGCCGTGGGGCCGTCTGCACCGCCGATGACGGCAATAGCGGCAGAGCCATCCGTGACCCCCGCCGGTGTGCCTGCATAGGAGGCTGCCATCTGGATGGCCGTATCCGGGCCAAGCCAGTGGGCCACCACGCTCAGCACCCCCTGCATCAGCTCGTCCATCAGCGCTGCACCCTGCGCAGCCAGCAGATTGCCCAGCACCAGCATAATTGCAGTGTCCAGCAACATTGTACCCAGACGACAGGTGACGAATGCACCAAATTCCCTCGCCATGGCCTTGCCCTGCGTTTTGCTGCGGAACACAAAGGCGCGGTTGGTGCAGTAGGCAAACAGGATGCAGATGATGTTATCCAGCACATTGCCCCAGCTGTTGGCAGCTGTGTAGCCGAACAGCTTGTTGAACAGCGCATACAGCACAATGTTCAGCAGGGTGGTCAGCACACCAAAGATGAGATAGGAAAGCACTTCCCAGTGCTTTTTGATCCAGTGTATCATAAAACTCACGTTTCCTCAACCGCAGGGCCTGCCTGCGAGGGGATAAAAAACAGCCCCGCCGCCGTTATCCCGGCAACGGGGCTGTTGATCGCATTGTGTCAGGCGTTTGCCTTCACGATGGGCTGATTACTCAGCGTCCTCGTTCAGCAGAGCCTTCATGGACAGGCTGATGCGCTTCTTGTCGAAGTCGACATCCAGCAGCTTCACATCGACCATATCGCCGACCTTCAGTGCGTCGGAGACCTTCTCAACGCGGTCATTGCTGATCTCGCTGATGTGGACCAGACCGTCAACACCCGGCAGGATGCGGACGAAAGCACCGAACTTGGTCAGAGAGACGACCGGAGCATGGAAGGTGCTGCCGATGGGGTAGTTGTTCTTCAGCTGCTCCCAGGGGTTGTCCTCAGCCTTCTTGTAGCCCAGAGAAACCTTGTGGTTCTCACGGTCGATATCCTTCACATACACCTCGATGGTGTCGCCGACAGAGACGACCTCAGAGGGATGCTTGATGCGGTTCCAGCTCAGCTCGCTGATGTGGCACAGGCCGTCCACACCGCCGATATCGACGAATGCACCGTAAGAGGTCAGGCTCTTGACAACGCCGGTGTAGCTCTTGCCCACTTCGACATTTGCCCAGAACTCCTCACGCTTTGCCTTGTTCTGCTCAGCGGTGACCTTGTTGATGCTGCCGACGATCTTGCGGCCGGAGCACTCGGTGACGACCAGCTGAACGTGCTGGCCGACCAGAGCAGTGTAGTCCTCGTCGCGGCGCATCGTGGCCTGAGAACGGGGGACGAACACCTTGACGCCCTTGACATTGACGACAACGCCGCCCTTGTTGAACTCAGTGACATCGCCCTCGACGACTTCACCGGATTCTGCTGCCTTGGCGATCTCTTCCATGCCCTTGCGAGATGCGAGCTTCTTGCGGGAGAGCTGGATGACGCCGTCCTGGTCCATAACCTTCTCGACGATGAGGTCCAGCTCATCGCCAACCTTCACCAGGTCTTCGACCTTGGCGGAGGAATCATCGGTCAGCTCGCTCAGCTTGACAAAGCCGGTCTGCTTCGCACCGATATCCACCTGGATCTCGTTGGCAGAGATGCTGGTCACGATTCCTTTCACAATACTGCCTGCATGAACACGCTTCTCCTCGGATGCGTTCAGCATCTCCTCGAAGCTCATGCTGTCATTGATTTCTGCGCTCATACTGTTAAGTACCTCCTCAATAATAGACGATGGCGTTGAAGCCCCTGCTGTGACGCCCGCCGTTTTAACATTCGCAAACCATTCAGGCCGAAGTTCGCTCGCTGTCTCGACCGTTACGGCTCGCGTGTGCTTTGCGGCGACCTGTACCAGCTTTTGGGTATTGGAAGAATGATGACCGCCAATGACAACAATGATGTCGCATTGCTGGCTGAGGTCTTCCGCTTCCTGTTGCCTCGCCCACGTCGCATTACATATTGTATCAAAAATTCGGGCGTTTGTATAGGCTTTTTTGAGAAACTCCGAACTTTCTTGCCATTTTGTTACCTGAAATGTGGTCTGTGCAACCGCAAAAATGGGTTTTGAGGGGTCCGAAGGGCCTTTCCAGGCCTTCAACTCGTCCAGATCACTGAACACAAATACCTCTCCCCCGGTATGTCCGACGATGCCCTGCACCTCCGGATGGGTCTTGTCGCCTGCCACCAGCAGCACTGCGCCCTCGGCCTCAGCCCTGGCGGCGATGTTCTGGATCTTCTTCACAAAGGGGCAGGTCGCGTCGTGGTAGACCAGGGCGCGCTGCTCCAGCGTGTCGTAAATGCTGCGGGGCACACCGTGGCTGCGGATGATGACTTCGTACCCGGCGGGGATGTCGTCCACCGTGTCGGCCACCAGCGCCCCCCGGCGCTCCATATCGGCCACAGCCTGCGGGTTGTGGATGAGCGGCCCCAGCGTTGCCACCTTGTGGCCCCCATCCAGCAGGTTATACGTCAGCTCCACCGCCCGGTTCACACCGAAGCAGAAGCCCGCCGTCTTCGCCAAACGAATCTCCATGTTATCCTCCTGTCTTGATCGGCCTTACCCTCTCCGTCATCGCCTGCGCGATGCCACCTCCCCCAAAGTGGGAGGTTTTGGCAATTCTCGATAACGTTTATCGTTCGATTAAAAGCTCTCCCCTGGGGAGAGCTGGCGCGAAGCGCCTGAGAGGGTAAGCCTGTGCACTCAAGCCTGCTGCCCAAGTTCTTCCCATGCGTCCAGAAGCGCCTGCTTGTTGGCCCGCAGGGTCTTCAGGTCGCGGCGGCTCTCCATGGCGAACTGTGCGGCGGGCATCGGCTCGCCGTAGACGACCTTCACCTTGCAGAACAGCTTCATCCTGCCGTCCGGTGTGTCATAAAGGATGCGTACCGGCACCACATCCACCGCCGCCTGCGCCGCAATGACGAACAGGCCGCTCTTGGGCTGCAGGAGCTTTCCCTCTTTTTCGCGGGTGCCCTCCGGGAAGATGAGCAGTGTGCCGCCGTTCCGGCAGGCCTCCACCGTCTGGTCGATCACATCCAGCTCTTCGCGGGTGCCGCGCACACACAGCGCCCCCATCCAGCGGAAAAACCAGGTCAGCAGCACGTTGATCTCAAACAGTTCCTTCTTGGCAAAGACCACCATCCGCCGCCCCCAGAACCGGGTGATGACCACGAACACCGGGTCGATGGCGGAAACATGGTTCGGTGCGATGATGCAGCCGTTCGTCCGGACTTTCTTCAGATTCTCCCGGCCGATGCACTCCACCCGGAACCCGATGTGGAACACGATCCACGCCAGCGGGAGCAAAATATAATAGAGTACCATTGCGCTCCTCTCAGACCTTGGATGCGATAATCTGTTTCATGGCATCCAGGCTCTGCTCAAAGTTGAGCTCAGAGGTGTCCAGCAGAACGGCGTCGTCGGCCTGCTTCAGCGGGGCAGCCTCGCGGTGGGTGTCCTGATAATCGCGCTGCTTCACATCTTCCAGCACCTTTTCAAAGGAGATGTCCACGCCCTTCTCCTGATACTCCTTCCAGCGGCGTCTGGCGCGGGCCTCCGGGGCGGCGGTCAGGAAGATCTTCACGGTCGCATGGGGCAGCACCACCGTACCGATGTCGCGGCCGTCCATCAGAACGTTCTGGGTCCGGGTCATATCGCGCTGCTGATCCAGCAGGAAAGCGCGGACTGCCGGGTTGGCCCCCACAGCCGAAGCCGCCATGCCCACCTCATCGGTGCGGATGAGCCGGCTGACGTCCTCCCCGTTCAGGTAGATGTGCTGTTCGCCGTCCACCGAATCCAGCCGCAGCGAGATCTCCGGCAGCAGTGCGTTGACGGCCTCGTTGTCCTTGGGGTCTTTGCCCGCGCGCAGTGCATACAGGCCGATGGTGCGGAACATCGCACCGGTATCCACATAAATGTAGCCCAGCTCAGCCGCCAGACGGCGCGCCAGCGTGGATTTGCCCGCACCTGCAGGCCCATCGATCGCAACAGAAATCATGTGTATGTCTCCTTCTATATAAATTATAAATTATTTGCAAAACTCTGTGCTGTGCAGAACGCGATCTGCAAATTGTAGCCGCCGGTGTAGGCATCCACGTCCAGCACCTCGCCTGCAAAATAGAGGCCCAGCGCCTTCTTGCTCTGCATGGTCTTGGGGTCAACCTCCCGCACCGACACGCCGCCCGACGTGATGACCGCATGGGCCAGGTCGCCGCGGGCATCAATGGGCACCTTCCAGTGCTTGCACAGCTGCACCAGCTCCCGCTTCTGCTCGCGGGTGATCTGGTTGGCTCTGGTGGCCGGGTCGATGCCCCAGCGGGCCACCATGACCGGCTGCATACTGGACGGCAGCAGCTTGACCAGCGCCCCCTGCGCCGCGTGGTTCGCCAACAGGGCAAAATCGCGGGTGATGCGGTCGTAGAGCTGCTCCTCGCTCAGGGCGGGCTTCAGGTCGATCTCCGCATGGTAGCGGTGCTTTTTCATGTCACCGAGGTGGCTGGATGCGCTCAGCGTCAGCGGGCCGCTGATGCCGAAGTGGGTAAACAGCATCTCGCCCTGCTCGTCGAAGATGGCCTTGCCGTCCTCAAACAGGGTCAGCGTCACATTTTTCAGGGCCAGCCCCATCATCTTCTTGCAGTCCGGGTCATGGCTGACCAGACTCACCAGGCTGGGCACCGGCTCCACGATGGTGTGCCCGGCCTGCTCGGCCAGTTTGTAGCCGTCGCCGGTGGAGCCAGTCGTCGGGTAGCTCAGGCCGCCCGTAGCCACCAGCACGGCATCGGCGCGGTACTCCCTGCCGGAGGTTCCCCGCACCCCGACGCAGCGGCAGGCCGCACCGGGCTTTTTCTTTTTGGGGTGGCGCGGGTTCTCCGGCATCGCAGGGGCTGCCTCCTCAACCGGGGCCAGCGGCTCCAGCAGCAGTTTTTGGGCCCCGTCGCGGACGATGCGGGCCTCCTCGGCGTAGCGCAGCAGCGCCTGGCGGATCTCCTCGGCCCGGTCTGACACCGGGAACACCCGGCGGCCCCGCTCGACCTTCAGTTCCACGCCCAGCCCCTCAAACAGCTCCATCGTTCTGGCTGGCGGGAACGCCCCCAGCGAGGAGAACAGGAAGCGCGGATTGGTCCGCACATGGCGCAGGAACTCCTCCGCTGTGCAGTCGTTGGTCACGTTGCAGCGGCCCTTGCCGGTGACGAGGATCTTCTGGCCGGGCTTTTCCATGTGCTCCAGCACCGTCACCTCGTGCCCCTGCCGCACCGCGGCACCCGCCGCCATCAGCCCGGCCGCACCGCCGCCCACGATCAACACCTTTGCCATCCTGCTTCCTCCTGTGTTCACGCTCTGTCGAAACTTGTTCTATTGTATCATACCAGAATCGGCTTCCAAATGCAATCGCTTCCCGGCCCGGAACTGCTGGAAATCCCCACACAAAAAAGCCCGCCGGGGGCTTTTTCCCTCCGGCGGGCCGCTGATTCAGTTCCTGCACGCTGCGGGGTCCAGATAGCTGTCGCCCTGCTTCACTTCCAGATGCAGGTGGCTCTCCTCGGCGCACTCGCAGCTCACGCTGCCCACGGTGCCGAGCACCTGCCCGGCCGACACGGTGTCGCCTTCCTTCACCTTGGGGCTGGCCACACCGCAGAGCCGCCAGACGCGGCCCGCGCTGTCCTTCACGGCCACGACCGGCCCCCAGCTGCCATCGGCACCAGCGAGCACCACGCTGCCGTCCACCGGGGAAGGAACTGCTTCGCCCTCGCGGGCTGCATAGTCGATGCCGTTGTGGGTGCGCCAGTCGCCCAGCGTCTTGTTGTACACCAGCTCATCGCCGCTGTAGGCGTTCAACACTCTGCCAAAGATGGGCTGCGTGGAAGCAGGCGCTGCCGAACTGCTGGCAGGCGAGGATGCGCCTTGCAAGGCGGAGGGTTCGCGCACCGAACCAGAGCCAGACGCCTGCCCAGACGAGGCAGCAGACGACGCCGAAGACCCGGCTCTGGGGGCCGGGTCGGCCTTGGGGACATTGGCCACACTGTTTGCGGCGGGCGTAGTAGGCTGCTGCCATTCGGGATATTCCTCCTCCGGGATGATCGTCAGGTCTTCGTCGATGCCGGGCAGGGTCGAAGTGCTGTCCGGCTGGTTCAGGCCGTCAAGGTTCTCCTTCAGCTCGTCCCGGACGGTGCGCACGGCCCAGACGCCCGCCGCAGCCGCGGCCACCAGACAGGCCAGCAGCGCCAGCGCAAACCCCTTGTCCCGCAGAAATCTTTTGAGTTGTTCCATGGTTCGTTACTCCAATCATCGTTTGTGTACGGTCCAAATTCTGATTGTAGTGTGCGATGGCTGCGCAGGGTTTATTCAGTTGTTCCTATAAAAAATAAGGGATGTGCCCGGCGGGCACATCCCTTATTTTTTAGGATCGTCAGTTGCGGCGGCGGTTGTTGCCCAGCAGACGGACGACATACAGGAAGATGTTGATGAAGTCCAGATACAGGGTCAGCGCACCGTAGATGGAAGCTTTTTCCGCCATTTCGGCGTCGGCAGCGTAGTAGCTGTACATCTGCTGCAGCTTCTGGGTATCGTAGGCGGTCAGCAGCATGAAGACCACCAGGCCGATGCCGCAGTAGAGCACCGAGCCGCCAAAGCCAAAGCCGAACAGCATCCCGACAAAACCGGTGATGAGCATGGCCACCAGTGCCATCATCAGGCGGGGCCCCCAGCCGGTCAGGTCTTTGTGGGTAGTGGTGCCGTAGACGGCCATCAGGCCGAAGTACAGCGCCGTAGAAAGAAAGGCTAAGATCAGCGTCCCCACCGAGAAGGCGAGGAAGTAGTAGCTGAGCACCATGCCGTTGAGCAGCGCGTACCCGAAGAAGGTCGCCCTCGCCCCCTGCACCGACATGGTCTGTACACGGGAGCTGAGCACGAACACGAGGGCCAGCTCAGCGATGGTGAGCACAAGGTAAAGCGAATCGACCAGATACAGCAGCGGAGTTGTCGCAGTGATATAGGCCATTGCAAAGGTGATGAGCAGCCCGCTGGCCATCCAGCGGTAGGTGCGGGTCATATAGTCCGATGCGCTCATCGTAGGCTCCGCATAGCCGCGGTCATAATTTCTGTAATCCATGGTAAGGTCCTCCCATCTTGTTCCGGAGCCTTGCCCCGGTCTACGAAATATAGTATACTGCATAGAAATGAACGTTTCATGAAAAAGGCTGTGATATTTCGTGTCTCTTGGACTTTATCTCCACATTCCCTACTGTTTTTCCAAATGCAGGTACTGCGATTTCTATTCCGCACCCGGCCAGCGGGGCGTCCCCTCGGCATACGTGGACGCCCTGCTGCGGGAGCTGCACCGCTTTTCGCCGGATGCCCCGCTCCGCCCGGACACCCTCTATTTCGGCGGCGGCACCCCCAGCCTGCTGGCCCCGGAGGATGCCGCCCGGCTGATCGCGGCAGCGTCTCCCCTTCCCGGTGCCGAGATCACGCTGGAAGCCAACCCGGAAACGGTCACCGAGGCATCGCTCTGCGCCTTCCGGGAAGCCGGCATCAACCGCATCTCCTTCGGCGTCCAGTCCGCACGGGACAGCCAGCTGAAAACGCTGGGCCGCCCCCACACGGCCCGGCAGGCGCGGGCGGCATTCGCAGCCGCGCGGCGGGCAGGCTTCGAGAACATCAGCGGCGACATCATGCTGGCCCTGCCCCATTATACGCAGGCGGAGTTCGACGAGACGCTGGAACTGATTGAAAGCGGCGGTGCCACCCACATCTCGGCTTATCTGCTCAAGATCGAGCCGGACTCCGCGTTTGGCCGGCATCCGCCGGAGGGGCTGCCCTCCCCGGACGAAGCGGCGGACTTTTATCTCTATGCCGTCGAGCAGCTGGAACACCATGGCTACCAGCAGTACGAGATCTCCAACTTTGCAAAGCCCGGCTATGAGGGGAAGCACAACCTCATCTATTGGGACTGCGGCGACTACCTCGGCCTCGGCCCGGCGGCGCACTCCTGCATGGGCGGCAGGCGGTTCTATTACCCCGCCGACACCGAAGCCTTCCTTCACGACACCGCCGCCCCCATTCTGGACGGCGGCTGCGGCGCAGAGGATTATCTCATTTTACAGCTGCGTCTGCGCAAGGGGCTGGACCTGGTGCAGTACAAGGCCCGCTTCGGGAAGGAATTTTCCACTTCGCAGCTGGCCTTTGTCAAAAACTGCGTCAAGAACGGCTATGCGTCCTTTGATGGCCGCACCCTCGCGCTGACCCCCGCCGGGCTGATCGTGCAGAACAGCATCCTGGCAGAATTGTTATAATTCCATCACCCGCCACCCCAGCTCCTGAATGGCCTCCTGATCGTGGGTGGCCAGCAGAACGACCTTTTCGCCGCAGCGCTCCTTCAGTAGCGCTGCGGCTTTTTTCATGGTGTCGGGGTCCATGCCGGTGAACGGCTCGTCCAGCAGCAGGGTGTCGCTCTCGGCCCAGAGTGCCCGCAGCAGGGCCGCACGGCGTTTCTGCCCGCCGGACAGCTTTCGTGCCGGGAGCGAGAGGGCGGCTTCATCCAATCCAATTTGTAAAAAGTCATTATGGATTTGCTCTCTGTATTTCGTTTTTCCCTCCGGGAGCACCAGTTCCACGTTCTGGATGGCGTTCAGCTGGGGGCAGAGCCGGTCTTCCTGAAAGACAGCCCCCACCTTCCCCACGCCGGTCACGGTGCCGGAGGTAGGCACTTCCAGCCCCATGAGGATGCGGAGCAGGGTCGTTTTGCCCCACCCGCTGGGTGCCCAGAGGATGACCGGGCCGGTAACGGTCAGGTCCAGCGCTTCGAAGAGCGTTTTTTCTCCGAATCGTTTTGTCAGATTCGAAATTTCCAGTTTGTATTGCATTTTATACACCCTCTTCCCCCAGCACACGGGCCACGGCTCTGTCCAGCAGGGCCAGGAAAAGCTTTTCGAACACTGCGCTCAGCAGGATGATGACAAAAGTCCAGGCGAACAGCTCCCCGGTGGACAGGGTGATCTTGGCCCGGTACAGCGCATCGCCGATGCTGCCGTCAGGCAGGCCGATGACTTCCGCCGCTACGCCGCTCTTCCAGCAGATGCCCAGTGCCACGCTGCACCCCTGCCGGAACGCCGGCAGCACAGCCGGGAGCCAGATGGCCCGCAGCCGACGCCCCAGCGGGAGCCGGAACACCTTTGCCATCTCCAGCAGCTGCACATCCGCGCTCCCGATGCCGGTGCGCACCGCGCCGTAGAGCACCGGCAGCACCATCAGAAAGCTGATGAGAACCGACAGCGAGCTTCCGCTGACCCACACCAGTGCCAGAATGATGAAGCTCGCCACCGGCGTCGCCTTCACCAGCTGCATCACCGGCGCGAGCAGGGCTTCCACCCACGCCCAGCGCCCGGCGGCCACGGCCAGCACCACGCTGGACACCGCCCCCAGCCCGAAGCCCAGCAGGATGCGCCCGGCACTGAAGCCAATGCGCTGCCAGAACTCTGCCTGGGGCAGCAGCTCCAGCAGGGTGCCCAGCGTCTGCACCGGCGACACCAGAAAGACCTCCTGCCCCACGGCCATGGCCGCAGCCTGCCAGACCGCCAGCCAGAACCCCGCCGCCGCCCACATTGCCAGGCGGCTTTTTTTCGTTTGTTTCATTGCGTTCGTCCGCTCCTTCCCGTTCCCTGTTTTTTCTTTTATAAGATAGCATATCATGTGATAGAATACAATTCTTCACCTTTCTTTTTCTTGACGTGAAGAGTTTTCGCTTCTATACTGTAAAGTAGTTCATCGGGCATCCCGCCCGGAAAGGAGGCCCTCCCCCCATGCAGAAGCTCCCCGTCAGGCAGCGCCTGCTCCTCGGTTTTACGCTGTTTTCGATGTTCTTCGGAGCCGGAAATCTGATCTTTCCGCCCCATCTCGGCGCACAGGCCGGTTCCAACTTCTGGCCTGCCTTTGCCGGGTTCGCCGTCAGCGCCATCGGCCTGCCCATCGCAGGCGTGGTGGCCGTGGCCAGAGCGGGCGGGTTCGACCAGCTGGCCAGCCGGGTCCACCCGAAATTTTCCCTCGTGTTCACCATTCTGGTCTATCTCTCCATCGGGCCATGCCTCGCCATCCCCCGCACAGCCAGCACCTCGTTCGAGATGCTGGTGCCTCTGGTGGGCGGCGGGCGCGGTCTGCAGCTGGGCTACTCCATCGTTTTCTTTGCAGCGGCGTTCCTCGTGGCACTCCATCCGGAAAAGCTCACCGACCGGCTGGGCCGCGTCCTCTGCCCGGCCCTCATCGCGCTGATCTTCGTCCTGTTCGCGGGCTGTCTGCTCCACCCTGTGGCCGCGCAGTACGGCTCCCCTGCCGCCGCCTATGCCCGTCTGCCCGCATTTGAAGGCATTCTGGGCGGCTACCAGACCATGGACGCCCTTGCGGGGCTGAACTTCGGGGCCGTCCTCGCGCTCAACATCCAGGCCCTCGGCGTCACCGAGGAAAACGCCATCCGTCAGAACACCATCCGGGCGAGCTTCCTCGCGGGCGGGCTACTGCTGGTCATCTACGCCATGCTGGGCCATGTGGGCGCGCTGACCGGTGCCGCCGCGCCGGACTGCACCACCGGCGCCGAAGTCCTCTCTGCCCTTGCCAGCGCCCTGTTCGACCGGGCCGGGCAGCTGCTTTTAGCGGCCATCTTTCTCATCGCCTGCTTCAACACCTGTGTGGGGCTCATCTCCTGCGTGGGGCAGTATTTCCACACCCTGCTCCCCCGCATCCCCTACCCGGCTCTCGCGGGCTTTTTCGCCGCCGCCAGTATGCTCATCTCCAACATCGGGCTGGCGGGCATCATCCGGCTGTCCACCCCGGTTCTGGGCGCACTGTATCCGGCGGCCATCGTGCTCATCGCGCTGTCGTTCCTGCCCAAAGCGTTCCAGAAGCGGAGCGTCTACGTCTGCACCGTCGCACTGACGGCCGTGCAGAGCGTCCTTGCGGCCCTGCCGTTCACCGCAGCCTTCGTCACCGCCCTGCCGCTGGGGGCCTATGGCTTCGGCTGGGTCGTCCCGGCAGCGGCGGGACTTCTGGTCGGGTTCCTGTTCCCATGAAAAAGTGCCGTGCGGCTGCACGGCACTTTTTTATGGAAGTCCTGTTTACTTCAGCGAGTTGACCAGGCGCTGGAATGCCTTCTGCACACGCTTGGCCACCGTGGCCTCGGTGTAGTAGAAGTTTGCATCCGGCAGCTTGCCGCCCACGGCGGCGGGCGAAGCGTCATAGAGCACCTGCAGATAGGCGTTGACGTCTGCCTTCATCTCGTCGCCGATGCGGTAGACGATGTTGCACTTGGGCAGCGCCTTCTTCGCGATGGCTGCCTTGGCCACCACGCCGACCTTCTCGCAGAGTGCGGCGGTGCCGTCCAGATCGTCGTTGGCGGCATCCACGCTCTTCTGGTAGTCCTTCAGGAAGTTGATGACCTCCTCCGGGTGCTCCTCTGCGTAGGCGGTGCGCACCACCGTCACGCCGGTGATGAGCTGGGTGTCGCAGACCTTGTTCCACTCCTTGGTCAGGTCCAGCACGATGCGCAGGCTGCTGTCCTTCATCTGGGCGGCAGTCACATAGGGCTGGGGCAGCACAGCGATGGCGTCTTTCTTCGTGGCAGCCATCTGGGCAGTCACCTCAGATGCCTCGCTGTAATATTCGATCTTCACATCCTTGTCGGGGTCGATGCCGTTCTTCCGGAGCAGATAGCGCAGCACATACTCCGGGGTAGTCCCCTTGCCGGTGGACAGGATGGTACGGCCCTTCAGGTCTGCAAAGCGGTGGACGGTGTCGCCCTTTTCCACCACATACAGCACGCCCAGCGTGTTCACGGCCATGACCTGGATGCCGCCGTTGGTCTTCTGGTAAAGGGTGGCGGCGAGGTTGGCCGGGATGGCGGCGATGTCCACTTCGCCCTTGATGAGCTTGGGCACGACCTCATCGGCGGCACCGTAGAGCTGCAGGTCGTAGTTCTGGGAAGCCGTTCCGTTCTTTTCCATGGCCAGCAGATTCACCAGACCCATGGTGGTGGGGCCTTTCAGGCCGGCCACCCGGACGGTGGTGTTCGTCTTGGCCGATGCCCCGCAGGCCAGCATCCCGACGAGCAGCGCCGCCGACAGCAGCAGGGATGTCAGTTTTTTCATCATTGTGTTGTTCCTTCCTCTCTTGATCTGTTCCAATCGTGAACAAATTTGCAAATTTTTCGAAAAACATTTGCTTTACAGGCTCAAGTTTACTATAATAGAGCCAAAAATACCGTTGCACGCGCAACGGAATCGCCAGTGGGCGGTGAGGGCCCGGAGAAAACCTCACAGGACGGCTATGGAAAACATTCTTCCTTTGTTACGATCGACCTCTCTTTTCACCGGCATCGAAGACGACGCGCTCCGCGTTCTGCTGAGCGAGCTGGGTGCGGTGATCCGCAGCTACGGCAAGGGCGAAGCTCTGGTGCAGGCGGGGATGCCCAACCGCCGGGTGGGCATCGTGCTCACCGGCAGCATCGAAGCCTACCGCCCTGCGCCGGGCGGGGCCCGTGTGCCCATCACCCGGATGGGGCCGGGCGGCATCTTCGGCGATGTGCTGGGCGGCTCCAGTCTGGACAGCCCCGTCACCGTGGTGGCAGCTTCCAGCTGCGAGGTGCTGCTCTTCCCCTATGAGCGGCTGCTCCTCTCGGACGGCAGCGCCGCCCACCAGCAGGCGCTGCAGAACCTTGTGCGCACCATCAGCGACAAGTATTTCCTGCTCTCCCGCCGGGTGGACCTGCTGGTGCTGAAAAGCCTGCGGGCCAAGGTCTGCGCCTACCTGCTCAGTGAGGCTGAGCAGCAGGGCAGCCTGACCTTTTCCATCCCCTTCTCCCGCATCCAGCTGGCCGACTACCTCAACTGCGACCGCAGCGCCCTCTCGCGGGAGCTGAGCCTGATGCAGCGCGACGGCCTGCTGGACACCTACCGTTCCAGCTTCAAGCTGCTGCAGCCGGATGCGCTGCGGCAGATGGTGCTCTGACGGCCCGTTCCTGCGTACAATCCATAAAACGAGGTAACATTCATGTCCAAACCAATTCTCTGGATCGTCATTCCCTGTTACAACGAGGAAAAGGTCCTGCCCATCACAGCCCCGATGTTTTTGCAGAAGCTCCAGTCGCTGGCCGAAAAGGGCCTTGTCAGCGACAAGAGCCGGGTGCTCTTCGTCAACGACGGCTCCCGCGATTCCACCTGGGAGCTCATCTGCCGGTTCGCAAAGGAAGATGAACACTTCATCGGCATCTCCCAGAGCCGGAACCGCGGCCACCAGAACGCCGTGCTGGCCGGGCTGATGGAGGCCAAGGCCAGCGACTGCGACGTCACCATCTCCATCGACTGCGACGGGCAGGACGACATCAACGCCATGGACGAGATGGTGCAGAAGTATCTGGACGGTGCCGAGGTAGTCTACGGTGTGCGCAGCCGCCGCGACACCGACACCTTCTTCAAGCGGTTCACCGCCGAGGGGTTCTACCACCTGATGAACGCTCTGGGGGCCGACATCGTCTTCAACCATGCCGACTACCGGCTCATCAGCGCCCGTGTGCTGGAGAGCTTTGCGGACTATAAAGAAGTCAACATCTTCCTGCGCGGCATGGTGCCGCTGGTGGGCTTTCCCAGTGCGACCGTAAGCTACGAGCGCCACGAGCGTCTGGCCGGCGAGAGCCACTACCCCCTGCGCAAGATGCTGGCACTGGCCTTTGACGGCATCACCAGCCTGTCCAACAAGCCCATCCGGCTCATCACCGGCGCAGGCATCGTCGTCAGCCTCATCAGCTTCATCGGCGTCATCTGGGCCATCGTGCAGGCGGCGCTGGGCAGCGTGGTGGCAGGCTGGGCCTCCACCATCTGCATCGTCTGCTTCGTGGGCGGCGTCCAGCTCATCTGCCTGGGCGTCATCGGCGAATACATCGGCAAAATCTACATGGAGACCAAGGCGCGCCCCCGCTACATCATCAGTGAGCGCACCTGGGCCCCGTATGAAAGGAAGTATCACGGATGAGCAAACAGAGCTGGAAAGGCAGTACCCTGCTGAACCCGGAGCCGCCGGTGCTGGTCTCCTGCGGCGGGCTGGAGACCCCCAACCTCATCACCATCGGCTGGACGGGCACCATCTGCACCCAGCCCAGCATGGTATCCATCAGCGTCCGGCCGGAGCGGTTCAGTCACCACCTCATCCGGGAGAGCGGGCAGTTCGCCATCAACCTGCCCACGGAGGAACTGGTCCGCTCGGTGGACTGGTGCGGCGTCAAAAGTGGCCGGGATGTGGACAAATTCGCCGCCTGCGGGCTCCATGCAGCCCCCGGCACAGTCCTGACCGACTGCCCCATCCTCGAAGAAAGCCCGGTCAACCTCGAATGCCGGGTCACGCAGGTCATCCCGCTGGGCAGCCATGACCTCTTTCTGGCAGAGGTCGTAGCCTGCGATGTGGACGAGAGCCTGCTGGACGAGAACGGCAAGCTCTGCCTCGACAAGGCCCGGCTCATCGTCTACAGCCACGGCGAGTACCTGAGCCTCGGCAAAAAGCTGGGCACCTTCGGCTACAGTGTGCGGAAAAAGAAAACGCGGCGGAAATGACTCCCGCCGCACTTGACAAAAACGATAAAACGCACTATACTAAAATCAAAGAAGGCACTGCGACAAGCGGTTGACCTCTTGCTATCAGGTTAGTTCAAAAATTGAACCGTCGCCTTTGCCGAGGTGGCGGTTCAGCGTTTTTTCACGATAATGGTGATCGTAAATTCACCAATATGGAATGTAATACGCATTGCCTCACCCCCTTTCGGGAAGTGTAGGCCAACCGCCTGCCGTATGTGCAGTGCCTTGCTACCTAAGTAGCAGATTCAGTATAGCATAGATTTCGACAAGATGCAACAAAAGCGGGAAACACGGAAGCGTTTCCCGCTTTTGTTTATTGTTCCAGCAATTCGGTCAGGCAGCGCACCGTCCGGCCATGATTTCCGGTCACGGTCTCGGCGTGGAGCAGGCTGCTCAGAACGCTTTCCTCCACGCACTCCGCCACCGCGCGGAAGAGCGGGTTGATGGCGTCATCGTGGAGGATGGCCATAGGCAGGATGGCCGTGTCGGCGTAATGCGGCATCCGGTTGGCCGTGGTAAAGGCGATCACGATCTCGCCGCTGCCGTTGCCGCAGTAGGAGCCGGTGCGGGACAGGCCCACCAGCGCCCGGTGGCAGAGCCGCCGCAGCTGGCGCTCGCTGAGCGGGATGTCCGTAGCCAGCACCGTGATGATGGAGCCTTTGTCCTCAGGGGGCGGGATCTTCGCATCCAGCGGCGTCTGGAGGGGCGTCCCCGCCACGACGAGGTCGTCGAAAACGGCATGGTTCGAGAGGACGAGCGCACCGATGGTGTAGGTCTTCCCGTCCAGCTCCACCTGCCGGGATGCCGACCCGATGCCGCCTTTCAGGCCGTGGCAGCGCATCCCGCGCCCGGCTCCAACGGCACCCTCGGCAAAATCGGCCCGGCAGTCGGCCAACGCGGCAAAGACATGCTCTTCGGTCACATGCAGGCCCCGGATGTCATTCAGGCCGCTGTCGTTGCACTCGCAGACGACCGGGTTCACGCTGCCGGTAGTCTCGCAAATATCCGGATTACGCTGCAGCATATACTTCACCAGTGCCGTCTCCACGGTGCCCACACTGAGGGTATTGGTGAACAGGATCGGCGTTTCCAGCGTCCCCAGCTCGTCAATCTGGACCAGGCCGGTCGTCTTGCCGAAGCCGTTGATGACATGGCTGGCCGCCAGCACCTTATCGTGGAACACATCGCCCGGATGCGGCAGCAGAGCCGTCACGCCGGTCTGGACATTGCCGTCCGCCAGTGTGCAGTGCCCCACCGTCACGCCCGGCACATCGCTGATCTTGTTCCGGGGGCCGTGCGGCAGTCTGCCGACCCGGAAGCCCCATTTGTTCGTTTCGATTCCCATTGCAGCATCCTCCTTTGGACCAGTGCTTTTATTTTTCGTGTTTCACCCGCTCCATGGCCCCCAGGTCATACGGCGTGTTCTGGTAGACATAATAGTTCAGCCAGTTCTCATACAGCAGGTGCGCATGGGCGCGCCAGCGGAAGAGGGGCGGCTGCTCCGGATCGTCGCCGGGGTAGTAGTTCTTCGGGATGGCGATGGGCAGGCCCTTTGCCACATCCCGCTTGTACTCTGCATCCAGCGTGTACTTATCATACTCCGGGTGGCCGGTCACGAAGATCTGCCGCCCGTTTTCGGTGCTCATGAGGAACGGCCCGGCCTCGTCGCTCTCGGCTAGGATGCGCAGTGCCTCGCAGCGGTCCACATCCGCGCGGGAGATGCCGGTATGGCGGCTGTGGGGGGCGTAGAACACCTCATCAAAGCCGCGGACCAGCGGGTTCGACGGGCGGGTGACCCGGTGCTCGAACACGCCGAACATCTTCTGGGGCAGGATCTCCTTCCGGACGCCGTAGTGATAGTACAGGCCCGCCTGTGCACCCCAGCAGACATGCAGGGTGGAGTAGACATTCGTCTCGCTGAAGTCCATGATCTCGCACAGCTCCGGCCAGTAATCCACCTGTTCAAACGCCATCGTCTCCACCGGTGCGCCGGTGATGATCATGCCATCGTAGCGGTTGTTCTTCACTTCATCAAAGGTCTTGTAAAAGGCCTCCAGATGCGCCGCGGAGACATGGGTGGCCGCGTGGCTGGCCGTCTGGAGCAGGGTCATGTGGACCTGCAGCGGCGTGTTGGCCAGCAGCCGGGCGATCTGGGTCTCGGTGGCGATCTTGGTCGGCATCAGGTTCAGGATCAGGATCTCCAGCGGGCGGATGTGCTGGGAGGCCGCCCGCTCCCGGTGCATGACGAAGACATTCTCCTCATAGAGGGCGTCGTAGGCGGGGAGCGTTTTGGGGATGATCAGGGGCATGACGATTTCTCCTTCGGGATCAGATTTTGTCGAGTGCCTGTGCGATATCCGCGATCAGGTCCTCGCTGCTTTCCAGACCGCAGCTCATCCGGACCAGCTCGGCCGGCACACCGGCAGCCTTCAGCTGCTCGTCGGTCATCTGGCGATGGGTGCTGGAAGCCGGGTTCAGGCAGCAGGTGCGGGCGTCGGCCACATGGGTCTCGATGGCAGCCAGACGCAGGGACTTCATAAAGATGCTGGCGGCTTCGCGTCCGCCGGCCAGGCCGAAGGACACCACACCGCAGCTGCCGTTGGGCAGGTACTTTTCGGCCAGCGCATGGTAGGGGCTGGACTCCAAGCCGCAGTAGTTCACATACGCCACCTTGGGGTGTGCTTCCAGGAACTTTGCCACAGCCATGCCGTTGTCGCAGTGGCGCTGCATCCGGACATGCAGGCTTTCCAGACCGAGGTTCAGCATGTAGGCGTTCATGGGCGACTGCATGGAGCCGAAGTCGCGCATCAGCTGGGCCGTGGCCTTGGTGATGAAGGCCCCTTCTTTGCCGAAGCGCTCGGCGTAGGTGATGCCATGATAGCTGTCGTCCGGGGTGCACAGACCGGGGAACTTTTCGGCGTGGGCCATCCAGTCGAATCTGCCGCTGTCCACGATGGCACCGCCCAGAACCGCTCCGTGTCCGTCCATGTACTTGGTAGTGGAATGGGTCACGATGTCCGCGCCCCACTCGAACGGGCGGCAGTTGACCGGGGTCGGGAAGGTGTTGTCCACAATGAGCGGCACCCCATGCGCGTGTGCGGCGTTTGCAAACTTTTCAATGTCCAGCACGGTCAGGGCAGGGTTGGCGATGGTCTCGCCAAAAACGACTTTGGTGTTGGGCTGGAAAGCGGCGTCCAGCTCTTCCTCGCTGCACAGCGGGTCTACGAAGGTCGCGGTGATACCCATCTTCTTCATGGTGACGGAGATGAGGTTGAAGGTGCCGCCGTAGATTGTGCTGGACGCCACGATGTGGTCGCCCGCCTCACAGAGATTGAACAGCGCGAAGAAGTTGGCAGCCTGACCGCTGCTGGTCAGCATCGCGGCCGTGCCGCCCTCCAGCTCGCAGATCTTCTTGGCCACCAGGTCGCAGGTGGGGTTCTGCAAACGGGAATAGAAATAGCCGTCGGCCTCCAGGTCGAACAGCTTGCCCATATCCTCGCTGGTGGCGTATTTGAAGGTGGTGGACTGGATGATGGGGATCTGGCGGGGCTCGCCGTTGCCGGGCGTATAACCGCCCTGCACACAGATGGTATCACGGTTCATTGTTACATACTCCTTTACTGGGTTGGTCGGAATAGCACAATTCCCCGCCGGAAGACAGACCTCCGGCGGGGAATTGAAACGTTAAATTTTTCCCTGCCGAAGGGCAGCTTTTTTTACTTGCGCAGCCGCTTATCGCTCCGGGTGGCCCACAGGGTGCCGGCGGTCTGGAAGACCTGCACCAGCAGCACCAGCAGGATGACGCAGACGATCATGATGTTCGTCTGGTAGCGGTAGTAGCCGTAGGACAGCGCGATCTTGCCCAGACCGCCGCCGCCGATGACACCGGACATGGCCGAGTAGCCCAGAATGGTGGTCAGGGCCGTGGTCATGCTGGAAATGAGGCCCGGCAGACACTCCGGGATCATGACCTTGGTGATGATCTGGAACGGCGTTGCGCCCATGCTCTGGGCCGCTTCCACCACGCCCTCGTCCAGCTCGCGCAGGCTGGTCTCCACCAGACGCGCCACGAACGGGAAGGCTGCGACCACCAGCGGCACGATGGTAGCTTTGGTGCCGACCGTCGTGCCCACGATGAGGCGGGTCAGCGGGAAAACGCAGATCATCAAAATCAGGAACGGAACGCTGCGCAGGATGTTGATGATGATATTCAGCAGGTGCATCAGCCAGCCGGGCAGGGGCAGAACACCGTCCTTATCCCCGGCCACGAGCAGGACGCCCAGCGGCAGACCGATGACCAGCGAAAAGGCCGTGGAGAGCACCGTCACATAGAACGTCTCCCAGATGGCAAAGCCATAATCTGCAATGCTCATTCGCCGGTCACCTCCTCCACCGTCACACCGGGCTGGCTGCGCATGTAGGCAGCCGCCTGTTTTGCTTCTTCTGTGTCTTTGGGCAGCTTGAGCAGCATGCTGCCGTAGCACTGGCCGCTCAGGTCGCGGGTATCGGCGCTGAGCACACTGACCAGGATGCCCTTTTCTGCCGCGAGGCTCGCCACCAGCGGCTTTGCAGCAGACGAGCCGTTGAAGGTCACGCGGACCACATGGTCGTCGGGCGCGAAGCTCGACAGGTCACGGGCCGCACTGCCGCCGTTGGGTGCCACCAGACGCCGGGCCGCTGCGGTCCTGGGGTTGGCGAAGATCTCCTTCACCTCGCCCAGCTCGACCACCACGCCGCCGTCCAGAATGGCAACGTGATCGCAGATCTCTTCCACAACGCTCATCTGGTGGGTGATGACCACCACCGTGATGCCCAGCTTCCGGTTGATGTCCTTGATGAGGGTCAGGATGGAGTGAGTGGTGTTGGGGTCCAGCGCACTGGTGGCCTCGTCGCAGAGCAGAACTTTGGGATTCGTCGCCAGTGCACGGGCAATGGCGATGCGCTGCTTCTGGCCGCCGGACAGCTGGGCCGGGTAGGCGTTGGCCTTGTCGGGCAGGCCCACCATCTCCAGAAGTTCGCGGGCGCGTTTTTCGGCGTCGGCCTTCTTCACCCCGGCCAGCTCCATGGGGAAGCAGATGTTCTTCAGGCAGCTGCGCTGCATCAGCAGATTGAACTGCTGGAAGATCATTGTGATCTCCCGGCGGCGGGCACGCAGCTCGGCGGGCGAGAGCGTTTCCATCTCCACGCCGTCAATGACGACGCTGCCCTCGGTGGGGCGTTCCAGCAGGTTGATGCAGCGCACCAGCGTGGATTTGCCCGCACCGGACATGCCGATGATGCCGTAGATGGAACCATCCGGAATGGTCAGGTTGATATCACTCAGCGCGTTGACCGCGCCGTCCTTCATCTGGAAGGTCTTGGAAAGATGTTTGATCTCGATCACGGAAATGCTCCTTTGAATCAGACGGAGAGCTTAGCCCTCGATGGGAGACAGGTCGCTCTGCTTGCCGCCGTAGATGCCCATGGGCTCGACGTGGATGCCGGCCACGGTGACCAGATGGGTGCCGTGCTCCTGGTTGAAGTCGTCCAGGTAGGGCTGATGCTGGAAGTAGTTGGTGTCGATCTGGCCGTCCTCGACGACGTTGTTGGGCTGGATGTAGTCATCGAACTCCTGGATGTCCAGGGTGATGCCCTTCTGGGCCAGGATGTCCTTGCAGATCTCCAGGATCTCGCAGTGGGGAGCCGGCGTTGCGGCGCAGCTGACGGTCTCGCCGTTCAGTGCATCGTAGTCCACGGTGGAGTCGTAGCCGTCGGTGGGGTTCTCCACGACGAAGACGACGGAGCCTGCATACTTCTCATCGATGAAGTCCTTGACCTGCTGGCTCTCCAGAGCGGCGGCCAGAGCCTTGATCTTGGGGGACTCCTGATTGCCGTCCTTGCAGACCAGAACGTTGACGTAAGCAGAAGAGCCGTCCTCGATGGCCAGTGCATCCTCCACGGGGTTCAGACCGGCAGAGATGGCGTAGTTGGAGTTGATGACGGCGTAGTCCTCATCCTGCAGAACGCTGGGCACCTGTGCAGCCTCGACCTCGTCGATGTTGACGTTGAACGGGTTCTCCTCGATGTCGTTCTTGGTGGCGGTCAGGCCGGCATCCGCCTTGACCTTGAAGAAGCCGTTCTTCTCCAGCAGAGCCAGAGCGCGGGCCTCGTTGGTGGTGTCGTTGGGCACGGCCACGCTGATCTTATCCAACTTCTTGACCACCTCGGAAGAGGCGGCCGCGGAAGAAGCGGTGCTGCTTGCGGTGGAAGAAGAACCGCCGCAGGCGGTCAGGGCAGCTGCAGCGGCAGCGATGCCGGTCACTTTCAGAAAATCACGGCGCGAAATCTTAGACATAATGTTTTCCCTCTCTTGTTGTTCCATCATTTTTTTGCACTGCGCAGCACATTTTTCTGCGCCTTGTGCAGCCGGAAGCACGAAAAAAGCGCCTCCGTCCTCGGCGGGCAACTGCCCACAAGGACGAAAGCGCATAAAACTTCCGTGGTACCACCTTGGTTCACCGCGCCCTCACGGGCCCGGCCTCGATGCTGCGGCAGCGGCTTTCTCCTCCCACTGCTTACAGCCGGACGCTGTAACGGGCGCTCCCGTCGCGGGCTTAGCACTCTTGCACTTCGCCCCCGCAGCTCCGAGACCATTTTCGGTTCCCTGTTTCCTGCCCTTTTCCACCGACCGGGCTCTCTGGAAGGATCAATGCGAAAACCTACTCTTCTCTTCACAGCCATTTTTGTGATATTGGCTTTATTCTAATCCCCTTTTCGGCATTTGTCAACCCTTTCAACGAAGTTTTTTGGTAGGGAATACCCTCTCAGGCCGCTTTGCGGCCAGCTCTCCCAAAGGGAGAGCCCTTGGCAGACCAGGCAGACCTGCGCACTGCCGCCTGCGGCTCCCGAACGGCTGGGCCCTGTCCTCATTGCCAGCAGCCGTTTGCCTGAGCAGCAAGGCCCATCGCCTTCCGGCAGCATGGGCCTGTGCAGTCAGCACGGCCAAGACCGGTTCGCCAGTGGCTCGCCCTGCGGGAGAGCTGGCAACGCCAAAGGCGTTGACTGAGAGGGCAAGACATGCTATCTTATAAATCAAGAACGTATGCCCTTTGCGGCACAGTAAGGAGAGACGCAATGAACGGCAGGGAATTGTATCCCGACGCAGAACAGCGCCGCCGCATCATGGATTTCATTATGGCGGCCGGGCAGACGCTGCTGGAAAACGGCGCGGAGGTCTTCCGCGTGGAGCAGACCATGGAGATCATGGCGCGCAGCTTCCATCTGCGGGAATTTCATGTATATGTATTGACCAACGGCATTTTTGCCAGTGCCGGCACGGCCGAGATCAGCGAGGTGCGCAACGTGCCCACCCGCACGACCCATCTGGGCCGGGTGGCTGCGGTGAACCAGCTGTCCCGTCAGATCGCAGAGGGCAGCGTGACCACCATCGACGAAGCCGAGAGCCGCCTGGTGCAGGCGCAGAACATTCCCTTCCCGAAGGGCCGGGTGCAGCTTCTGGCCGGGCTTTCGGGCGCGTTCTGCTTCGCGCTCATCTTCGGCGGCACCCTGCGGGCCGCGCTGGTCGCTGCGGTGGCGGGCTGTGCGGCCAACGCCTATCTGCTGTTCTGCGGGCGGCACCCCATAGGCGGCGGGTTCCGCACCATCTCCACCGCTTCGCTCATCACCATCCTCTGCATTCTGGGCTGCCACCTGCTCCACACCGAGGCCAGCCATGCCATCATCGGCACCCTGATGATCCTCACGCCCGGCATCGCGTTCACCATGGGCATCCGGGATTTTGTGCAGGGCGATTATCTTTCCGGCACCATCCGGATGATCGACGCGCTGCTCATCGCAGCCAGCATTGCCATCGGCACCGGTCTGGTGCTGGGGGCCTATGCCGCATGGACGGGGGTGGTGGCCGCATGAGCGAACTTCTGTTGACGAGCGAGCAGATTGGCCAGCTGGTGGCCCAGTTCTTCATCGCCGGGGCGGGCACCCTGAGCTTTGCCGTCCTCTTCGCCTCCCCCAAGCGCACCCTGCCCTACTGCGGCCTTGTCGGCGCGATGGGCTGGTTCATTTACGAGCTGGCCGTTCTCTTCGGGCTGGAAAGCTTTACCGCCTCGCTGCTGGCCGTCATCCCGCTGACGCTGCTGGCCCGCATCTTCGCCATCGTACTCAAAACGCCGGTCACCATCTTTCTGCTGGCCGGCATCTTCCCGCTGGTGCCCGGTGCCGGCATCTACTACACCGCCTACTACTTTATCCAGGGCAACAACGCTCTGGCTCTGGCCAACGGCATCTCGACGTTTAAGGTCGCCGTGGCCCTTGCCATCGGCATCGCGCTGGTGCTGGGGCTTCCGCTACCCCGCTTCAAGACCCGCCCCAAGAAATGAACAAAAACGCTCCGGCACCATGCCGGAGCGTTTTTGTTCATCAGGAGAGCAGCAGCAGCTGTGCGCCGCCTGCCATGTTCAGCTGGAAGAACGCCTTCTGGCCGTTCTCACTGTAACTGACCTGCACCGGGGTCTTGCTTCCATCGGCATGGACCTGCTGCAGGGTGTACCCCTGCACCGCAGAAGCCGGAAGCTCGATGTTCGCCGTGACATCCGAGTCCATCACACGGGCATCGGTGACGACCGTGTTGCTCTTGACCTTGCCGCACTTGGTGCAGACGACCTTGTTCATGCAGGTCTGGTAATAGAAGGCCACCGTCATGATCTTCGGGCCGTCCTGCAGGCTGCCCTCATAGATTTCGAGGTTGGAGAAGTTCGAGAAGGTGTTCTTCACCTTGGTCAGGCGCTGTACGGGGTCTTTTCTGCCCTCTTTGCCGCAGTGCGGGCAGAGGGTGAAGGTCTTTCCCTCCAGCGTGAAGTCGGTAGGCACACAGTCCTCACGATACTCCACGAAGGTCTTCCACTTGTGCTCGTTCTCCTTGCACTCCTTCCGGGCCGGTTCCTCTGCAACGCTGGATACGGCCCCGCCCACCAGGATGCAGACAGAAAGCCCCAGCATGGCGAGCGTTTTCAGGATTCGTTTTCTCATAGCAGTTCCTTTCTCCCTGCCGGTCTGGCAGAGCTGCGCGGTGAAATGCGGTCTGTTTTTCCGCTTTCACGCTGTTTTTTGTGCTTTCATTATACCATTTGGTGGAAAACGCTGTCAATTGTTCCTTTTTAACCGGTGCTTGCGCAGGCGGGCCGTTCGCGCTATACTGTTCTCAGAACGATCGAAAGGAGACGCTCTCATGTCTGTTATGGAAAAACTTCTCACCCGCCGCACCTACCGCCGCTTTGCGCAGAAAGCTGTCCCGCAGGATGTGGTTGAGGACATCATCGAAGCCGTCCGCCTCTCCTCCTGCGGAGCCAATCGTCAGGCCGTGCGTCTGGTGGTCGTGAACAAACCCGAAGATGTGGCCAGCGTCCAGCCGCTGGTCAAATGGGCCGCCTATCTGCCCCCGGAGCAGGGCACCCCCAAGGCCGACGAGATGCCCACTTTATATGTAGCCGTCGTGCAGGACACTGCCATCCCCGGTGACCTGAACACCGACACCGGTATCGCGCTGGCCAACATGACGCTGGCCGCGTGGGACAAGGGCGTGGGCAGCTGCATCATGGGTGCCATCAACAAGCCCGCCCTCACCGAGCTGCTCCACATCAAGGAGCCGGAAAAGCTGGCATTTATGGTGGCGTTCGGCTACCCCACCCACGAAGCCCATATCGTCCCCCTGACCGGGGAGACCGGCGTGAAGTATTATCTGGACGGCCAGAAGGACTACTGTGTGCCGAAGCGGAGTGCTGAGGAGATCGCACGGTATTTGTAAGGTCTCTCTTCGTACAACCTCTCCGTTGAGCCTGCTGCTCGGAGCCATGGCAGAGAGGTTTTTGCATATATTCATTCATTTTCCCGGTATGATTGCATAAGTGTTCTCAAAACGGTTTCATTTTTATCGAATTTTTGCACAACGCTTGACTTTTTTATTTGTGCAATCTATACTAGACCCGTTCTCTGATGTTTCGATGAATCGCATCGCCGCAGAGAGATGAAAGATTATACAATCAATCGAGGAGTGTTTGAATATGAAAAAGATTACCCGTCGCAGCTTCCTGGCTGCTGCTGGTCTGACCGCTGCCGCTCTGGCTCTGACTGCCTGCGGTGGTTCCTCTTCCAGCACCGCTTCTTCCACTGCAAGCTCTGCCGCTGCTTCCTCCGAGGCAGCTTCTTCCAGCGCTGCTGCTGAGCTGACCACCGTTGAGGCCGGCAAGCTGACCATGGCCACCAACGCTGCCTTCCCTCCGTATGAGATGACCACCGACACCGGTGCGTTCGAGGGCATCGACGTGGACACCGCACAGGCCATTGCTGAGAAGCTGGGTCTGGAGCTTCAGATCGACGACATGGACTTCGATGCTGCGCTGCTGAGCGTCCAGCAGGGCAAGGCCGACATCGTCATGGCTGGCGTCACCGTCACCGACGAGCGCAAGGCCGTCATGGACTTCTCCGACAGCTATGCTACCGGCATCCAGTCCATCATCGTTCCCGAAGGCTCTGACATCGCTACCCCCGACGATCTGGCCGGCAAGAAGATCGGCACCCAGCGCGGCACCACCGGTTACATCTACTGCTCCGATGATTTCGGCGATGAGAACGTCGTGGCTTACGACGACGGCCTGACCGCTGTGCAGGCTCTGAACAACGGCCAGGTGGATGCTGTCGTCATCGACAACGCTCCCGCCAAGGAGTTCGTTGCTGCCAACCCCGGTCTGGTCATTCTGGACACCAGCTATGCTGAGGAAGACTACGCCATCGGCATGGCAAAGGGTTCTGCTCTGGAAGATGCCATCAACGCTACTCTGGAAGAGCTGAAGGCTGACGGCACCCTGCAGTCCATCGTGGACAAGTACATCACCGCTGAGTGATCAGCGCGACCGTGCACCACGGGGAGGAAGCTCCAAAGGAGCCCCTCCCCTTTTTTGGAAAAAGAAGGTTACAAAAATCTGACAAAACAGGAAAGTGAGGATGCGAATGGCCGCACAATATGAACTGCTGAAAGAGCTGCTCAACAGCGGCACGAAGCTCAGCTTCGGGCAGGAATTCTTCTACAAATTTTATCAGGCGTTCATCCTGAAGGACCGCTGGATGCAGTACGTTCAGGGCGTGGGCACCACGCTTCTGGTCACGGCCATCGCACTGGCGCTGGGTGTGGTGCTGGGCAGCGTGGTCGCACTGGTCCGTGTAGCCCACGACCAGCAGCGCTCCGACCGCAGGAACCCGGTGCTGGGCTTCTTCAACGCCATCTGCCAGGTGTACACCACCATCATCCGCGGCACCCCCATGATGGTCCAGCTGCTCATCATGAGCATGGTCATCTTTGCCAACAGCCGCAACTTCACCATGGTCGGTGCGCTGGCGCTGGGCATCAACTCCGGCGCTTATGTATCCGAGATCATCCGCGGCGGCCTGATGGCTGTGGACCCCGGCCAGATGGAAGCCGGCCGCAGCCTGGGCCTGAACTACATAACCACCATGGTGGTCATCATCATCCCGCAGGCCATCCGCGCCGTGCTGCCGGCTCTGGGCAATGAGTTCATCGTCCTGCTCAAGGATACCTCGCTCATCACCGTCATCGGCGGCAAGGAGCTGCTGTATGCGGCCCAGGGCATCATGAACCGCACCTACGAGGCCATGTTCCCGCTGTGCGGCGTTGCACTTGTTTATTTGATCCTCGTCATGCTGTTTACCTGGCTGCTGACGAAGTTTGAGAGGAGGATGGCTCAAGGTGACCGATAAGATTCTGGAAGTCCGCGGTCTGACCAAGACCTACGGCGGCGACAAGAAGAAGGGCGCAAAGCAGCCCACCCCCACCCTCGATGTCCTGAAGGGCATCGACATCGACATCTACCGCGGCGACGTGGTCTGCCTGATCGGCCCTTCTGGCTGCGGCAAGTCCACCTTCCTGCGCTGCCTGAACCGGCTGGAGATCCCCACCGGCGGCTCCATCAAGTTTGAGGGCGTCGAGATCGATGACAGCCACATTGATGCCGTCCGCCAGAAGATGGGGATGGTGTTCCAGCACTTCAACCTCTTCCCGCACCTGACGGTCAAGCAGAACCTCTGCCTGGCCCCCACCCTGCTCAAGCTGAAGAACCAGCAGGAAGCTGACAAGCGCGCCGAAGAGCTGCTGGCCCGCGTCGGCCTGTCCGACAAGGCCGACGCCTACCCCAAGAGCCTGTCCGGCGGCCAGCAGCAGCGCATCGCCATTGCCCGCGCCCTGGCCATGGACCCGGACGTCATCCTCTTCGATGAGCCTACCTCCGCGCTGGACCCCGAAATGGTCGGCGAGGTCCTGGAGCTGATGAAGGAGCTGGCCCACACCGGCATCACTATGCTGGTCGTCACCCACGAGATGGGCTTTGCGCGCGAGGTCTCCAACCGCGTTATCTTCATCGACGACGGCAAAGTCCAGGAGGACGAGCCCCCGCAGGAGCTGTTCGCCAACCCCAAGCATCCCCGCCTGAAGGCGTTCCTGTCCAAGATGCTGTAACATTGCTTTCAACAAAAAAATCTCCGCGCAGCTGCGCGGAGATTTTTTTGTTTCCTGCTGCCTGATCAGGCGTTCAGCACTGATTTTCCCGTCAGAGGGTCCGGGATGCCCAGCAGGGCCAGGATGATGGCCATGCGGATATACACGCCGTTGTGCACCTGGTCAAAGTAGGCGGCGCGGGGGTCGTTGTCCACATCGAGCTTGATCTCGTCGATGCGGGGCAGCGGGTGGAGCACCGGCATATCAGCCGGAGCCTGCTCCAGCAGCTTTGCATTCAGGGAGTAGCAGCCCTTCAGCCGGAGGTAATCCTCCTCGTTGAAAAAGCGCTCCTGCTGGATGCGGGTCATGTAGAGGACATCGAGGGTGGGCAGCTCGGCTTCGAGGTCGGCAGTCTCCTTGTAGGTCTGGTGGAGCGGCGTCAGCGTCTCGTCTTTGACGTACTGCGGGATGCGCAGTTCCTCCGGCGAGATGAAGACGAACCGGTTCCCCTCAAACTGGCTCAGCGCAGCGGTCAGGGAGTGGACCGTCCGGCCAAATTTGAGGTCGCCGCAGAAGCCGATGGTCAGATGGTCCAGCCGCCCTTTGCGCTGGCGAATGGTCATCAGGTCGATCATGGTCTGGGAGGGGTGGGCGTGCCCGCCGTCGCCTGCATTGATGACGGGCACCCGCGCATACAGGGATGCGCGCAGGGGTGCGCCCTCTTTGGGGTGGCGCATCGCGATGATGTCGGCGTAGTTGCTCACGACACGGGCCGTATCGGCCACCGTTTCGCCCTTGCTGGCGCTGGACAGCTGCGCCCCGGCAAAGCCCAGCGTCTTGCCGCCCAGCCGCAGCATGGCCGACTCGAACGAGAGCCGGGTGCGGGTGGACGGCTCATAGAACAGCGTTGCCAGAATGCGCCCGTCGCAGAGATGGGCATAGGGTGCGGGGTCTGCCTCCATCCGGTCGGCAAGGTCGAGAAGGGCCAGCTGCTCGTCCAGAGAAAAGCTGTTCGGCTCAATGAAATGTCTCACAGCCATTCTCCTTTCAGCACGAACTTCTCACGCTCGGCACCGGTGGAGATGAACTGGATCTCGTGGTCCAGCTGCTTTTCGAGGAACTCCACATAGCCTTTTGCCTCTTTGGGCAGCTCGTCCCAGCTCTTGCAGCCGGAGAGGTCGGTGTTCCAGCCGGGCAGCATCGTGACGACCGGCTCCATCCGGTCCAGGTCAGACAGCGTGTCGAAGCGGGGGACTTCCACACCGTCCAACTTGTAACCAGTGATGACCGGGATCTCGTTCATGCTGCTCAGAACGTCCAGCTTGGTCAGGGCGATCTTGTCCGCTCCCTGGCAGGCCAGACCGTAGCGGCTGGCCACGCAGTCAAAGGGGCCGACGCGGCGGGGGCGGCCGGGGGCCGCACCGTATTCGCCGCCTGCCTTCCGCAGCTGCTCATTCCAGTCCTCGTCCATGGCATGTTCTGCGGCGAAGGGGCCTGCGCCCACACAGGTGGAGTAGGCTTTCAGCACACCGACCACATGGTCGAGCCGGCAATTCGGGATGCCGGCCCCCAGCGGCGCATAGGCGGCCAGCGTATTGGAGCTGGACGTGAAGGGGAAGATGCCGTAGTCGATGTCCCGCATGGCACCCAGCTGGGCTTCCAGCACGATGCGCTTGCCGCTGTCGTGGGCCTGCTGTAAAAAGGCGCCCACGTCGCAGATGAACGGTGCGAATCGCTCGGCCTGGGTCCTGCACCAGTCCAGCAGCGCGTCATAGGACATCTTTTCCTGATGATAGCAGCCTGCCAGCTCCATGTTCTTGGAATCCAGGATCATGTGCAGGCGGTTTTGGGTGCGCTCTTCGTCCAGATGGAGCAGGTCGCCCAGACGCAGGGTCTTCTTGCGGTATTTGTCGCTGTAGGCGTAGGCGATGCCGCGCCGGGTGGAGCCGAAGGCGCTCCCCTTTTTGGCCAGACGGTCTTCTTCCAGACCATCCTGCACCTTGTGCCAGGGCATCGAGATGGTGGCCTTGTCGGAGAGCTTCAGGTTTTTGGGGCCGATCTCCACGCCGCGGGCCTCGATGGCCTGCATCTCGTTCGAGAGGTGGTCGAGGTCGATGACCATACCGGTGCCCAGCACACAGGTGACATCCGGGTGCAGGATGCCGGAGGGCAGAAGGTTCAGGATGAACTTGCCCTTTTCGGTGACGACGGTGTGCCCGGCATTGTTGCCGCCCTGATAGCGGGCAACGACATCGGCGTTTTCGGCCAGCAGGTCGATGACGCGGCCTTTGCCCTCATCGCCCCAATTGATTCCAGTAACAGCGGTCAGCATGATTTGTTATAACCTTCTTTTTGTTGTTCTCAATGGTCTGCGCTCTGGTGGGCAGACCGTAGTTTTTTCAGATTTCCTCTTGCAATTTTCGATTGCAGTGCTATTATACGAGCAGGAAAAGAATGTGTAAAACGTATCCTGCACATGGCTGCAATATGATTTTTACATGGAGGAGGGTAACATCTCATGTACGTGGACTGGGAATACTACAAGATCTTCTATTATGTTGCAAAATACCAGAATTTCACCAAGGCGGCGCGGGTGCTGGGCAACAACCAGCCCAACATCACCCACTCGATGAACCGGCTGGAAAGCCAGCTGAACTGTGTGCTGTTCATCCGCTCCAACCGGGGCGTGACCCTGACGCCGGAGGGCGAGATGCTCTATTCCCGCATTGCATCGGCGGCGGTGCAGATTCAGGACGCCGAGGAGGAGCTGAGCGCCAGCGCCACGCTGGAGCACGGTGCCATCAGCATCAGCGCCACCGAGACGGCCCTGAACATCTACCTCTCCGAAAAGCTGCGGGACTTCCACACCGAGTACCCCGGCATCCGGCTGCGCATCTCGAATCACTCCACCCCGCAGGCGATGCAGGCCGTGAAAAACGGCGAAGTGGATTTTGCCATCGTCTCCACCCCGGCCGAGGTGGAACCGGGGCTGAAGCGGGTGGAGTTGAAACCGTTTTATGAAGTGCTGGTGGGCGGCAGGACCTTCACGGCCCTGGCCAGCCAGAACCTCTCCTTAAAGGAACTGGAAAATTACCCGCTCATCTCCCTGAGCGACGAGAGCACGACCCGCAGCTTCTACCGGCAGTTCTTTCTCGACCACGACGCGGTGCTCCGGCCCGACACCGAGGCCGCCACCACCGACCAGATGCTCACGCTGGTCAAAAGCGAGCTGGGCCTCGCCTTTGTGCCGGAATCCATGGCGGCCGAGCCGCTGGCGCGAGGCGAGATCGTCCAGCTCCATCTGCGGGAGATCATCCCCCAGCGCTCCATCTGCCTGGTCTACGACCACCACCGCCCGCTGAACACCGCTGCGCGCAAGTTCCAGAAGCTGCTGACCAGCCCGGAAGAAACGCATTGAAAAAATGCACCCGCACTCTTTTGTTCCCGGAACGCAAAAAAGCCCCAGAAACACAAAAACCCGCCTGGCAGCGGTTTTTTGTGTATAGAGGGGTGGGAAAGTATATAAAGTTGGGAATCGCATATTCAGTGGCAGGAGCACAGCATTCTTGCCATTTGCCCCCTGCGATATGTATTATACCCATTTTTCTTTTCTTGTCAAACAAATTTTTTGCCGTTTGCTTTAATTTTACACTTTACATTTTGGTCAAAACTTTATATAATTAACGCAGTCAGATTTTTTCTGCTTCTTTTCGATGTTTGTGCTATTTTTACAACATTAAAACTTTACTTTCAAAAATTTTTATGGATTCCAACATATTTCAAAAAAGGAGACCTTCCCCATGGATGATTTAGACCGCAAGATCCTCTCCCTGCTCGCCAAAAATGCCCGGATGCCGGTCAAGGAGATCGCCGAGCAGGTCGCATTGACCAGCCCCGCCGTTTCCAGCCGCATCCACAAACTGGAGACCGACGGCATCATCAGCGGCTATACCGTAGTGCTCAACCGCCCGGCCGACCGGGTCTATGTGGACGCCCTCATCAGCCTGTCCGTGACGCCCAGCCACCGGGACGAGCTGGTGGAACTGATGCAGAACAGCAAGGAAGTGCTGCAATGCTACCACGTCACCGGTGCCTACACCTTCCTTATCAAAGTCAGCTGCGGCAGCATGCCCCAGCTGGAGCACCTCATTTTACAGTTCCAGAAGCTGGGCACCACCAGCACCCAGATCATCCTTTCCACCCCCGTCAACCACGGCGACCTGGAAGCAATGATGCTGTAAGACCACCCATCCCATAAAATATTTCATCCACCGCCGGGGCAGAATGCAATTTTTTGCCCCGGCGGTTCGTATATCCGGTACAAGGCCCTTCCGCCGCCCGCATAGACCGGCGCGGGGCGGGCATCCTAATGATACGCGCGGGGACTTCCCGCACACTGTTTGCAACGAAAGGAATCCAGCCTATGAAGTCCATGACCAAACGCCTCCTCGCCGCCCTGCTGGCTGTGGCCGCTCTGTTCGCTCTGGCGGGCTGCAGCAAGTCCGACAAGGCCGACGCTGCCCCCAAAGACTACACGAAGATCCTCCACGACGCTCGCCCGGACGAAGACAACGAATATTATATGATCTTCTCCCCCGGCGAAGACGGCAAGTTCACCGCCCAGTACGGCTACAGCGACAGCTACGACGCTGCCCAGCTGGATGAAGAGATCCGCAACATGCTGCTCCCCCTGCTGAACCTCGAAGAGGACATGTACACCGACTTTGCCGCCTCCGTTTCCGGCATGATGGTGCAGAGCTACGGCATCGCCATCGTCAAGCCCGCCGAGGGCAAACAACAGGCCGTATCCGAAGCCCTGGATGCCTACGTCCAGAGCCAGATGCAGAGCATGGAGCATTATCTGGAAGACCAGTACCAGATTGCCGCGTCATCTCATATCTCCACTGCTCCCACCGGCGAGGTGATTCTCGTCTGCTGCGAGAACCCCGAAGCCGTGATGAACGCCATCAAAACGGCGCTGGCCGCATAAGCTCCTCCGCCTTCCCGCTTTCACCGCGCTCTGTTTTGGGGGCGCGGTGTTTTATTTTCTTCCGCAAACTGGGTCAAATGGGCACTCTGTGCAAAAAGTTTTTTCAAAATCCCTCCAAATCACTTTCCAAAAGTGGTTTTTTGATGTATTCTATTCCTATCCGCTGTGTGTCTGCCACGCAGACGGAACGCTAAAAACGAAAGAGGGGTGCGCACAGATATGCTGAAATATCTGGCAAAACGCATCGGGCGCTCGATTTTGACCCTGTTCGTCATCGTGACGCTCGTTTTCTGCCTGCTGCGGCTGATGCCCGTGGAAGGCTACTTTGCAAACTACGAAAAAATGACCGAGGCCCAGATCCAGGCGGGCCTCCAGTCCATGGGCCTGCTGGACCCGCTGCCGGTGCAGATCGGGCGGTTCTGGTGGAATGCACTACACGGCGACCTCGGCGTCAGCCATATTTATAAGGTCAATGCGCCTGTGACCGGCATCCTGGCCAAAAAGCTGCCCATCTCGGTGCAGATGGGTGTTTTCTCCATGCTGCTGAGTCTGGTCGTCGGCATCCCGATGGGCCTGTTCATGGGCCGGTTCAAGAACCGCTGGCCGGATAAGATCGGCACGGCCATCATCGTGCTCATCCAGGCCGTGCCTGCCGCCGTGTATTATCTGTACATTCAGATGTACGGCACCACCGCGCTGGGCGTCGGCCTGCTGTTCGATGCCTCCAACTGGAAATACTGGGTGCTGCCTATCTGCTCCATGAGCCTGGGCAACGTGGCCTTCTACGGCATGTGGCTGCGCCGCTACATGGTGGATGAGAGCAACAAGGACTACGTCCGCCTGGCACTGGCCAAGGGCGTGAGCGAAAACAATATCGCGCTGCACCACATCTTCCGCAACGCCATGGTCCCGCTGGTGCAGTACATCCCGTCGGCCTTCCTGAACACCGTCGTCGGCTCCATCTACATCGAGAGCCTGTACAGCATCCCCGGCATGGGCGGCCTGCTGGTGACCTGTGTGCAGCGGCACGACAACACCATGGTGCAGGGCATCGTGCTGCTCTACGCCTGCGTGGGCATCATCGGCCTCATCCTGGGCGATCTGCTCATGGTGCTCATCGATCCCCGCATCAACTTTGGCAAGAAAGAAGGTGGCCGATAATGCTGTTCCACATGAAAGACCAGAAGGCAGCTGTGCTGGAAAACGACCTGAACAAGCTGCAAAAGGACGGCCCCGCTGTCTGGGCCAGCCTGCCGGAAGACGAGCTGTTCACCCCTGCCGGCTTCAGCGAAGAGCAGGCCGAGGCAACGGCCTACTCCAACTACAGCTACTGGGGCAGCACGTTCCGCGCCTTCTTCAAGAACAAGATGGCCGTGGCGCTCCTCATCGCGCTGGTGGCCGTGGTGGCTTTTGCCTTCGTGCAGCCCCATCTGCCCGGCCAGGTGGACCCCAACCTCTGTGAGGTGGACCCCGCCACCGGAATCCAGTACCGCAACATCGCCCCCGGCCAGCAGGGCTTCATCTGGGGCTCCAACGCCATCGGCCAGGACCTGTGGGCCCGCATCTGGGCCGGTGCCCGCACCAGCCTGACCATCGCCTTCTTTGTGGCCATGATCGAGGCCGTGGTGGGCATCACCGTGGGTGTGCTGTGGGGCTATGTCCGCCAGCTCGACTTCTTCTTCACCGAGCTGTACAACATCTGCGACAACATCCCCTCCACCATCATCCTGATCCTGATCTCCTACGTGGCTTCCCCCAGCATCCAGACGCTGATTTTGGGCATGTCGCTCACGGGCTGGATCGCCATGGCGCGCTTCATCCGCAACCAGATCCTGATCATCCGCGACCGCGACTACAACGTCGCCTCCCGCTGCATCGGCACCCCCACCTCCCGCATCGTGCTGCGCAACCTGCTGCCCTATCTGGTGTCGGTCATCATGCTGCGCATGGCGCTGACCATCCCCGCCGCCATCGGCAGCGAAGTGTTCATCACCTACATCGGTCTGGGCCTGTCGGTGGAGACGCCCTCGCTGGGCAACCTCATCAACGACGGGCGCAAGGTCATGATGCAGGCGGGCCTGCGGTATCAGCTGCTCTACCCCACCATCATCCTGAGCTTTGTCACCATCGCGTTCTACCTCATCGGCAACGCCTTCTCGGACGCTGCCGACCCGAAGAACCACATGCAGTAAGGAGGGACAGAAGATGGAAAAGAATCAGCTGATCCTTTCAGTCAAGGATTTGAACATCCAATTCAACCTGCGTGGAAAAGCGCTCCACGCCATCCGCGGCATCGACCTGGACATCTACCACGGCGAGGTCCTTGCCATCGTGGGCGAGTCCGGTTCGGGCAAGAGCGTGTTCACCAAGAGCTTCATGGGCCTGCTGGACGCCAACGGCTCTATTTCCAGCGGCACCATCGACTACTTCGGTGCTGATGACGGAAAGCCCATCCGCCTGTCCGACCTGAAAAAGGAAAAGGACTGGCTCCGGGTGCGCGGCCACGAGATCGCCATGATCATGCAGGACCCCATGACCAGCCTGAACCCGCTGAAGACCATCGGCGACCAGATCATGGAAGCCGTGGAGCTGCATCAGGGCCTGCGCGGCAAGGCCGCCAGAGAGAAGACGCTGGAATACCTGCGGGATGTCGGCATCGCCGACCCGGAGGTCCGCTTCGGCCAGTACCCGCACGAGTTCTCCGGCGGTATGCGCCAGCGCGTCGTCATCGCCATTGCGGTGGCCTGCAACCCGCAGATCCTGATCTGCGATGAACCGACCACCGCGCTGGACGTGACCATCCAGGCGCAGATCTTGCAGCTGCTCAAGGAGATGCAGGTCAAGTACAACCTGACCATCGTTCTCATCACCCACGACCTCGGTGTCGTGGCCAACATCGCCGACCGGGTGGCCGTCATGTATGCAGGCGACATCATCGAGATCGGCACCTCGGACGAGATCTATTACGACCCCCGCCACCCCTACACCTGGGCACTGCTGTCCAGTATGCCCCAGATGGGCATCAAGGGCGAGGACCTGTTCAACATCCAGGGCACCCCGCCGAACCTGTTCACCGAGATCCACGGCGACGCCTTTGCGCCCCGCAACCCGCAGGCGCTCAAGATCGACTTCGTCAAGCGTCCGCCGTATTTTGAGATCAGCCCCACCCACAAGGCCAAGACCTGGCTGCTGGACCCGCGGGCACCCAAGGTGGAGCCGCCGCTGGCGGTCCGCCTGCTGAAAGAGGAGGGGATGTAAAATGGCAGAGGAACGTGAAACGCTTCTGGAGGTCAAAGACCTCGAAGTGACCTATGGTTCCGGCAAAAAAGCCTACCGCGCCGTGAACCGCGCCAATTTCAAGATCTACAAGGGCGAGACGTTCGGCCTGGTGGGCGAGTCCGGTTCCGGCAAGACCACCATCGGCCGCGCCATCATGCGCATCCTGCCCACTTCCGGCGGCGAGATCCTGTACAAGGGCCAGAAGATCAACGGCAAGATCTCCCACGCGCTGGACCAGCAGGTCATCAAGGAGATCCAGATGATCTTCCAGGACCCGCAGTCCTCCCTGAACGAGCGCGCCAAGGTGAGCTACATCGTCGGCGAGGGCCTGATGAACGTCCGGCCCGACCTGACCGCTGCCCAGCGGGAAGAAAAAGTCCGCCAGGCGCTGCTGGATGTCGGCCTGCTGCCCGAATTTGCCTCCCGCTTCCCGCACGAGTTCTCCGGCGGCCAGCGCCAGCGCATCGGCATCGCCCGCGCCCTCATCGTGGAGCCGGAGTTCATCATCGCCGATGAGCCCATCTCTGCACTGGATATGTCCATCCGCGCCCAGGTGCTCAACCTGCTGCGCCATCTGCAAAAGGAGCGCGGCATCACCTACCTGTTCATCGCGCACGACCTGTCCGTCATGCGGTACATCTCGGACCGCATCGCCGTCATCCACAAGGGTGACATCGTGGAGCTGGCCGACGCCGAAGAGCTGGTGAATCACGCCATCCATCCCTATACCCGCAGCCTGCTTTCGGCCATCCCCATGCCGAACCCCCGGCTGGAGCGGAAGAAAAAGCTGCTGGTCTACGACCCCGCCATGCACGATTACACCGCCGAGCCCCCGCAGTGGCAGGAGCTGCGGCCCAATCACTTCGTGCTCTGCAATGCGACCGAAGCCGCACAGTGGATTCGCGAATCGTAAACTCTCTCAAATTTTTTAGGCTCTGTTTCGGCATTGTTCACCCTTTGTTTCTTGACTTTTGCCGGTGCCTTTACTACAATAGCAGGGAACGCATTGCACAATTTTTAACAAAAGGATAGGTTTTATGACAACGACCAGCAATGTTCTCTATGCGTCACAGGCTCGCCCGTGGCTCAAATATTATGACCCCAATTACATCGACCAGCCGATGCCGGAATGTTCTGCTTTCGACTTTGTCCGGCAGCAGAACAAGAACCGCCTGTCGGAAACGGCCCTCGAATATTATGGCCGGAAGTTCACCTATGCAGACTTCATCGTGAACACCAAGAAGACCGCTGCTGCCTTCCGGGCGGCAGGCGTCCGAAAGGGTGATATCATCACCGTGGTCAGCGTGATGACCCCGGAGGTCATCTATGCGTTCTACGCTGCTGACCGCATCGGCGCGACCCTGAATCTGGTGGACCCCCGGTACAGCGCCGACGGCATTCATGAGTACATCGAGGAAGTGGATTCTCATCTGCTGATCTGCCTGAACGTGGTGTATGACCGCTGCCGTCAGGCTGCCCGGCGCACCCATGTGGAGCGGGTCATCGTGCTTTCCCCGGCCGACTCGCTGCCCCTGCCGCTGGCCATCGGCTACAAGGTCTCCAATCCCGACCGCAACAAGTACGACTCCAATGCCCTGATGTGGAAGCAGTTCATCGCAAACGGGCAGGACGCCAGCACCGCCGGTGAGCCCTATGACCCGGACCATGCCTGTGTGGTGGTCCACACCGGCGGCACCACCGGCTCCCCCAAGGGCGTCATGCTGACGGACCGGAACTTCAACGCCCTCGCTCAGCAGTTTGCCGCATGGCATGCCCTGTTCCGGAAGGGGCAGACGCTCATGAACGTCATGCCCCCCTTCATCGCCTATGGCTACGCCTGCGGCGTCCACATGCCGCTGGCCCTGGGGCTGAAGGTCGTCATCATCCCGAATCTGGACCCCGCCAAGCTCGGCAGCCTTCTGTTGAAGCACAAGCCCGAACACATGTTCGGTGTGCCTTCCCATTACCAGCAGATGGCCGCTGACCCCAAGCTGAAAAACAAGGATCTGTCCTTCATCCGCAACTACGCCGCCGGCGGCGACGCCATCTCCATCGGCGCAGAAAAGACGGTGAACGACTTCCTTGCCGCCCACAACGTGGAGTATCCCCTTGCCAAGGGCTACGGCATGACGGAGGTCTCCTCCGCTGCCACCATCGCCGCCGGCACCATCACCAAGCCCGGCAGCGTGGGCATCCCCATGGTGAACACCCTTGTGTCGGTGTTCGAGCCGGGCACCACCAAGGAACTGCCCATCGGCGAGCGGGGCGAACTGTGCATCTGCAGCCCCTCCATGATGAAGGGCTACTACGGCAAGCCCGAAGAGACCGCGAACATCCTGCGCACCCACGAAGACGGCACGGTGTGGGCCCACACCGGCGACGTGGGCTACATGGACGAGGACGGCTTCGTCTACCTCGACAGCCGCATCAAACGCCTCATCATTCGCCACGACGGCTTCAAGGTCTTCCCCTCGATGATCGAAAACGTCATCAGCCAGCACCCCGCCGTCCACCAGTGTTCCGTGGTGGGCTGCACCGACAAAGACCATGTGCAGGGCCGCCTGCCCTTCGTCTTTGTGGTGCTGAAGCCGGAGGCCGCTGCTTCCACGAAAAAGCGCCAGATCATCAAGGAACTGCGCCAGATGTGCGCTGAGGAACTGCCCGAATACGTCCAGCCCGTGGGCTACAAGTTCCTCGACGCCATGCCCATGACCCCTGTGGGCAAGTTCGATTACCGCAAGCTCGAAACGGAGATCACCTCCCGCGATTACTGATAGAAAGGAAGTCCCTGTCCCCATGAAGAAAAAACTCATCAGCCTTGCCCTTTCGGCGGCTATGCTCTTTGCCGGGTTCAGCATCTCTGCCTTTGCAGAAGAGCCGCTGACCGGGTCTGAACCCGAACCCGCTGCCGCGGAGGCTGTGGAAGAAGAGGAGAACTCCCTCTTCCGCAAGCCCGCCGCAGAACAGACGCCTGAGACCACCGAGGGCGAAGCTGCCGACGAGACGGCGGAGCCTGAAGAGGAAAAGCAGCCCCTGTATGTTGCACTGGGCGACAGCATCTGCGCCGGTGTCGGCCTGACCAGCGTGCAGTACGCCCACAACCTGATGGGTGTGGACGTCTCCTACAACTTCAAGGGCTACCCGGATGCCTGCTATGTGGGCCAGGTCGCCCAGACCCTCGGTCTGGACCGCGACCACGCCATCAACCTCGGCCTGCCCGGCCTGATGAGCGCCGACCTCGTCGAGCTGGTCAAGACCGGCAAGATGAGCGAGATGAACACGCTCTCCGGCTGCCAGTACGATTATCCGGAGATCCTGGAGTACCTCAAGGAGGCCGACATCATCTCCATCCAGATGGGCTCCAATGATGCCTTCGTGCCCACGGTCGTTGCCATTGGCAACGCCACCAACTGGAAGAGCGAAGACCTCGCCTCCATCGTGCTGAGCGGCAACCTGCGCAGCAAGGACCCGGAGACCAGGGCCGCCTTCCAGGCCAGCATGAAGAAGCTCAGGCTCACCAAGAGCGAGACGGACGCGGTGTGGAACCTCGTCACCTCCGGCATGAACAAGATCTGCACCGACGCCTACCCCGTCAGCACCGCGAACATCCGCTCCGTTGTCGAGACCGTCCGCGCCCTGAACCCGGACGCACAGATCCTGCTCATCGGTGCCACCAACCCCGTTCCCCTGCTGCCCAGCTGGAGCAATTATTTCAACAAGCTCAACAAGTTCCAGAAGCAGCTCGCCGAGGTCTATGACATCGACTACGTGGCAGTGCCCTACGCTCAGACGGAGCTGGACGGCCACCCCACCGTCTCCGGCCACAAGTACATTGCCAAGAAGATCGTGAAGGCCATCCAGAACGGCTGATCCCGAACATAAAAAACTCCCCGAACCGTGACGTTCGGGGAGTTTTTTCATGCCGTTCTTCAGCTCAGCCGGCCGCTCTCGACCGAGAAGCTGACATCGGCCACGGCCATGGTGGACTTGCGGTGGGAGACCAGCAGAACGGTCTTTTCCCTGCATTCGTCCCGCACCGCCTTGAGGATGATGCCCTCGTTCAGGCTGTCGAGGTTGGAGGTCGGCTCGTCCAGCAGGAGGAAGGGCGCATCGTGGAGGAAGGCGCGGGCCACACCGATGCGCTGGCGCTCGCCGCCGGAGAGGGCACCGCCCAGCTCGCCCACCGGGGTATCGTAGCCCTTGGGCAGCTTCCGGATGAAGCCGTCCAGCGCCGCCTTTTTGCAGGCCGCTTCCACCTCGGCACGGGTGGCATCGCGCCGGGCAATTTTGATATTATTCTCGATGGTGTCGTCAAACAGTTCCGTCTCCTGCGTCACAAGGCTCTCCTGTGCCCGCAGTGCAGCGGTATTCACGCGGCGGATGTCCTCTGCACCAAAGCGGATGCTGCCGCCGGAAACATCCCAGAAGCGGAGCAGCAGCCGCAGGAAGGTCGATTTTCCGCTGCCGGAGCGGCCCGTGATGCCCACGATCTTCCGTTCGGGGATGGTCAGGCTCAGGTCGTGCAGGACTTCCTCGTCCGCGTAAGCGAAGCGGACCTTCCGGGCCTCGGCACCGGCAAAGGCCGTGTCGGCCCCATCAGTCACGTCGGCCGTGACCGGTTCTTCGTCCAGCAGGTCCAGCACACGGTCGGCGCTGGCAAACACCTGGGTCAGGCTTGCGCCGAGGTTGGCCAGCGCCACCACCGGGCCGAAGGAGCTCAGTGCAGCCAGCGTGCAGACCAGCACCCCATCGGCATCCAGCGCGCCGTTCTGGTACAGCTGGAGGCTGACCCCCAGCACGGCCAGGACGGTCAACAGGATGAGGGTGTTGGTGGCACCCACCGTCACGCCCTCGCGGTACTTCAGCGTCTTCTGCTTCTCCCCCAGCGCCTCGCTGTGAGCCGCAATGCCCTCGGCGCGGTTGGCGGTGTCCTGATATTGCAGCGTATCCCGCAGGCCGCGCAGGTTTTCCAGCATATAGCTGTTGGTGTCGGCGAGGGTCTGGCGGTAGGCGCGGGCGGCTTTGTCACCACGTCTGGCCGACCACACAGGCAGGGCCGCGCCCACCAGCAGGTAGCCCGCCAGCAGCACCAGCGCTGGCAGCAGATGATACCGGGCCGTGAAGCAGGTCATGCCGACGACACAGACCACCGCGATGCAGACCGGCGAGATGGTGTGGGCATAAAAGACTTCCAGCTGTTCGATGTCGGCGGTGATCAGGCTGATGAGGTCGCCGCGGTCGCGGCCCTCCAGCTTGGCGGGGGTCAGGCGGCGGAGCGCCCCAAAGACCCGATCGCGGATGAGGGCCAGCAGCTTGAAGGCGATAGAATGGTTGGATGCCTGCTCGGCATACCGCAGCACACCGCGCAGCAGCGCAAACACTAAGATGCAGGCAAAGACGGTGCCCACCGAGGGGATGGGGCTTTCCAGCCCGGCGGCAGCCAGCAGGCCGAAGCCACCGAAGATGGTGATGAAGGTGGCGCAGAAGTATCCCGCCACCCCCATCGCGATGGCAGCCAGCATCACAGGCAGCATCGGCCGGACCAATACGATGAGCCGCCGGACGATCGCAACCGGACTGCGTTTTTTCGGTGCGTTCATGCGCTCACCTCCCCAAGGTCTTCCAGCTGTTTCTGGGCGTTGTACAGGCGGCTGTAGACGCCGCCTTCGGCCAGCAGGGCCTCGTGTTTTCCCTGCTCGGCGATGCGGCCGCCGTCCATGACGTAGATGCAGTCGCTGTCCACCACATTGGCCAGGCGGTGGGAGATGAGGATGACCGTCTTCTTCCCCGCCAGCTTGCGGATGGCCGCCATGATGTCGTTTTCACTCTCGGCGTCCACATTGGAGGTGGCTTCGTCGAAGAGGTAGATGGGCGAGTCGTGCAGCAGCGCACGGGCCATGGCCAGACGCTGGCGCTGCCCGCCGGACAGGTTTGAGCCGCCCTCATGCAGCGGGGTGTCCAGCCCCTGCTGGCTGCGGCAGAACGCGGCAAGGTTCACCTCTTCCAGCGCGGCCCAAAGTGCAGCGTCATCGGCAGCGGGCGCTGCCATCCGCAGGTTGGAACCGACCGTTCCCCTGAAGATGGCCGCATTGTGCGGCACGACCGTCAAGGTGCGCAGGCGGCTCTCTTCCCGGAGCATCTGCACCGGCACACCCCCCAGCGTCACGCTGCCCGTATACCCGGTGCGGGCACCGGATAGAATGGCCGCAATGGTGCTTTTGCCGCAGCCGGACTCGCCCACCAGCGAGACGAAGCTGCCCTGCGGGATGCACAGCGAGACATCGTGGAGGATGGTGCGGTCGTTCTCGTAGCCAAAGGTCACATGGTCCAGCTTCAGGGTTGTATCCTCCCCTGCTTCCTGTGTGCCGTCGGCAGGCTCGTCCGCCGCCAGCAGACGGAAGATCTTCTCCGCCGAGGCTGCTCCGTTCATCGCGATGTGGAAGTAGCTGCCCAGCAAGCGGAGCGGCAGGAAGAAATCTGCCGCCAGCAGAAGAATGGTCAGCGCCGCTGTCAGGGTGATCTGCCCTTTGGCAAACGCCGCCACCGCGCTGATGATGCCCAGCCCCGCGCCGCCATAGGCCATCAGGTCCATGAGGGTCACGGAGTTCAGCTGCATGGTCAGCACTTTCATCGTGATCTTCCGGAAGCGCTCGGCCTGCCGGTTCATCTCCTCATGCTTCCAGCCGTCGGCCTGGTAGATCTTCAGGGTGGTCAGGCCCTGAATGTTTTCCAGAAAGCTGTCGCCAAGGGTGGTGTATTCGCCCCAGTATTTGTCCAACAGCTTTTTGGCGAATTTCTGCACCGCCACGATGGACATGGGGATCAGCGGCACACAGCACAGCAGGATGATGGCCGACCGCGCATGGACGCCCACCAGCAGCACAAAGAGGGTGACCGGGGCCAGCAGGCTGTAGAACAACTGAGGCAGATACTTTGCAAAGTAGGTGTCGATCTGCTCCACGCCCTCACTGGCCAGCATGACGGCCTCACTGGTGGCGACAGTCTCGCTGTAGCCCGCGCCCAGGCGTGTGAGTTTTTCGTAAATCTTGCTGCGCAGGGTGCGCTTGACATCCTTGGAGGCGCAGTCGCTCATGCTGGATGCCAGCAGGGTGAAGACATACCGCAGCGGGATGGTGAACAGGCAGAGCACAAAGTCCTGCCGCAGCATCTCGTGGGTCAGCCCGCCCGCAAAGACGGCTCCCACCAGCTGGGCAATGACCCGCACAAAGATGATGTTGCAGAGCATCCCCAGCCACTGGAACGCCACGTTCGCGCCCACAAAGCGCATGGCGCCCCGGTCAAAGGAGATCAGCTTTTTGTTGATCACGATACCGCCTCCGTGTCTTCGCTGGCGTCCGGGCCGAACATGCGGTCGTATGCGCCGGTAAAGGCCCGCTCCGGCAGTGCCGAGGTCAGGGCCAGCGCGGCCGTGCAGCGCTCCTCTTCAGTCAGGTCGATCTTCACGGGCGGGAAGTTTGCCAGCACCGTTTCCAGCTGCTCCTTCACTGCTCTGGCCACAAAGATGCCGCGGTCGGTCAGGTAGATCTTGCCATAGTGCTCCTTGACGATCATGCCGTGGTCCATCAGCAGGTTCATGATCCGCACCACCGAGGGCTTGGTCACGTTCAGCTTTTCCGCAATGCTGCGGGAGCAGATGTCCAGATGGGTCTGCGACACCTCATAGATTGCCAGCAGATACCGCAGATGCGCCGGTGTCAGTTCCATGCTTATCACACTCTTTTCATCGGGATTTTCAACCTCTCCGGCACGGCAGCGCATTGCCGGAAAGGTCTGGAGATGTTATCCAAAGCTAACTTTTATTTTTCTAAAAAAGGGCGCGGGCCGATTTGCTTTTCGACCCGCGCCCTGCGGTTTCCTCAGTGACAGCCGCCGTTGCAGTGCCCGCAATCACCGGAGCACCCGCCGCAGCCGCCGCCGTGCTTGTGGGAGTGCCAGGTGATCCAGCCCACACAGCCGAACACGATCGCCGCCACGATAATGGTCGGCAGATTGAAGTTTGCTGCCAGAAATTCCATCATAACAATGCACTCCTCTCAAAACAGAACCAATTTACTTGTTTGCCGTGAGCTTCTTGGTGTCGATGCTGACCTCATTGACGCCCGTATACTTGTTGGGGCGGACCAGCAGATAGATGAAGGCCACCAGGATGACGACTGCAACGATGGTGAAGAAGTTGAAACCGACCTCACCGGAAATGATGCCGCCCAGCTGATACACGACCAGCGCAGCGCAGTAAGCCAGAGCGCACATGTAGCCGATGGCGATGGCGGTCCACTTGCCGTTGTTCATCTCACGCTTGATGGCACCCATCGCAGCGAAGCAGGGAGCGCACAGCAGGTTGAAGATCATGAAAGCGTAAGCCGACAGAGCGGTGTAATCCTGTGCAACTGCAGCCCAGATCTCATCGCCGTTCTCAGACAGCTCGCCGCCGAAGTGATACAGAACACCGAAGGTGCCGACGACGTTCTCCTTTGCGATCAGGCCGGAGACGGAAGCGACGGTTGCACGCCAGTTGCCGAAGCCCAGAGGTGCAAAGATCCAGGCGATCTTGGTAGCGATAGCAGCCAGCACGGAGTTGTCCTGATCCTCGACCATGCCAAAGGCACCGTTCTCGAAGCCGAAGCCCTGCAGGAACCACAGCACAACGGTAGCGGCCAGAATGACGGAGCCTGCGCGCTTGATGAAGGACCAGCCACGCTCCCAGGTCGCACGGAAGACGTTGCTCCATGCAGGCACATGGTATGCGGGCAGCTCCATCACGAAGGGAGCAGGATCACCTGCGAAGAGCTTGGTCTTCTTCAGGATCACGCCGGAGCAGATGATGGCTGCCATGCCGATGAAGTATGCGGAGACTGCGACCACAGAGGAGCCGCCGAACAGAGCACCTGCGATGAGGCCGATGATGGGCATCTTTGCGCCGCAGGGGATGAAGCAGGTGGTCATGATGGTCATGCGGCGGTCACGCTCGTTCTCGATGGTACGGGAAGCCATAACACCGGGCACGCCGCAGCCGGTGCCGACCAGCACGGGGATGAAGCTCTTGCCGGACAGGCCGAACTTGCGGAAGATACGGTCCATAATGAAGGCGACGCGGGACATATAACCGACATCCTCCAGGATGGACAGCAGGAAGAACAGCACCAGCATCTGGGGAACGAAGCCCAGGACTGCGCCGACACCGGCGACGATGCCGTCCATGATCAGGCCGTACAGCCAGCCTGCCACGCCGATGCCCTCCAAAAATCCGCCCAGCGCATCCGGCACGATCTCACCGAACAGAACATCGTTGGTCCAGTCGGTCGCAAAGGTGCCAATGGACCAGCCGCCATCCGCGATGGAGGTGCCCATGGACAGGGAGTACATCAGGAACATGACCAGTGCGAAGATGGGCAGCGCCAGAACACGGTTGGTCACGATCTGGTCGATCTTATCGGAAACGGTCAGGTGCTCCACGCGGGCCTTCTTCTTGACGGCCTTTTCGACCACGGTGTTGATATAGGCGTAGCGCTGGTTGGTGATGATGCTCTCGGCGTCATCGTCCATCTCGTTCTCGCAATCCTTGATGTGGTCATCAATGTGAGCCAGCAGGCTCTTGTCGAGCTTCAGCTCGTCCTGGACCTTGTCGTCGCGCTCAAACAGCTTGACGGCGTACCAGCGCAGGAAGTGGTCATCGACCTTGCCCTGAATGGACTCCTCGATGTGTGCGATGGCGTGCTCCACGCTGCCGGTGAAGACATGGGGCAGCTCCTCGGAGGCCTTGCCCGCCTTGGCTGCGGCGATGGCAGCCTTGGCGGCCGCTTCGGTGCCCTCGCCCTTCAGCGCGCTGATCTCGACGGCCTGGCAGCCCAGCTCTTTGCTCAGCTTCTTCAGGTCGATCGTATCGCCGTTCTTGCGGACCAGGTCGATCATATTGACCGCCATGACCACCGGGATGCCCAGCTCGATCAGCTGGGTGGTCAGGTAGAGGTTGCGCTCGATGTTGGTGCCATCAATGATGTTCAGGATGGCGTCGGGCTTCTCCTTGACCAGATAGGTACGGGAGACGACCTCTTCCAGGGTGTAGGGAGACAGCGAATAGATACCGGGCAGGTCCTGAATGATGACGTCTTTCTCGCCCTTCAGCTTGCCTTCCTTCTTCTCGACAGTGACACCGGGCCAGTTGCCGACGTACTGGTTGGAGCCGGTCAGATTGTTGAACAGGGTCGTTTTGCCACAGTTCGGGTTGCCGGCCAATGCGATCTTAATGCTCATTGTGTTCCTTTCCTCTCTGTTCGGATCAAACCACTTCGATCATTTCAGCGTCGGCCTTGCGCACACTCAGTTCGTAGTTGCGCACGGTCAGTTCCATGGGGTCACCCAGAGGTGCCACCTTGCGGACATAGATCTCGACCCCCTTGGTGATGCCCATGTCCATGATGCGGCGCTTGACCGGGCCTTCGCCGTGCAGGCGTGCCACGGTGGCCGTTTCGCCGACCTTGACGTCTTTCAAAGTCTTCATGTAAATCCTCCTCTACTTGTCTTTTATTCAGAGACCATTCCAGTGTCGGAGCAGGTCCCAAACAGCGCTGCCGCTGTTTAGCCGATCAGAATGCGGTTGGCCATCGTCTTATCGAGCGCCAGGCGGCTTTCCTTGACCTGCACGATCAGGTTGCCCGCGATCTCGTTGACCACAGTCACATCGCTGCCCACCACAAAGCCGAGTTCTGCCAGATGCAGACGCACCTCGTCCTTGCCGGTGATCTTTTGAATGGTGACGGTCTCGCCCGCCTTGGCCATCGTCAAAGGCATCATCTTTCGTCCACTCCCTTATGTCACAATGTTTCACATCCCGCACAGCGTTCTGTGAGGTTCCTCCGGTCGGGGGAAGTTTCGATGTTGGTTAGTCAGTCGTGACTATCAGCATGGATAGTTTACGCTTACTAACCTTTCTTGTCAATAATTTTTTCATATTTTGAAATTAGTTTGTAGGAACAAACAGATTGTTTCTTTCTGTTTTGTTCAATTTTTGCTATTTTGAACAAGAACGATCGCGAACATTCCAGCCGTTCGTGTTTCTTCGGAGCGTCAGGTTTTCTCTCCGCAATCAACGTACCACCGTCCATCCGACGCACTTGTCCGGATATGACACAGCCGCCCGGTGCAGGGGTCAGACTGCAACGGGCGGCCGCGTGTCAAAAGGAGGATCTTTCCCGCCGGGGCGTGGTGTCTCCGGCAGGCGCCAGGATAAAAAGAGAGTATTGGTAGGAAATGTCAGTTTCAGGCCGCCACGGCAAGGCGGAAGATCGGGGTGCCGCTGTGGAACAGGCGCAGGTATACTCTGGTGCACTTGTTCAGCTGGGCAAACAGGCGCTCAGCGGCATCGCGGTCGCCATAGGCCTTCCAGCAGCCGCAGCAGGTAAAGTTGCGGCCCTGATTCTCGATGAAGCCCACCACATCGGTGAGCGGGTAGCCCAGAAATACACCGATCTCATGCGGAAACTCTGCCTCGCAGCACAACCGCTGCGACAGCTGCCGCAGCAGCGGTTCGCAGTCGTCCGACCCTTCGGGCAGACGGTAGCCTTCCTGCACCAGAAATGCGCGGACATTCTCATCCGAAAGCACTTCGCGCAGGCGGTTCTCCCGGTAGACATAGACCAGATACCGGTGGGTGCGGGTGCAGCCCTTGAGAACCCGGACCCGGAGGCCCTTCTCACCCAGCCGCGCGTTCCAGCCGCGCACCCGCTCGGCAAGGTCTTTGCAGTCCTGCGTCTCATAACGGAAGAGCCCGGCGGCCTTCAGGCCTGCCAGCACCGGCGAGCACTGTTCGATCATCACGGTCTCAAAATTACGCTCCATGGCCGGTTTTCCTCCGTTGCTTGGTTTAAGAAAAGCATTCCCGCTGTGCATCCAGACTATGCAGAGCTTCACAGTTAGGTTCATCTAACCTCAAGTTCAAAAAGAACGCGGTTCCTGTTGCGGACCGCCTTGCAGTTAGTTATTTCTAACGTGGCATTATCTTACCATAGCTTCGGAGAGGTGTCAAGGGTTTTTGAAAAGTTTTTCGTTTTCTCTTTTTGCGCCTTTTGCGCCGCCCCGCCGGAGTGCCGCGCTCGTTGAAAAGCGTCGAAATCCGTGTTATAATGATACCATCCACTAGAAATAGTGGTGCGCTGTCTGCATTGCAGGTGGTCGGGCTTCTTTCCGGCGTCAAATCCGGAGGAGGTCTGCTTTTTATCTTCTCCGGGATGTTTGCATGTCAACCACACCCAACCTGAACGGAGGAGTCCAACATGGATGTTTTGAATACTGTTGTGAACATACTGCATTTGATTGCAGACGTTGTCATCGGCGTTACGCAGGTAACCTGGATGATTTCAAGGGATGTCTTTCGGGACAAGCCCAAGGTCAAACACTATTCCAAACGCAATAAAAAGTAACGACCGCCTCACAGTTCCCCAACTAGAGCGGTCGTTACTTTTTAACACTTGCCGGTAAAGGAGCTGACCACTTTGCAGACAGCGCCTTTTCTATTTGTAGTATAGTCAATTTTTTACGATTTGTCAAGAACGCAACTTTTCAGGAGATCTTTATGTATTTTATTCCTTTTGAAACCGCCCGGCTGCGCCTGCGCCCGCAGGAGGCCAAAGATGCCGGTTTTGCACTTTGTATCTGGGGCGACCCTATTACCGGAAAATACCTGACCGATCCAGCACTGGACACCATCGACAATCTCAATGAGTATATGGAACTTCTGCGGCATCTGAATGACAGCGCTGACTGCTACTATGTCATCGCAGAGGATAAAGTCACCGGCCAAGCCATCGGCACCTGTTGCGCCGTCATTAAGGAAAACGGACGCTGCTGGGATATCGGGTACTGCATCCATCCTACTTGCTGGCGAAAGGGCTACGCCAAGGAAATGGTCGGTGCACTGGTCGATTTTGGCATCCAGAACGGCGTCAAGACATTTCTTGCCGATGTCGCCGCTGACAATGCCAGTTCCTGCGGTGTAATGTGCTCACTGGGCTTTGCTCCTTCCGAAAATGGAACCTTCCGCCGCAGCGGAACGAAAACAGAATACAAAAATCTGACCTTCAGAAAAGACCTATGAATATGACTTCTCTCACCCAGACCATCGCCTCCCTGCTGGAGGCCCACCCGGAGCGGCCTGTGCTCGTCGCGCTGGACGGCCGCTGCGGCAGCGGCAAAACGACGCTGGCGGCACAACTGGCAGAACCGTTTCCGGGCAGCGCCGTCTTCCATACCGACGACTACTATCTTCCCCCGGCACAGCGCATCCCGAACTGGGCCGAAACGCCCTGCGCCAATATGGACCTGACCCGCCTGCGGGAGGAAGTGCTCGTTCCGGCGCAGGCCGGGGCCGCGGTGCGCAGCCGGGCGTACTCCTGCCGGGAGGGTTCTTATCTGCCGGAGCAGTGCGTGCCGCCCGCACCGCTCTATATACTGGAGGGCAGCTACAGCCACCACCCGATTCTTGCAGGCTTTTATGACCTCAAAGTGTTCGTCACCTGTTCCAAAGAAGAGCAGGCCCGCCGTTTGCAGGCGCGGGAAGGCGAACGCTACGAAAACTTTGTCCGTCGGTGGATTCCTCTGGAAGAGGCCTACTTTGCGCAGTGCCGCATCGAAGCGCTGGCTGACCTCCTCTGGGATACTACAAATTTATGAAGTTTTTGAAAATTTGCGGCGATTTTTCCCGCCAACCTGTGGGAATTATGGTATAGTTATATTGGAATAGACTTGATTTCCCAAGGCAAGGAGAAGCATTATGGAACACTTCGTGGAATTTGAAAATGTTTCCAAATACTACCAGACAGGAAGTGTCCGCATCGCCGCAGCGGACCATCTGAATTTTTACGTGGACAAGGGTGAGTTCTGCATCATCGTTGGGCCGTCCGGTGCAGGCAAGACCACCCTGCTGAACATCCTCGGCGGCATGGACACCTGCGACGAGGGCCATGTCTGGCTCGACGGGCAGGATGTAAGTCGGTTCTCCGAGAAAGAGCTGACCCAATACCGGCGGTATGACGTCGGATTCGTCTTCCAGTTCTACAACCTCGTGCAGAACCTGACGGCGCTGGAAAACGTAGAACTGGCCAGCGAGATCTGCCGCGACCCGCTGGACCCCAAAGCCACGCTGGAAAGCGTCGGCCTCGGCGAGCGGCTGAACAACTTCCCGGCCCAGCTTTCGGGCGGCGAACAGCAGCGCGTCTCCATTGCGCGCGCCCTCGCCAAAAATCCGAAGCTCCTGCTCTGCGATGAGCCGACCGGTGCGCTGGACTACAAGACCGGCAAACAGGTGCTGGCCCTGCTGCAGCGCACCTGCCGCGAGACGGGCCGCACCGTCATCGTCATCACCCACAACACAGCCCTGACGGCCATGGCCGACCGCATCATTCAGGTGAAGAGCGGGCAGATCCTGTCCAACCAGGTCAACGAGCACCCTGTGCCCGTGGAACAGATCGAGTGGTGATTCTTGTGCAGAAAAGTTATCGAAAAAACATCCTCCGGGATCTCAGGGGCAACCTGAGCCGGTTTTTGTCCCTGTTCGGCATCGTGGCACTGGGCGTGATGATCCTGACGGGCCTTGCCAGCTTTGCGCCCAGTATGCGGATCGCCGGGCAGAAATATTACGTACAGCAGAACGTATTCGACCTCCGCGTCCTCTCCACCCTCGGCCTTTCCGAGGACGACATCGACGCCATTGCCGCGACCGAGGGCGTCACAGCAGTCCAGCCGGTGAAGTATCTGGACGCCGAGGGCCGCTGGTCCAGCACCGACCAGCCCGCTGTCCTGCGCATCCAGCAGCTCCCGGCAGACCCCGGTGCCGACACGGCCGAGAATATGAACCGCCCGCTGCTGCTGGCCGGCCGGATGCCCGAAGCTGCCGACGAATGCGTCGTACATGTCATGGGCCACGGGGAAGAGATCCCCATCGGCACCACGCTGACCCTGCCGGACGGCACCGATGGCCTCGCCCGCACCTCTTATACCGTGGTGGGGCAGGTGCAGGACCCGCTGCATTTTTCCTCCGACCAGGAGACTTCCACCGCCGGCGACGGCGTTCTGGACGCCATCGTCTACGTCTCGGACGGTCAGCTGACTGCCGATTATTACACTGTCTGTTATATCAAGGCCGAAAACGCCGACCAGTATGGCAATTATTCCGATGAATACCAGGCAGCCGTGGACGCCGTCGCCGACCGGCTGACCGCCATCAGCGGCGCACAGTGCACCACCCGCCGGGAATCCCTCATCGACGACGCCACTGCCAAACTGGCCGATGCCAAGCAAACCTACGACGAGCAGAAAGCGGAGGCCGAACGCCAGTTTGCACAGGCCGAGCAGAAGCTCGACGAGGCCGAAGCCCAGCTCACCGCCGCCAAAGCGCAGCTGGAGCAGGGCGAAGCGGAGTACACCTCCGGCAAGGCGCAGCTGGCCCAGCAGAAAGCCGCCCTGCCCGACACCATGCAGAGCGGTGCGGACAAAGTGCTGGACGGCGAAGAGCAGATCTTGGAATTTGAAGACCAGCTCCAGCAGATCGAACTTCTGGTCAACCTGAAGCAGGTGGCCGACCCGCTGCTGACCTATGCCGAGGCCGCACTCCACAACGCACAGAAAGCGCTCGACGAGGCCGAACCCGCCGACGAAGAATACACTGAGCTGCGGGATGCCCTCGCCAAGGCACAGGCCGCCTACGACAGCATCTACGCCCAGCTCAACGGCTACCAGCAGCAGCTGGACGAGGGCAAGCGGCAGATGTATGCCCAGGGGCTCCTCTCCTCGCCCAGCCTTTCCAATACGGAACTCGTCACCGAGGCCAAAGCCGCTCTGCGAAAGATGAAGCTGGAACTGATGCAGGGCCAGCTGGGGCTTTCCACCGGCACCGCCTCTGCCTATTCCGCCTTTGCCGCCGCCGAACAGCAGCTCGCCGATGCCCGCACCCGGCTGGATGACGGCTGGGCCGAATACGATACCGGCAAAGAGCAGCTGGACGCCTCCCGCACCGAATACGCAACGCAGAAAGCCGAGGCGGAGCAGAAGCTCGCCGACGGCCAGAAGCAGATCGACGATGCCGAAGAGCAGATCTCTGACATCCAGAACGGCGAGTGGTACGTCCTCGACCGGAACAGCACCATGAGCTTCGTCACCTTTGAGCAGTATGCCGACCGGATGGACGCCATCGCACGGGTCTTCCCAGTGTTCTTCTTCCTGGTGGCGGCACTGGTGGCCTCCACCACCATGACCCGCATGGTGGACGAGAACCGCCTGCAGATGGGCACCCTGAAAGCGCTGGGCTACTCCAACACAGCCATTGCGGGCAAGTACCTGTTCTACGGCCTGGCCTCCAGCATCCTGGGCAGCATCCTGGGCATGGCGGTGGGCTTTGTCGTCTTCCCCACCATCATCTGGCAGGCCTATCAGACCATGGTGTTCCGCCTGCCCACCTTCACCCTGCAATTCTACCCCGGCATGGCCGTGGGAAGCGTCCTGCTCAGTGCGGCCGTCATCGGCATCACCACCTGGGAGGCCTGCCGCGCCAGCCTGCGCGAAAAGACCGCCGCCCTGCTCCTGCCCCGCGCACCAGTGGCCGGCAAGCGCATCTTCCTCGAATACATCACCCCGCTGTGGAAGCACATGAGCTTTTCCCAGAAGACCACGGCTCGCAACCTGTTCCGGTATAAGAAGCGCTTCTTTATGACCGTGCTGGGCGTGGCGGGCTGCACGGCCCTGCTGCTCATCGGCTTTGGCATCCAGGATTCCATCCTGCCCATGCTCAGCCGCCAGACCACCGAGCTGAACCACAGCGACCTGACCATCTCGTACAGCGACGCCAGAGCCTTTTCCGTGGAACACGGTCTGGGCGATGTGCTGGATTCCAGCGCCGATGTGACCAGCTGGGGCCGTTTCTACAACAAGAGCGTGACCATCTACAATGCCAGTGGCGACAAGCAGACCGTAAGCATCGTAACGGCGGAAGACGAGAGCCAGATGACCGCATATTTCACCTTCCGCACCCGGCAGGGGCACAAGGCCATCCCCTTTGACGACAGCAGTGCCATCCTGACCGAGAAGACCGCCGAGAGCCTGGGCCTTGCGGTGGGCGACACCTTTGAGGTGGAGACCAGCGACGGCAGCCGCAAAACGCTGACCCTGACCGGCATCACCGAGAACTACGTCTTCACCCGGCTGTACCTTTCGCAGGTGCAGCTCCGGACGCTGACGGGCGGCACCCTGCCGGAGTGGAACACCGTTTATGGCCAGACCGACTGCCCCACCTCAGACGACCGCAACACCCTGCGCACCGACCTGCTGGCCTGCAATTACGTCAGCGGCGTCTCCTTCATGGAGGACACGACCGAAATGTTCGACAACCTCATCGGCTGTCTGAACTATGTGGTTATCCTGATCATCGTCTGTGCCGCTGCGCTGGCCGCCGTGGTGCTCTACAACCTCATCAGCGTGAACCTTGGCGAGCGCAAAAAGGAGCTGGCCACCATCAAGGTGCTGGGCTTCTTTGACAACGAGGTCTACCGCTACATCTTCCGCGAGATCGACCTGCTGGCCCTCATCGGGTCGCTGGCGGGCCTTGCGCTGGGTGTGCCGCTGCACCAGTTCATCGTCCGCACCGTGGAGATGGACCAGATGATGTTCATCCGCTCCATCGCACCCCGCAGCTACCTGTTCAGCGTAGCCCTCACCCTCTTCTTCACCGTCGTCGTCTGCCGCCTCATGCGCCGCCATGTCCGGAACATCAGCATGGTCGAAAGCATGAAGGCACCGGAATGATCTTCCCACTTGCATCTCCTATTGAATCGGAGTATAATAGAATCAGAAAATGGAAAGGAGCAATCCCATGCAGCGTACCTTTATTATCCTTCCAGAATTTGACAAGAACTGGAAAAGCATGGGCCTTTCTGATGAAGATCTGCGCCGTTTGGAAAACCTGATCCTGCAAGACCCGGAAGCCGGTGCATTGATGCAGGGCACCGGCGGGCTGCGCAAACTTCGCTTTGCTTTCGAAAATCGTGGAAAAAGCGGAAGTGCGCGGGTCTGCTACGTTGATTTCGTCCTTCGGGAAACGGTCTTTCTGATCACCGCCTATCCCAAAAACGAAAAAGAAAATCTCAGCAAAGCGGAACGAAACAACATCCGCAAAGTCATCGAATGCCTGGAACACACCGTAAGGAGTTGATTGGATGAACGTATACGAAAGCATTCTTCAGGGATTGAATGAAGCCGTTGCTTATACAAAGGGAACCTGCAAAGAAGCGCGCGTCCACAAAATCAGCGTGGAGCCTGTGCCGCATTTCAATGCTTCGGATATCAGGAGCATCCGGATGGACCTCGGCATGACACAGGTCATTTTCGCCTCTGTGATGGGCGTTTCCCCCAAGACTGTGGAAGCATGGGAACAGGGCATCAACACCCCAAATGGACCCTCCTGCCGTTTGCTTGGTCTCTACCGGGCAGATCCTTCCAGCGCAAGGCAGCTGGTTCTGGAATCTTAAATCTCTGAAACCAAAAGACGACCCGCCGGTCGATCGTTTTTACGATTCCGGCGGGTCGTCTTTTTGTTGCTTGTCAGGTTCTTGCCAGCACCGGCAGCGCGGCGATCTCATCCTGCAGCTCTCTGGCCTGGGTCTTTGTGAGCTTTTTGCAGGAGACCATCCGGTCCAGCACCACCTGCGAGCGCTTGAGCGCCAGCTCCGGGCTGGAATGGGGCGAGTAGGCGGACGGCGCATTGGGCAGGCCCGCCAGCAGGACGCATTCGGCGGAGGTCAGCTCCGCAGGCGTCTTGCCGAAGTAGCCTTCCGCCGCCTCGGCGATGCCGTAGCATCCGCTGCCGAAATAGATCGTATTCACGTACATCTCAAAGATCTGCTGCTTGGAGCAGTGCTTTTCGATGTCCAGCGCCGCGAAAAGTTCTGCCGCCTTGCGGGCAAAGTGCTTCTCCTGCGTGAAGTAGATGTTCTTTGCCAGCTGCTGGGTCAGGGTGCTGCCGCCTTCGGCCAGCGAGCGGGTCCGCAGGTCTGTCCACAGCGCCCGGACGATGGCCACCGGGTCCACGCCGTGGTGCAGCTCGAACCGGCTGTCCTCCACGGCGATGACGGCGTCGATGTAGGTCTGGGGGATGGCATCGCAGGTGGTGAATCCGGGGCGGGCCGAGAGGGTCTCGTACAGCTGCGCCGCCGGGAGTTCGGGCTGGGTGCCACGGTAGAGTTTCCATCCCTGTACCCCCAGCACAGTCCCCGCCGCAGCCAGCACCAGCAGTGCCAGCAGCAGCGCCCAGCACAGCAGCCGTTTGAGGAGATCCTTCAGTGTCCGCATCGCGCTCGCTCCTTTCACCTTCTGAATGGTATTATCCTACCCGATTTCACCGTTCTTTTCAAGCAGATTTTGTGAACATTCCGCCGCAGACCGCTCAGGCCCGGACATCGCATCTGCGCAGCAGAAAATGCGCCAGCAGAAAGAACACCGCCAGCCACCCCAGACAGCTGGCTGCAAACAGCCCGTAGCTGCCAGCCAAAGCATCCGCACTTTTGTTGGAGTTCATACCCAGCTGCATCAGAGAATAGGGCCACAACAGCCCATGACCCTTGGAGCTGATAAAGATGCCGGTAATGCCGCCCAGCAGCCCCAGAAAAATGGGCACGGCAAAGCTGCGGATGACCATGGCCAGCACCAGCTGCGCGGCAATGACGGCCAGTGCGCCCAGCAACCCCCGCAGCAGAAAAAGTGGCAGCCGAACCGGCGGCCAGCCGGGCAGATGGGCAAATACCTTGCCGCAGAACACAAACAGCGCGAACACAAAACCGTGGGTCAGAAGCGCCAGCTTTGTCACCACCGCAAACTTTGCGGCAAACAGGTCCAGCGGCGGTACAGGGCTTGCCATGATCAGGTTCCAGTTGTGCCCCAGATGTTCCAGCCGCCACAAGTAGGCAGCATAGGTGGCTACCATGGCAGGGAAGAAGAGCATGGAATAAAACAGGGTGTGCTGGGTCCACAGGCTATACCAGCCGTCGGTGAGGATCTCAAGATTTTGCAGATAATTGAACGTGCCATAGGTGGCCGAAAGAATGGGCAGCACAAAGAACATGGCCCAGATGGGGGATGCGTGGAGTTTGCGGTTCTCCGCAAAAATGCAGCGTTTCAGCATGGTTTTATACCTCCTCGTCCTGTACCTTGCGCCACGCAAGGGCAAACAGCACAGCGCCCAGCGCAAGGGTGAAGGCCAACAGTCCCCAGTTGAAGGGGCGGGTGCCGTAGGTGACGGTGTGGGTAGCCTTGTCCCAGTTCGCCACTTCGTAGGCGCTCAGAGGGATGTAGTACCCAAAGGGTACAAAGTAACTGGCAAGCGGCGGCATAAAAGCAGAGAACAGACCCACCAGCGCCCCTACGATGCCCACGCAGAGCGCCGGCAGGGGGTTGCCCACCCACAGCATCAGCAGAAATTCGCCAAAGAAGAGCATTGCGTCCACAGCCAGCGTACAGACGAACAGATAGACCAGCTGCCCAGTGGGAAAGGCTTCGGTATAACCATGGACACGCCCCAGTACCGGAACACAGGCCAGTTCCAGCACCGTGACCAACAGCACCTCCAGCACTCCAAAGACCGCTTTGCCTGCAAACAGACTGCGGCGGCTCTGCAGGGTGTAGAGCAGCTTGGCGGTGTTGCCTTTGATCTCCATATCCCACAGCCGGGAGGCCAGAACTGCCATCATCACCGGCATCAGAATGGCCTCAATGACGGGCAGGCTGTAAAGCAGGGCGCTATAACCGTTGGCAAGCTCCTCCGGGTCTGCCGGGGCAAGGCCGCCCACCCACAGAACGACAATGCCGGGGATGAACAGACAGAGAGCAAGGTCGTGCCGACGGTGGGCTTTTTGCAGTTCTACACGGAAAGCTGCCATCTTACGCCACCTCCCCGCTGTTCTGGGTCAGGCTGAGGAAGATATCCTCAAGGCTCTTTGTCTGGGCCGTCAGCCCCACGACACCTGCCCCGCGTTCGGCAAGGGCGCAGACCAGTGCCGCCAGCGCGGCATCGTCCTGCGGCGGCAGCAGAACGACGTCCGGCTCCTCCGTCCGGGCTGCTGCCTGCATCCCCTGCTCGTTCAGCACGGCAAGGGCCTTTGACACATCCAGCACCCGCAGCAGAATGCCGCCCCGGCTGTGTTTTTGCAGCTGCTGCAAAGAACCCTCGAACAGCAGTTTGCCGTGGTTCAGGATGCCCACCTGATCCACCATCTGCTCGATCTCGCCCAGCAGGTGGCTGGAGATCAGCACGGTGGCTCCGGTGGTCTGCGGCATGGAAGCAATCAGACTGCGCATCTCCTGAATGCCCGCCGGGTCCAGACCGTTGGTGGGCTCATCTAAAATCAGCAGTTTGGGGCTGCCCAGCAGCGCCATGGCGATGCCCAGCCGCTGCTTCATGCCAAGGGAATATTGCCCCACCTTCCGGTCAGCGTCTTTGGTCAGGTGTACGATGTCCAGCACCCGGTCGATGTCCCGACGCTCCACCTCCTTCAGGTCGGCCACGATGGCCAGATTCTCCCGCGCCGTCAGGTGGAGATAGCCGGACGGTGATTCGATCAGACTTCCGGTCTGCCGCAGCAGGGCAATGCGGCTCGATTCGTTCAGGGTGTGCCCCAGCAGCTCCACACTGCCGCCGGTGGGGTGCACAAGCCCCAGCAGCATCTTCATGGTGGTGGATTTGCCCGCACCGTTGGGGCCTAAAAAGCCGTAGACACAGCCCTCCGGGACGATCAGGTTCAAATGATCCACCACCGGGTGACCATGGTAGCTTTTGCAAAGGTCGTGCGTCTCGATCACAGATTTCATGCTATCCGCTCCTTTTCGTGTTTCCTGTTGTTCGGAACACGTTCAGGATACACCCGCTGCCTTAATCCACCCGGAAGCCGAGCTTAATTTGGCCTTAAATTTTCGGCAAAGCGCTGCTCTGCCGGGCCATTTGTGGTATAGTGAAGAAAAACGCACAAAGGAACACGAACGCTATGACTTCCATCTATGATGCCGAACTTCTTCTGGTGGACGACAACCCGGACCTGCTCCGCCTGCTCTGCGAACAGCTGAGCGGGGCCGGGTATCACCACATCCGCACCGCAGCCACCTGTGCCGCTGCGCGGGCTGCCTTCGACGCCGCACCGCCCCACTTGATGGTGCTGGACATCAACCTGCCGGACGGCGACGGTTTTTCGCTGTTCCGGGCACTGCGGGCAAAAGCGGACGTCCCGGCATTGTTCCTCTCTGCACGGGATGCCGATGCAGACCGGCTGTTCGGGCTGGGCCTTGGCGCAGACGATTATCTGACCAAACCTTTCCTCATGCAGGAGCTTCTTTTGCGGGTACAGCACATTTTGCAGCGGGTCTACCGCACCGAGCTGGCGCGGGGCGCTTCACAGCAGCTGACACTGGGGGACCGTATCGTCCAGCTCAACGATGCGCTGGTCCAGCTTCCGGACGGTCCCGCCCTCCCCCTGACCGCCACTGAACTGGCTCTGCTGCGCAAGCTGGCCGAGAATCGGGGCCACATCGTGACCTATGACGCCCTGTGCGAAGCCGTCTGGGGCGCGGATTACTACGGCTGTGAAAACAGTTTGAACGTCCACATCCGCCACCTGCGCGAAAAGCTGGAGCCCCTGCCCGGCAGGCCGCAGTTTCTGCGCACCGTGCGGGGCATCGGCTACAAACTGGCCGGGGAGGTACGCTCATGAAAACCTTTTCGCGCCTTTTCCGGCGGTATCTGCTGGCGGCGGTGGGCATCGTGCTGCTGATGTTCGTGCTGGGCACCAGCTTTTTGGGCTGGGTGCTCTGGCGGGAAGGGCAGCGCCCCCAGCGGGAATACTCTTACAGCAACATTGCCGATTCCATGGTGCAGACCGCCGACGGCCTTGCCTTCGGCCCGCAGCACACCCCCGAAGAATGGATGGACGGCTACTCCTGGGCCATGGTGCTGGACGCCGACGGCCGGGTGATCTGGAGCTATGCACTGCCCTGGACGCTCGACCGCCGCTACACCTCCAGCGATGTGGCCCGGTTCTCGCGCTGGTATCTGGACGACTACCCGGTCTTCTGCTGGACGGAGGACTACGGGCTGTTCGTGGCCGGTACGGAGCCGGGCAGCATGTGGAAGTACACAGCCTACGCCTCGCCGGGGATGCTGACCGACGTTGCCGGGTTCCTCCTCCCCTGCCTGCTTGGGATGCTGGCGGCCGGACTGGCCGTCTGCTTTCTGCTCAGCTGGCGGGGTGCCAGAGAACTGCTGGCCCTTGCCCGGCGGGACAATGCCCGCACCCAGTGGATCGCGGGCGTCAGCCACGATGTGCGCACCCCGCTGGCGCTGATCTTAGGCTGGGCCGAGCAACTGGAGCAGGATGCAGCCCTGCCCGCCCCGGCACGGCAGAAAGCCGGTGGCATCCGCACCCAGAGCGAGCGGCTGCGCACCCTCATCGACGATCTGAACCTGACCAGCAAGCTCCAATATGGAGCCCAGCCCCTCCGGCGGGAGCTGCTGACCGTCGGCCCGTTGCTGCGGCAGCTGGTGGCCCAGTTCTGCGACAGCCCCCTGGCCGACCAGTGCGACCTCTCGCTGACCCAGACCCTCGATGCCGAACAGGCCCAAATCTCTGCAGACCCTGCCCTTCTGGGGCGGCTGGTGGAAAACCTGCTCAGCAACAGCGTCCGGCACAACCCGCAGCCGGTGACCGTCTGCCTGTGTGCCGAGGTCCGCAGCCGTCAGCTCTGCCTGACCTTCACCGACGACGGCGTCGGCTACCCGCCCGCCGTGCTGGCCGCACTCAAAGAGCCGGAATCCTCTGAGGATGCTCCCCACATCCTCGGCCTGCATGTCGTGGAGCAGATCGCCGCCGCCCACGGCGGAACTGCCGTATTCGAACAGAGCCACCCCCATGGAGCCAGAGCGATCATCCGCCTCCCGCTGGGGGAGCTGACGCGAAGCACCTGAGAGGGCCATACCTCACCGTTTCAGCTTTTCTTCGATCTTCTCCTTCTCCAGCCCCTCGCCAATGACGATGAGCACCTCCTGCCCATTGGGAATGCCCGCAGCGGTCAGGCCGTCGGCGGTGGCGTTCAGCTCCACCCAGCCGCCTGCTTCCCGCACGAAGCCCTTCACCCGCAGCACATGGCCGCAGGTGGGGTCGGTGAACAGCGACGGGATGTTCCGTTCCAGCTGCTCCCGCGGCAGGCCCAATTCCAGAAAATAGGCCGAACCAAAGGCCCTGTGCTCGTCAAAATGCAGCTTTTCGCAGCTGGCCTGCCGATAGCCGCAGCGGTCGAGGGCCGCGAAGTCGGCATCCGTCAGGTCGACCCAGTCTTTGGTCAGAAACTCGCCGGGCTGGAAGCTCCGGCTGCACTTGCAGGCGGTCAGTGCACGGCGCAGATGTTCCTGTGCGGCCTGCATGTCCGCAGCGTCGGCCAGCTGGCTCCGGCTGAACACCACCCTCCCTGCGTTAGCCGCCTCGGACGCCAGGATATAATCGGCCTGCGCCGAGAGGGTCTCCGGCAGCAGCGCATCCACGATGGCGATGACATTGCCCAGCTGATACCACCGGTCCAGCGGGTCGTCCCGCAGGACATCGAAGAACTCATCCACGTCAAAAATGCCGCTCGGCTCCACGAGCACCCGGTCAAAGCCGCGCATCGCCATGGAGATGAGCTTGGTGCGCATCCGGCGCTGGTGGGTGTCGCAGTCGCACCCGCCGCTGATCGTCTCGATCTCGCAGTGGTCGCCCAGAAGGTCCTGCACCAGCATGGCGTCCACGTTCACGGCGCCGAAGTCATTTTCCAGAATGCAGACATTGTGCCCCTGTGCCACCAGATATGCCGCGTACCGGCGCAGAAATGTGGTCTTTCCGGCTCCCAGAAAGCCGGTGATGAGATCTACCTGTACCATCGTTGTCCCCTCCGCTGTTTTGATTTCAGGGTCAGTATACTATAACCGGCAAAAACAAGCAAGGGGAAGGCGTTGTGCCTTCCCCTTGTCTGGTCCTTATAGAAACTCTACGCTTCCATCCTCGATGTGGTACATACCGATTCAGCGGCCCACCGAATCGCGGCCAAAAAAAGACGCCGGTGCAGCGCACTGCATCAGCGTCCGGAGGATCATTTTCTCTTATGCGTGGTTGAAGCCCTTGCCGAAGACCTCGGTGGTGCTCAGCATGGACATGAAGGCGTTCAGATGCTCTTTGTGGATGAACTCCTGCAGCTGGTCGGCCTCGTGGCGGGTGAGGGTGGTGTAGATGATGTAGTGGGGCTTATCGGTGTAGGCACCGAAGCAGGGCGTATAGGTCGCGCCGCGCATCAGCTTGCGCATGACGAAATCGCAGATGGGTTTCTTTTCATCACAGACGATGAGGATGGCCTTGCACATCTTGATCTTTTCCAGCACGGCGTCGATGACCAGCGACTTGACCGTCAGGCCCACGAAGGAATAGAGCGCCGTGTACAGGTCGAAGACGAAGCAGGCTGCGATGACCATGAACAGGTCTGTGATGAACAGTGCGACCGCGATGCTGTGGATGTGGGTGTATTTTTCCACGATGAGGGCGATGATGTCGGTGCCGCCGGACGATGCGCCCACATTGAACAGCAGTGCCGAGGCGATGGCCGGCAGCGCAATGGCGAAGAGCAGGTCCAGCATGGGCTGGTCGGACAGCGGGCCGCTGAGGGGGCAAAGCTTTTCAAAAACCATCAGCTCCACCGACATCACAAAGGTCGCATAGCCCGTGGTCATGGCGAACTCTTTGCCCAGAAAGATGAGGCCCACCACCAGCAGCACAAGGTTCGCCGCCGAGGAGAAAGCCGAGGCCGACATCGGGGTCAGCTTGGCCACCAGAGCCGCCGTACCGGTCACGCCGCCAAAGACGAAGTTGTTGGGGAACTTGAAGAAGTACACGCCCACCGACATGATGGAGATGCTCAGTGTGATGAGGACGTACTGCTTGACGTACTTCATCACCTTTTCCCGCTGGGTCATTTCCGCAGATGTTTCCATAAACTCTCTTTTCCTTTTTCCTAATCAACCAAACAGTTTTTTCGTATTGTGGATATAGACCGACAGCACCAGCCCAACGCAGATATACAGCATCATCACCGAGCTGCCGCCCGCCGAATAGAACGGCAGGGTGACGCCGATGACGGGCAGGACGCGCAGGTTCATCCCCACATTGACCGCGATCTGGGCCATGAGCGCCCCGCCGATGCCGGCGCAGATGAAGGTGCCCAGCAGATCTTCGCTGCGGGCACCGGTCAGAAAGGTCTTGATGACGATGGCGAACAGCACCCCCAGCACCACGCAGCAGCCCACAAAGCCGGTCACGTTGCCGATCCAGCTGAAGATGAAGTCGTTGTGGGCGTTGGGCACACTGTAATAACCGCCGCCAAAGAGGCCGTTGCCGAAGATGCCGCCGCTGCCCAGCGCGATCTCACCGCGCTGCTGCTGGTAGATGATGTTCTTCCAGATGGCCTCGCTGGGGGCCCAGCCGGTCTTGTTCTCCGGGTCCAGCACAGCCAGGATGCGGTACCACTGGTAGCCCTTGCCGATCTTATCGCTGAAAAAGGCAAAGGCTGCCGCCATCGCCATGCCCGCTGCCGCCAGCGCCCCGATGATATACTTCCAGCTCAGGCCCGCCGCAAACATCATGCTACACCCGATGATGGCATAGATGATGGCTGTGCCGTCGTCGCCCTGCACATGGATGATGAGGATGGGGACGGCCAGATGCAGCAGCAGCTTGCCCAGCTCCTTCGGCTCGTTGATGCGCCCCCGCACATTGTTCAGGTGCATCGCAAAGGTCAGGATGAAGCTGATCTTGGCCAGCTCCGTGGGCTGCAGGGTGAAGCCGCCCAGCTTGTACCAGGAGTAGTTGTCGGTGTCGCCCGCATTGTAGCCAATGGTCAGCGGGCCGACGGTCACGTTCCGGATGAACAGCGTCGGCAGCACCAGACCCCAGGTCAGGGCTACATGCACCGGCCACACCTTGACGAGGCTGCGGTAGTCGACATTGGACAGCAGCAGCGCCACCACGATGCCGATGAGGGCCGAAACGCCCTGCACCAGCGCGCGGCGGTAGTCGCCGATGCCGGTGATCTGGCCCGTAAGCCCATCCACGGCAAATCCATTGCCCTGCTTCGCCGCCCAGGACGACAGCGCCACGCAGGCCATCACGCTGCTGAAAATGCACAGCAGCAGGTACACTTTATCCGTTCGTTTGAAATATCGTTGAATGCTCTCCAAAGAAGCACCGCCCTTTCGTGTTCCAGCAGGGGGAGCTTTTTTCCGCTGCTCCCCCATTTTAGTGTATTATACAGCAATGCGTGATTCTGCGCAAGACGGGGTGTATTTTTCACAGATTTTTCGTGCGGCTGTGACAGCTTTGCAAAATCCTGCCGACCGGCCTTGACAAAGCGGAACAGACCCTCTACAATGGACGTGGAAGCCCTGCCGACCGGCAGGCCCTCTGGAGGACTTTTTGCATGAAAGCACCCGTTCAACGATTTTTATCTGCGCTCTGCGCATTGAGCTTTTTGCTCGCTGCCCTCTTCCCCACTGCCGCACTGGCAGCCGGTGCGGACGACCTGGCCGTTTCCAACACCCTGACCCGCGAGGATGCGGCCCAGATGCAGGAGGCGGACAGCGCCGTTGCGGCCCTGACGGACAGCGGCGATTTTGCTGCGCTCTCCCGCGCCGAGCGCTTTGCCGCCGCACAGGCCCAGCTCCAGCAGCTGGCGGAACAGGGCCTTATTTCGGTGCGTTCGATCTACATAGACGAAGCGAACGGCATGGTCAGCTTCTCCTACAGCTGCGGTGTGCAGGGCGGCATCCTCGTGGATGACCCGGAGGAGGAAAACGCTGCTGTGACCCTCTCCCAGACGCCCTCGGTCGATTTGCAGGAGATGTCCAATGCCCCCCGCGGAAATCTTGGTTCGGCCATGATCTACTATGCCTTCGACAACACGGTCAACAGCTCCCGCTATCCTTATTATTCCTATATGAAGGGCTTCTGGACGGCCATGGGGCTGAACACCCGCATCGACACGATGGTCACAGTGGCAGACCTGCGCCGGATGGACCGGTACGACCTGTGCATCCTGAGCGCCCATGGTGCCTACTACACCTACGCGCGCGGCCTGTTCCGGCAGCTGCGCACCGAACCGGTCATCCTGCTGACGGAGGAATCCAGCATGACGCGGGACCTCTTCTACGGCTTTGACCTGCTGACCCACCGGGTCATCAAGATCAACGGCCGGTACTGCGTCACAGCGGGCTTCTTCAAGAATGCCTACCGCTTCGGCCAGCTGAAGGACACCCTCGTCTACTCCGAGACCTGCGAGTTCCTGGGTGTGGACGACAGCATCGACCTCTCGATGGCAAACGCCCTGCTGGCAGGCGGAGCCTCCGCTGTGGTGGGCTATGTCAACAATGTCTACACCGTTTACTCCCGCAGTATGCTGTGGGACACGGTCAACTACCTCATCCTGGGGCAGAGCATCGGGCAGGCCGTAGCACACGCGCAGGCGACCTATGGCACAGACGACCTCGTCTGGTACACCGCGCAGGGCGGCAAGCGCCCCCATGCGGCGGCGGCCTACACCATGCTGCTGGGCGATGCCGATGCAGCCCTGCCCATCGTCGAAGAGCCTGCCGACGAGACGCCCGTGCAGCAGGCCGCGTAAGCGTTGCACTTTGAGGCGATTTATAGTATACTGGGGGATGGCAGAAATCTGCCATCCTCTTTTTCAACCCCCTCAGTCCTGCCTTCGGTCCGCCGGGGCGGATTGAGCCTCCAGATGGGAGTGCATCTTATGTCTCAATTCATCACGACTTCGCGGGAGGAGACCGTGGCACTGGGCAGGCGGCTTGCCGCTGCCCTGCCGGACGGCTCCCTCATCGCGTTTACCGGCGGTCTCGGCGCAGGCAAGACCGCTTTCTGCGAGGGCCTGGCCGAGGGCCTTGGCTGCACCGACCCGGTCAGCAGCCCCACCTTTGCCATCGTGAACTATTACCGCGGCCCGCGCCCGTTCGCACATTTTGACCTCTACCGCATCTCCACCGAGAACGACCTGTGCGCGGCCGGGTTCTACGATTATCTGGATCAGGGGGCCATCGTCGCCGCCGAGTGGAGCGAGAACTTCGCCGACCTGCTGGCGCTGGAAGACCCGATCCGCATCCACATCGAGCGGCTGGACGATACCACCCGCCGCATCACCATCGAGGGGGTCGAACTATGAACATTTTAGCCGTGGACACCGCCGGAAAGACCGTCGGCGTGGCCCTGATGCAGGGCGACCGCCTGCTGTATGAGTGCTATCTGGATGCCGGGATGACCCACAGCGAGACGCTGATGCCCCTCATCGACGGCTGCCTCCGGCTCTGCGGCCTGACCTGCAAGGACATCGACCTGTTCGGCGTCAATGCCGGCCCCGGCAGCTTCACCGGCCTGCGCATCGGGCTGGCTGCGGTCAAGGGCCTTGCCTTCCCGCGCGAAACGCTCTGCGCCCCGGTCTCGACGCTGGAAGCGCTGGCCGCAGCCCACACCGGCGAGGGCACCGTGCTCTGCGCACTGGATGCCCGCCGCGCACAGGTATACAGCGCCGCGTTCGACCTGGCCACCCACGCACGGCTGCTGGACGACGACGCCCGCGCCGTGGCTGACCTTGCCCAATTTGTAGAAAATTGCAAAAAGCCCCTGTTTTTTGTTGGTGATGGCGCATCTCTGTGCTATAATAAATACAGCAATGTTCCGGGTGTGCTCTGTGTGCCGCCTGCCCTGCGAGGCGGGCGGGCCGCAGCCGTTGCGCTGGTGGCAAAGCAGATGGCCGAGCGGGGCGAAGCCGTCCTGCCCGAAGCCCTTCTGCCGGATTACCACCGGCTGAGCCAGGCCGAGCGGGAACGCGCCGAGCGCCTTGCCGCCGAAGCCGCCCAGAACGTCAAAACGGATAATGGAAAGGACTAAGACCATGGCAAAACCCATTGCTCTCGCCGCTGACCACGGCGGATTTGAACTGAAAGAAGCCGTCAAGGCTCATCTGGACGAGCTGGGGCTGGAGTACATCGACTTCGGCACCCACAGCACCGCCAGCGTAGATTATCCCGATATGGCTCTGCCCGCCTGCGACGCCGTCGTGAGCGGCCAGTGCAGCAAGGCCCTGCTGTTCTGCGGCACCGGTGTCGGCATCAGCATGGCCGCCAACAAGGTCAAGGGCATCCGCGCCTGCTGCTGCTCCGACAGCTTCAGCTGTGAGTACACCCGCCGCCACAACGATGCCAATGCCCTGTGCATGGGCGGCCGCGTCGTCGGCCCCGGCCTGGCCTGCCAGCTGGTGGACCTGTTCCTGAACACCCCGTTCGAGGGCGGCCGCCACGCCAACCGCATCGCCAAGCTGATGGCGATCGAGAATCGGTAACCTGTCCGTTCGACCTCTCCGTCATCGCTGGCGAGCCGAAGGCGAGCCTGAGAGGTTTTATCCAATAAAAAAGGAGCGTTTATTATGACCCCTATGATCGTTGAGCATCCCCTGCTGCAGCACAAGATCAGCCTGCTTCGCAACAAGCAGACCGGCACCAAGGAGTTCCGTGACCTCGTTGGCGAGATCGCGACCCTGCTGTGCTACGAAGCCACCCGTGACCTGCCTCTGGAAGAGGTCGAGATCGAGACGCCCATCACCATGGCAAAGACCAAGGTCCTGGCTGGCCGCAAGCTGGCTCTGGTGCCCATCCTGCGCGCAGGCATGGGTATGCTGGACGGTATGCTGACCCTGCTGCCCGCCGCAAAGGTCGGCTTCATCGGCCTGTACCGCGACGAGACCACCCTGCAGCCCGTGGAGTACTTCTGCAAGCTGCCCCAGGATATCGCCGAGCGCGACGTCCTGGTCCTGGACCCGATGCTGGCCACCGGTGGCAGCGCCATCGACGCCATCAGCCAGATCAAGAAGCACGGCGCAAAGCGGATCAAGTTCATCGGCCTGATCGCTGCTCCGGAAGGCATTGAGGCCCTGCACAAGGCACACCCCGATGTCGATATCTATCTGGGTGCCAAGGATGACCACCTGAATGAGAACGGTTACATCGTGCCCGGCCTGGGTGACGCAGGCGACCGTATCTACGGCACCAAGTAATCTCAACCGAACGAAAAATGGCTGTGCAGCCCGGCTGCACAGCCATTTTTTGTTTGCTTATCTGCCGCGGCCACCGCCGCCGCCATGGAACGAGCCGCCGCCTGCGTGGAAGCTCCCGCCGCCAAAACTGCCGCCGGAGCGTCCGCCGCCCATGCCGCCGCCAAAGGAACCTCCGCCGAAGCCGCCGCCCCCACGGGGAGGACGCGGCCCGCCGCGCGGCGGGCCGCGTCCTCCCCGTGGG
>NZ_JAFREH010000010.1:0-114616 GCF_017377625.1 Faecalibacterium sp. Marseille-Q3530 | reverse complement strand
CCCATGTGGCAGACAAGCTGCTGCGGGATGGTCGGGTCCGGCTGAAGGACTGCAAGAGCGCCAAGGGCAAGACCTACAATGCCACCGTGCTGCTGTCCTGTGAAGCTGATGGCCGCAGCAAGTTTTCTCTGGAATTTGAAGGTGGGTGCTGATGGAGCAGATAAAAGAAGCAGTCTATCTTATCAACGATGAACGCTATCTGCACCTCCGGGAAAATGGTGCAGGGGTCGGCTTTGCCACCTATAACAAGGTAACTGGCGAGCCGCTGGAAAGCGGGCAGATTTCGGAAAAGAATCTGCCGCCAGATGGACGGAACGCCATCCCTGCCGCCCGGAACTGGTATCTGTTTGAACTTTCGGACGATGACCGTAAGGCCATCCAACAGGAAAGCGTAAAGATCCTCGAAAACATCCAGCAGGCGGGTATCGGCAGACGGCGCATCTGGGAGCCGGAAACGCTGCCGAAGGATATTCGCCTCATCAACAGCCACTATGATGACCTCTATCGCATTCCAGATGGCGGCGTGATTCAGGTGGATTACCCGGATGGGCGCAGTTTTACGGCACGGGTGGAACATCTGGATGATTATCACTTTGACATGGGCGGTCTGGGCAATGTGTTCCACATCTGCCAGTTTGCCGAGATCATGGAACGGAACCATGCCGACTTCTACCCAGAAATTCAGACACAAGACGAGCAGGCTGCATGGGAACTGGGCGGCAAAGGCTACCTTGTCATCCAGTCCTGTGAGGATGGATGGGACTACACCCTCTACCACAGCGATTATTCTGTGATGGACGGCGGGCAGCTAGGTGCCCCGGAACTGACCATTCAGGAAGCCCGTGAGCAGATTCTGGAAGCACACCACATGGAAAAGGGCCGGCGGCTACTGCAGGACTACGATGCAGTCATGGATAAAGTTGCGGAAGCCGAGGAACTGAGTGCAGACCATCGCCCTTCCACACTGGAAAAGCTGGCAGAACTGGCAAGTGATGCGTCTGCGCCAAAATCCTCTGCACGTTCTGCGCCAGAACTGTGAGGTGGACGATGCAGCAAAAATGGAACCAGAATTTTGACGGTGAACCCATGACGGACATCCCGCAGAAGTTTCTGAACGCAGGGTGCGATGTTTATATGGTGATGCAGCTGCGGCATGACAAAAAAATCTTCGATGAAAGATTTGCTTCTATGCGGGAGTTGAATCGTCGAGGCAAAACGCCAAACCCGGAGCATTACGAGGTCACCTACTATGCTGATCTGCCCGCCATGTGGCAGGATGTGCCGAACAACGAGGTTTTGGAAGAACTGTTTCAGATGTTCAACCTCTCCCGTCCGCAGGATTTTGAGGGACACAGCCTGTCCGTCAGCGATGTGATTGCACTTAAACGCAATGGCGAGGTGTCTGTGCATTATGTGGACAGCATCGGCTTCAAAGATTTACAGGGGTTTCTGGATAAAAAGCCGGAACGTGCTTCGGTTCTGATGAATCTCAGGGAAAAGTGCGATGCCCCGGAGTGCAATCCAACTGGATGCCGGAAAGCGAGGGATGGCCATGAACTTTGACCATGAAGAACTGATGCTGATGATGCTCTACAACACCGGCACCCGGCTGGGGCTTATCCACGAACTGCGGCTCATGCAGTGCTACCTGATGCCCGATGAGACTGCCCTGCGGGAGTTGTCAGAGGGTGTTATCGAAAAGTTGAAACTGCTGACCGATGCAGAGTTTGCCGAATTGGAATTTCCCCCGGACTGATTATTGCCGCCTACGGGCGGCGTACATAAAGTATTTTGTTCTTCCAAAAGATATGCTATAATCAAATTAGACAAAATTCCTCTCTTCAAACGATTTCTCCGCAATTTTCCTGTGGCTCTGCTCGTATCAAAAATAAGGGGCTGAATTTTAATTGTCAGAACGGAGGAACCATTATGGCAATCTTTGAAAAGACCATCCGAAACAAAAACTTTGACAAGCTGCTTCGGAAGCTGGAACAGGAGATCCCGGACAGCAGCTGGTCGGCCGATCTGGAAGCAGGCAGTGACTTCAAAGAAGGCGACGCCCGGTGCAGTGTCCGTGTGTTTGAGAGGTACAGCATGATAGGCGGCAACCGCCTGAGCCTGACGCTGACCCTGTTCCAGAATGGAGACAGTCCGATCCGCCTGTCTGCCATCACCGCAGGCGGCAGTCAGGCGGTGTTCTTCAAGGTGAACACCCTCGGAGAAGAATCCTTTCTGGACGATGTAAAAGACCTGCTGGAAGAGCTCTTGGAGGAATAAAATGTTTTACGCTGGATTTGATATGCTGTTCAGCATTCTGTTTCCCATCCTGTTCCTTGTGGTTTTGGGTATGATCCTATACACCATCATCGGAAATATCAGCACATGGAATAAAAACAACCATTCGCCGCGGCTGACTGTTCCGGCAATGGTTGTGGCAAAGCGAACGGAAGTTTCTCGCCACCATACAGACGATGCGATGGCGCATACGTTCACGACCTATTATGTGACCTTTCAGGTAGAGAGCGGCGACCGCATGGAGCTTACCGTAAGTGGTTCGGACTACGGAATGCTTGTGGAGGGCGACATTGGAAAGCTGAGTTTTCAGGGCACCCGCTATCTTGGGTTTGAGCGGAGCTAAGCGTTCTCCTACATTATATAGTATCGTATCACATTCACCCATTCTCCTTGGAATGCCTGATGCTGAAATTTTCAGCTTCGACAATGGCACGATTCATCCTTGTCAGTATGAAGATGCGGACAGCTACGTTATCACCAAAACATTTGTAAATAATCGGCAGCATTTTTTGAACCAGCTTCTGAACGAAGAAACGTAATGCCGGGAAAGGACATTCCATATGAGTGATTCTACGTTGAAAGAGCTTTGGCAGCAGGTCGCTGAAAAGAAAAGCTGCGAAGCAAAACAGAAAGAACTGACCGCCCAGAGAGATACGCTTGCTGACCGCCTGAAAAAGCTGGAAAAATCCAAGCTGGCAGAGCAGGCTGATGTGGACCGTCTGGAGGGACACAGCCTTGCCGCATTTTTCTATCAGGTCATCGGAAAAATGGATGAGAAGCTGGACAAGGAACGGAAGGAAGCCTATGCAGCCCGTGTCAAGTACGATGCGGCTCTCCATGATCTTTCTTCCGTTGATGCCGACTTGGAGCAGATTCAAAATAGACTGGCACGGCTGTCCGATTGCGAAAGGCAGTATCAAGCTGCTCTTTCCGAAAAAATCAAAAGCATCAAAGTCTCTGCCCACCCTGCCGCACAGCAGATTGCGGAAAGCGAAAGCCGCATTGCCGCACTGAAAGTCCAAAAGCGGGAGCTGCTGGAAGCAATCAACGCCGGAAAGACTGCCTTGCACACGGTCAATGAAGTTCTGGAAACCCTCGACAATGCCGAGGGCTGGAGTACATGGGACGTAATGGGCGGTGGTCTAGGGGTGGATCTCGCCAAGTATGCGGAACTGGACGATGCGCAGGAACAAATCGAACAGCTTCAAGTGGAACTGCGGCGGTTCAAAACTGAACTTTCTGATGTTGAGATCACCGCAGACCTTCAGGTTACGGTGGACAGCTTTTTGAAATTTGCGGATTTCTTCTTTGACGGCCTCTTTGCAGACTGGGCAGTTCTGGATCACATCAATCAGGCACAGAGCAGAGTGGAGAATACCAAAGGTCAAATCAAGCGAGTCCTCGCACTTCTGAAAAAGATGCGCGAAGATATTGACGTCCAAATCGCTGACGAAAAAGAGAAGCAGGAGCAGCTTGCAGTGGAAACTGAGCTGTAAGTTTGAAGAGTCCGCTTATGTGATATGACTCGATAAAACCGAATTTACAGGAGGTGTTTCGATGAAAACAAGAAGGTTTGCCTTATGTCTGGCAGCGGTTTTTCTGGTGGCGATTTATATCAATATTCAGAGAAGCCATACTTTCACCCTTTCAAACGATGAAAGCACTATAAAGACAGAACAAATACAGCCACTTTGGGGAACTGTAAAAGTAAGCGGCGATTGTGATACTGATGTGGTCTTTACCGATGTAGAGACTGGAGAAAAATACAGAATCGGATATATTACACAGGGCGTAACGGAAAGAATCAAACTCGAAAGAGGCAAATGGTATAAGGTGGCGGGCGGAGGCAACCTTACACTGAATCCGGTAAACATTCGAGTCGAATAAATGTAAGTTCCTTGCGGGCAGCTATGAAAGCTGAAGCTGAGAAGAGAGTTTTGAATATTCACATAGGAAGGAGTACAGTTCTATGAATTACGGATGGGCAACTGTTTTCACTTTAGCGGCATGGTTTGCAGGACTTGTGATTGATGCAAATGTGCGGGTCGGCGACCTCGGTTTACGAACAGTGCTTCCTGTCATCGTGATGGGGTGCTGCGTTATGAAGTACATAAAGGACAATAGCAAATAATCTTATCTCGATACACTTTCCAGCGGGCGACCACAAAACGGTTGCCCGCTCTTTTTATGCTCAAAAAACGAAGGGAGGAACGCTATGCCAAGCAAAACCGAAGAATATCTCGCCCTTGCCCAGCGCACGGCGAACGGCTTGACCCGGTACTGGGAAAGCTGGACGGACTACCTGACCACCGCATCTCGACTGTACAAGTACCCCTTTGCGGACCAGTTGATGATCTACGCCCAGCGCCCGGATGCCACCGCCTGCGCCGACTTTGACATCTGGAACAATCGAATGAACCGCTATGTGCGCCGTGGTGCCAAAGGCATCGCCCTGCTGGACGAATCCAGCGGATTCCCCCGGCTGCATTACGTCTTTGACGTAAGCGACACCGGGGTGCGCCGCAATTCCCGTGACCCGGAGGTGTGGCAGCTCGGCCCTGATTTGGTGCAGCCGGTTTCGGAGATGTTGAGCAAGACCTACGGCATCAGCGGAGAGCGTGTCAGCCAGCAGCTTGCGGATGTTGCCGGGAAACTGGTGGCAGATTACTGGGACAACAACGGTGGCGATATCCGTGCCATCGTTGACGGGTCGCTCTTGATGGATTATGATGAAGCCGGGGTGGAGATGCAATTCAAGTCCGCTGCCGCCATCAGCGTCACCTACACGCTGCTGGAACGCTGCGGCTTTGAGCCTGCCGGGTGGTTCGACAAGGACGATTTTCAGGCGATCTACAACTTCTCCACCCCGGATGCCGTCTTTGCCCTCGGCGCAGCCGTCAGCGACATGAGCCGGGAGGTGCTGCGGAACATCGAGCGCACCGTAAAAACAACCATTCGCCGCCGCAATGCAGAAAGGAGCCAATATGAATACGAACAGCAGGAACGTGACCTACTCGACCATCGGGGACTACCAGCTCCCGAACCTGATTCTGAACCAGCCCCGGAAGCCGCTGGGCAAGTACGGCAGGCTGCGCCGGACGTACCTGATGAACCATCGCCCGGTGCTGTACAACACGATGCTCCTGAACGGGAGCCTGTACCCGCACCTGATGGAGGTGGAGCAGACGGCAGAAAGCCGGATGCAGCAGACCATGGAGCAGTTGCTGAAACAGACCCCGGCCCCGGACAAGGAGCAGCATCAGATGGGGTGGGTGCAGCACATGAACAGTCTGAAAGCACAGGCCGAGGAACTGGTGCTGAACGAACTGATTTACAGTTAAGTTTCTTCGATGCCCACATTCCCACCGAAGCCAAACAAATTGAATCCATCGACCAAGCGGAGAGCGAAAAATCGCCCCCCGCTTTTGTTTTGTCGCAGGCAGAGATTGAAAATGCGCTGCGGAGAGGTTCCAATGTTGAAGGCAGCAAACTTCGGATATGGAAAATTTATCAGTTGCAGCCTGACCGAAAACTCCGGGCAAAAGCTCTTGCCAACGAATATGCACCGTATGGCCCCGGCGGTTCTTCACACACTTATCTGGACGGAAGCAGTGGTTGGCTTGACCATGACAGCAAGGGTCTGACGTTTGAGCATTATCCCGACCATCAGAAAGTGCTTCTCCGCTGGGATCGGGTCGAAAAATATATTGACCTGATGATTCAGTCTGACCGCTACCTGTCGGACAAAGAAAGAAGAGCCATCGACTTTCCCCTTGAACTGAACGCCGCCAGTGCAGCCGAATACACTGCATTAAAGGCGCAGCACCCGGATACGCTGGTTGGATTTGAAGCTGGCGGCAATTTTATGTTCTATGGAGAAGATGCTGCCAAGGTTGCAAAAGTTCTCAACAGTGCTTTGTTTACGAGAGAAACAGCACTGGGCGAAGTTCAGGTCACAGGCTTTCCACCTAGCTTATGGGCAAGAAAGTCAAAAGAATTGTGGTCTGCGGGCAATGATGTTTACCTTGCCGGATTGAACGAAGATGGGACTCATCACCAGACTAAACATCTGCACAAAGAGGACTATCTGCCCATCGGCTCCATCATCAATATGGATGGCCGGAAATTTCGGATTGACGGAGTGGATTTTGATAAGGGCAAGGTTTCCTTGCAGGATATGGCACTGGCCGACCTGCGGATGCCAATTTTTCGGGAAGAACCGCTATCTGTTGTCCGGGAATTGTACGAACAGCAGGACGAGGCCCTTGACGCTGCTCCCGAAAAGGCCGTTGATTATAAGGTCGGGGACGATGTTGTGGTAGACCTTCTCACACGAACCATCGAGGGCAAAATCGGCTATGTGGGCGAAACCGATGTGCGCATCGACACCAGTGCGCACGGGCAGTCGTGGGATAACGAAGTTATCAATAAACAACAATTTGAGGGCGGTCTGCGGCAGGTTGAGCCGGAACTATCGGATGAGGAACTGGACGCACTGCCCATCTCTACCGTGATGGACGGAAAGGTGCAGACCTTCCCGGATGCCGCTGCCTTGGACGAAGCCCTGAATGCTGTACCTGCCGGGAACTTCCACATCACGGATGATGATTTGGGTATCGGAGGTTCTAAGCAGAAGTACGCGCGGAACGTTGAAGCCATCCGCACCCTGTTCAAGCTGGAAGAGGAGCACCGGGGTACCACCGCCGAGGAGCAGCAGGTGCTTTCGCAGTATGTGGGCTGGGGCGGTCTGGCAGACGCTTTTGACCCCGGCAAAGATAATTGGGCAAAGGAATACGCCGAACTGAAAGGGCTGCTTTCCGAGGACGAGTATGCCGCCGCCCGTTCCAGCACTCTGAATGCTCACTACACCTCTCCGGTGGTAATTCGCTCTATTTATGATGCAGTCGAGAAAATGGGGTTTCAGTCTGGCAACATTCTGGAGCCGTCCATGGGTGTGGGCAACTTCTTCGGAATGTTGCCGGACACCATGGCAGACAGTCGTCTGTACGGCGTAGAACTGGACAGCATCACCGGGCGCATTGCGAAAAAGCTGTATCCGCAGGCAGACATTACGGTGGCGGGCTTTGAAAACACCGACCGCCGTGATTTCTACGATCTGGCGGTGGGCAATGTTCCCTTTGGTCAGTACAAGGTCAACGACAAGGCATACAACAAACTGGGATTCAGCATTCACAACTACTTTTTCGCCAAAGCCATCGACCAAGTGCGGCCGGGCGGCGTGGTGGCGTTCGTCACCAGCCGCTACACCATGGACAGCAAGGACAGCACTGCCCGCAAACACATGGCAGAGCGTGCCGATCTGCTGGGGGCGATCCGTCTGCCGAATAATGCGTTCCGTGCCAACGCTGGCACAGATGTTGTCAGTGATATTATCTTTTTGCAGAAGCGTAACCGCCCCATCGACCATGAGCCGGACTGGGTACAGCTTGGCAAGACTGAGGACGGCTTTGCCATCAACCAGTATTTCGCAGACCACCCGGAGATGGTTCTGGGGCAGCTCACCACCGAAAGCACCCAGTACGGACGAGAGGAATTGACCGTTGTGCCCATCGAGGGCGCAAACCTTGGCGACCAGCTTGCCGAGGCGGTACAGCATATTGAAGGGCAGTATACTGCCGCCGAGGTGGACGCTCCCGACATTGCCGAGGAAGAAGCCACCCGGCGCACCCTGCCTGCCGACCCGGAGGTGAAGAATTTCTCCTACACCGTGGTGGACGGCGAGGTTTTCTACCGGGAAAATTCCGTGATGACGCAGGTTGAACTGTCCGACACCGCCAAGGGGCGTGTCACCGGCATGGTGGAGCTGCGGCAGATCGTCAACGAGCTGATTCAGCAACAGTTGGAGGATTACCCCGATGCCGACATCAAGGCAGTGCAGGAGCGTTTGAACGCCGCCTACGATGCCTTTACCGCAAAGCACGGTCTGCTGAACGACCGCAAAAACGGGCGGCTGTTTGAGCAGGATTCCTCCTATTATCTGCTGTGTTCGCTGGAAAATCTGGACGAGCAAGGGCAGCTTAAATCCAAAGCGGCGATGTTCACCAAGCGCACCATCCGCCCGGAGCGTACCGTCACCAGTGTGGATACCCCCAGCGAAGCGCTGGCGGTGTCCATCGGGGAACATGGCAAAGTGGACCTGCCCTATATGGCGGAGCTGTTGGGCACGCCCGGTGACTATGGGCGCATTACCACCGAACTTTCCGGCGTGATCTTCAAAGACCCTGCCGCCGACCCCACCGACCTAGAAGCGGGCTGGCAGATGGCAGACGAATATCTGTCCGGCAATGTCCGGGCAAAGCTGCGGATGGCACAGTTTGCGGCAGAGACCAACCCGGAATTTGCCGTCAATGTGGAGGCACTGACCAAGGCGCAGCCCAGAGAACTGGAAGCCTCCGAAATTGATGTGCGCTTGGGTGCAACGTGGCTCGACCCGGATATTATCCAAAAGTTTATGACCGAGACCTTCCAGATCCCCTACTATCTGCGCCACGCGGTCAAGGTGAGATATTCTCCGTATACCGCCGAATGGCGTGTGGAGGGCAAAACGGCTACGGGGCGGGGCGACATTATCTCCTCCGAGACCTACGGCACATCCCGTGCCAACGCCTACAAGATTCTGGAGGAGACCCTGAACCTGAAGGATGTCCGCATCTACGACACCATTGAGGATGCCGAGGGCAAGCCCAAGCGTGTGCTGAACAAGCGGGAGACTATGCTGGCACAGCAGAAACAGCAGGTCATCAAGGACGCTTTTGCCAACTGGGTCTGGCAGGACCCCCAGCGGCGCATTGCGCTGGTGAAGCAGTACAACGAGCTGTTCAACTCTACCCGCCCCCGTGAGTATGACGGAAGCCACATTAAATTCGTGGGCATGAACCCGGAGATCACCCTCCGGGAGCACCAGCGCAACGCCATCGCTCATGTGCTTTATGGCGGTAATACGCTGCTTGCACACGAAGTTGGCGCGGGCAAAACCTACGAAATGGCGGCATCCGCTATGGAAGCAAAACGGCTGGGGCTGTGCCAGAAATCCTTGTTCGTAGTGCCCAACCATTTGACGGAGCAGTGGGCTTCGGAGTTCCTGAACCTCTACCCCAATGCCAAACTTTTGGTGGCACGGCGCAAGGACTTTGAGACCGCCAACCGCAAAAAATTCTGCGCCCGCATCGCCACCGGCGACTACGATGCTGTTATCATCGGGCATTCGCAGTTTGAGCGCATCCCGCTGTCTTTTGAGCGGCAGGAGCGCATTATTCAGGAGCAAATTTATGAAACGCTTGCCGCCATCAATGAGCTGAAAGTCCACGCAGGCGAGAATTTCTCCATCAAGCAGATGGAAAAGACCCGGAAAACGCTGGAAACCAAGCTGGAAAAACTGCGCTCCGATGAGCGAAAGGATGATGTAGTTACCTTCGAGCAGTTGGGCGTTGACCGCCTGTTTGTGGACGAGTCACATGCGTTCAAAAATTTGTTCCTCACGACAAAAATGCGTAATGTCGCAGGATTATCCACCAGCGAAGCCCAGAAATCCAGCGATATGTTCGGCAAGTGCCGCTATCTGGATGAGATCACCGGCGGGCGTGGCGTGGTATTTGCCACCGGCACCCCGGTGAGCAACTCCATGACAGAGCTGTACACGGTCATGCGCTACCTCCAGTACAGCACCCTGCAACAGAAAAAACTGACCCACTTTGACTGCTGGGCATCCACCTTTGGCGAGACCACCACTGCCATCGAACTTGCCCCCGAAGGTACTGGGTATCGGGCGAGGACGAGATTTGCCAAGTTCTTCAACCTCCCGGAACTGATGTCCATGTTCAAGGAGGTTGCGGATATTAAAACATCCGACCAGCTCCATCTGCCTGTGCCCGAAGCGAAGTTTGAAACCGTGGTGGCAAAGCCCTCGGAAATTCAGAAGGAAATGGTGCAGGAACTGAGCAAGCGTGCGGCAGAAATCCACTCCGGTGCAGTAGATGCCTCCGTGGACAATATGCTCTGCGTCACAAACGACGGCAGAAAGATCGGCTTGGATGTGCGCCTGATGAACCCCATGCTGCCGGACGACCCCAACAGCAAGCTGAACGTATGCGTTCAGAACGTGCTGAAAATCTGGAAAGATGGCAAAGACCAGAAGCTGACGCAGCTTTTGTTCTGCGACCTCTCGACCCCGAAAAACGATGGCAATTTCAACGTCTACGATGATATTCGCAAAAAGCTGGTTGCCGCTGGGGTTCCAGAAAACGAAATCGAGTTCATCCACAATGCCGACACCGAGGCGAAAAAGGCGGCATTGTTCTCCAAAGTGCGCTCCGGCGATGTGCGGATTCTACTCGGAAGTACGGCGAAAATGGGGGCAGGCACCAACGTCCAGTCCCGGCTTGTGGCAGTGCATCACTTGGATGTTGGTTGGAGGCCCAGCGACATGACCCAACGTAACGGGCGAATCATCCGACAGGGCAACATGAATAAGGAAGTCAAGGTATTCAATTACGTCACGGAAGGGACATTTGATGCCTATTTATGGCAGACCCTTGAGAATAAGCAGCGATTTATCTCGCAGATTATGACCAGCAAATCCCCGGTGCGCTCCTGCGAGGATGTAGACGAACAGGCACTTTCCTATGCGGAGATCAAGGCACTGTGCGCCGGAAATCCGCTCATCAAGGAAAAGATGGACTTGGACGTTCAGGTCGCCAAGCTGAAGGTGCTGAAAGCCGACCACCAGAGTCAGAAATTCCGCCTGCAAGACAAGCTACTGACCAAATTCCCGGCTGACATTCAGGAAACGAACGCCTATATTGCTGGGGTGAAAGCGGACGCACAGCTTGCTGCCACCCACCCGCAGGTGCAAGAGGGTTTCTGCAGCATGACCATCAAGGGCGTGACCTACGATGAGAAAAAGACCGCCGGTGAGCGTCTGGTGCTTGCCTGCTCCGAACTGCCCAACGCCGAAGAAAAAGTGATCGGCAGCTACCGGGGCTTTGAGTTGTCTCTGCGGTTCGATACCTTCCGCAGCGAATATCAGGCGATTCTGAAGGGTCAGCGGAGGTACCCGGTAGCACTGGGCACCGACCCGCTGGGCAACATTATCCGTCTGGATAATTCGCTGAACAACTTCCCGGAGCGCATCACCGCCGCAGAAAACGAACTGGACACCCTGCATCAGCAGCAGGCGGCGGCGCAGATTGAGGTGGAAAAGCCCTTCCCGCAGGAGGAAGAACTGACAGAAAAGTCCGCACGGCTTGCGGAACTGAACACCCAGTTGGATGTGGACGAAAAGAGCCACGACCCGGAACAGGATGAGGAAGAACAGGAGGACGCACCTCGCCGCCCCTCGGTGCTGGCGGCACTGGAAGAAAAATCCGATAAGCTGGAGCCTGTGAAGCCTTTCCGCAGTTATTACGACAAGGATGGTGATGCACGATGAAAGAAAAGCGGGATGAAACCATCATCCTGCGCTTAAGCAAAACAGAAAAGAACCGCATTTATGAGAAGATGTTGGGCATGGGCATCCGCAGTCTGAGTGCCTATATCCGAAAAATGGCTCTGGATGGCTACTGCTTGACCCTTGACCTGCCGCAACTGCGGCGGATGGCATATCTCTTGCAGATGTGCAGCAACAATCTGAACCAGTACGCCAAAGCCGCCAATGAAAATGGTCGGGTCTATGCCGCCGACATGGAGGACCTGCGGCAACGGCTGGATGAGCTGATTGAGATTGGCAAGCAAATTCTTTCCAAACTGGCAGAGCTATAAAAATTCCCGCAGTTGGAGGACTGCGGGTGTACATATAATGCTTGACATCCTTGCAACGTAGTAGTCGATACCTTTATAATAAGGGCGAACAGAAAGGAAGTGCTTGATATGATGTCTATGCTGAAGAAAATTGTTCTTTTCCCGATTTCTCTCTTTGTGGCCTTTCTAGCTCTGATGGCAAGGTGGCTGCTAACCCTGTCCAGCTATGTAGTTGCTCCGCTGATGCTCTACATCTTTGGTTGCGGCATCTACACTGCCTATCGCCAGACTTGGGATCAATTTCTTATCCTGCTGGTGGCCGAGTTCATCTGCTTCATCCTCTTTTTCGGTGCAACTGCCATCACCGAGGGCATCGGGCGGTTCAGTGAGTGGTTGGCCGAACTGTAAGGAGTATTTTCAACCTTTTGCCGCCTTCGGGCGGCTTTTTCTTTTATGGGGGTGATTTAGGATGGCCGCGACACGGCTGATCGCGCTGCACAAAAACAAAGGCAAGTCGGTTGCGGCCTGTCTGAAAAGCCGTACAGACTATGTACAGAATCCCGACAAGACTGAGCATGGCGAACTGATTAGCAGCTACGAATGCAGTCCTTTGACGGTGGATGAAGAATTTATGCTGTCCAAACGGCAGTATGAACTTGTCACTGGGCGCAGACAAAAAAGTGACGTGATTGCCTATCAGATCCGGCAGTCGTTCAAACCCGGCGAGATCACCGCCGAAGAAGCCAACAAGGTGGGCTACGAACTGGCAATGCGTTTCACCAAAGGCAAGTATGCGTTTATCGTTGCCACCCACACGGACCGGGAGCACATCCACAACCACATTATTTATAACTCCACTGCGCTGGACAGCACCCGGAAATTCCGGGATTTTTTATTGTCCGGGCTGGCCGTACAGCGGTTGAGCGATTTGATTTGTCTGGAACATCAGCTTTCCGTCATTGAGATAAAACCCTATCGGGAGCGGCAGAAGCGCACACTCTACCCGCCCAAAGAAAGCAATCGTGACTGTCTATGCGGCGTGATCGACAACATTCTGGCGAAAAAAACCAAAGACTACGAAGATTTTCTGCAAAAGCTGGAGCAGCAGGGTTATGAGGTCAAGCGTGGGAAATACACCTCCGTCAAAGGCGCACGGCAGAAGCGATTCATCCGGTTCCGCACTTTGGGCGCAGGATATAGTGAAGAAGAACTGAAAGCTGTTATCTCTGGGGAAACCGAACACCATCCCCGGCAGAAGCAGAAGCGCATCGTACCGGAACAAAAGTTTCAGATGCTGGTGGACATTCAGGCAAAGCTGGCCGAGGGAAAGAGCATGGGGTATGCTCGCTGGGCAAAGCGATATAATCTGAAAGAAATGTCCAAGACGCTGATTTTCTTACAGGAGCATAAAATCGGCAGCATTAAAGAAATGCAGGAACGTGTGGATGCAGCAACTGCTCGCTATCACGAGTTGGGCGATTCCATTAAAGCTGCAGAAGCGCGCATGGCCGAGATTGCCGTGCTGCGGACGCACATCGTCAATTACGCCCGGACACGTCCGGTTTATGATGCCTACCGCAAAGCCGGGTACAGTAAGAGATTTCTGGAAGCCCACCGGGAAGAAATCACGCTGCATAAGGCTGCAAAAGCTGCTTTTGATGAAGCTGGATTGAAAAAGCTGCCAAAGGCTAAGGACTTGAGCATCGAATACGCTGAACTTCTGAAAAAGAAGAAAGAAGCATACCCAGACTACCGCAAGGCACGAGATGAGATGCAGGAGTTGATGAAAGCTCAGAAAAATGTAGAGATGTTTTTTGCAGAGGAAAAAGACACAGCCAAAAAAGAGCCAACACGATAAAAGAAATCCGCCGAGGATTCTTCCCGTTTTTTCGGGAGGAGTCCTCGGCGGATTTTTTAGTTTATGTAGCCATAGTATAAGTGAGGCCGTTTAAGAGAATCTACTCTTTATAGATGAACTTCACTTAATACCCTATAATATTTATTAAATCCATGAAAAACAGCCACCATGATAAAGTTAGACCACTCATGCTAACAACAAGGATAATTTTACATTCTGATAATTTATTAACATCTGTAATATGTATCACATCGACTATTTTACATATTAAGATAGCACCCCAAATTATAGATGCCACCACACAAACAATTAAAAAAGTCATTTATAATGTACCTCCAATTTTTTGCTCCCAATAGGAGCTTTTGCTTAGTCAACGTAATTCGCCTTGTGTTTGTGACAGCTTTTTTGAAAAATTTTCTAGTTTTTTGTTGTATTTGTATACTTATACAAAAAAACTCCATGCTATTTGTGAATTCCAACAAATAACATGGAGTTTCATATTAAAATACGTTTTCAGCGATTTTCACGATCTCATCTCGTGAGATGTTTCCCATAATCGTATTTGAAACGCCTCCTTGCTCCCAGCTTAAAATATAAACAGTGTCTCCGTTTTCTCCTACGCTCGTTCCCAAAGTTGCGTCTGCATCTCCAACTTTTATATTCTCATAAGTTGTATGCTCATTGTCAAACGAGGACTGTTGCCCCGGCTGTATAATGGAGCAGCGAACAGTATATCCTTTACCGCTTTCTTTTGACGAGTAAACGTGCAAAAAGTTTTCTGCTCTTTCAAATTCCTGCTCACGATCTCGTTCAAATCCATCCGGCACATAATGGTCGCTATACCCATTCGGGAGCTGCTCCAACGGCTCGCCGTCCACCTGATATGTCAGCTGCATCTCAATCGGCAGGAATTTCTGAATCATCGTATAGACTGCCTTTCGGAAGTCCGCACTTACTGCAAGCGCGCCGAGAGTTAAAATTACCAGCGTCAGGGCCGCAACAAGCACTCGCTTCAGCACCGGGCGGCGTTTATGCAATGCCGCTTTCAGGCGAGCATCCCATCGGGACGTGTCCGGGTAGAGTTCTTTTAGCTGTGCCGGAGTTGGCAGCTCGTCCAGTTCTTTTTGTGCATCTGCACGGAGTGCCATCATCAACGCTGCATCAAAAGAAACTTCTGTCCGCTCACTCACGGCTGTTCAACTCCTTCCACAATAGTTTTCTTCCACGGAAAAGCCGCATCCGAGCCACTTCATCCGTCAGTCCAAGCGATTCGGCAATCTCCCTGTTGGTGTAGCCCATTGCCAAAAGGCGCAGCGGATCACGATACATCGGTTTCATCTGTCCGATCAGTTCTGTCAGGTATTGGATGTTATCGGTGCTGACTGCTGCATCATCCGGCACCGGGGCATCATCTGGTGCGTCCGGGACTTCTTCCAGCGGTTCTTCTCGCTGCTTGCGAAGCATATCGTATGCACGGCTTCTACTACAACTAACGAGATAAGCAGCGAGTTCGTGACAGTTTTCTCGATGAATTTTAGAAAAATTTTTGGCAACGTACAAAAACACCTCTTGCAGTACATCTTCTGCCAGATACGAATCGCCCATAATTTTGTAAGCGGTATGGTAGACCAGCCGTTTGTAGGTATTATATACATCTATAAATTGTTCTTCTTTGCTTTGATCGTCAAGAACAGCTAAGTACAGGGAAAGCAACACCATCACCTCCAACGGATTCGCATGGATTGGATGTAGTGTACCATGAACCAGCGGAAATGTCGAATGTTTTCCGTTCTGAACGAAGAACAGCCAGCATCATGACCTCACTTACCGTTGAGGCCGTTGCCGGCTGTTCGTTTGGCTTGAGATGTCTCCATCAAAATTGCAGAGCGCAACTGTCTTGAAACTCTACCATATACAAATAGAAGCGTTTTGAAAAAACGCGCAGCCTGCATCGGAACGGTGCAGAATGAAGGGGATTGGGCACAGCCCAACAAGCATTTTGCAACGCAAAAATGGCGTTTGTATATACGAACGCCCTGCTTGCCACAACAATGCGTCCTTTTTGTCCGCAGTTTGAAATTTTTAGATTGGAGAAAAACGCCATGCTAACCTTGGAATGGATCGGTAAAAATAAAGTCGTGAACCATCATCAGAAAGTTCCCTTCCGGGTGCTGGAGCGGCAATACAGTTTTGATGAGCAGGGGCAGCACACCGAGAACAACGACAGTGAGAACATGATCATCCACGGCGATAATCTTGAAGCACTGAAAGCCCTGTTGCCGCAGTATGAGGGCAAGGTGAAGTACATCTATATCGTTATCTTAACCCCCATTCTAATGAGTATCCTAAGTTCAGAGAATGCAGTAAGATTAAACTTTATAATTCATATTATGTTTCTTGCATTATTCGAGATGAGGAACTATAATGTACTCTGTGGAGGTGCGAAATGGACTATATGACATTGAAAGAGGCCGCCGAGAAGTGGGGCGTGACACCTCGTAGAGTAAATTACTATTGCACCGCCGACCGTATTCCCGGCGCTGTGAAAATGGCCGGTGTCTGGTTGGTACCAAAGGATGCAGACAAACCGATTGACGGAAGAACAAAGCAAGGGAAGGCACTAAAACATGAAACCATATAAAATACTGATTATTGAGGACGATCCTGTCATACAAGGTGAAATGGAAACCCTTTTGCGAGGCAATGGATATACTGCTGTTTCAGTAAAGGATTTTTCAAATGTCACCGACACTTTCAAAGCAGAAGAACCTCACCTCATATTACTGGATATTAAATTGCCCAATGAGAGCGGCTTTTCTATCTGCTCTAAAATCCGCAGCATTTCTAATGTTCCGATTATTTTTGTGACAAGCTGCAATACCGATATGGACGAGCTGAACAGCATCATGCTTGGCGGTGATGCCTTTATCACAAAACCATACAATACAGCAATTTTACTTGCCAAAATTGCCGCCCTCTTGCGGCGTGTGTACGCTTCTGAACAATCCGAGATATTGACATGGAATGATGCAACGCTACACCTGGAAAGCAGCATGATTGAATATAAAGGTCAGAAAGCAGAATTGACAAAAAACGAATTGAAAATTCTTTACTATCTCTTTAAGAGTGCCGGTAAAATTTGTTCCAGAAATGATATGGTGGATTTTCTTTGGGATAATCAACTCTACATTGATGACAATGCCCTCAGTGTCAATATCACTCGCATTCGGAATAAATTGGATTACATTGGCCTGCACGACTTCATTAAAACAAAACACAGGCAGGGATATACACTATGAGCGGCAAACAATATCTGAAAAATCAACTGCCCGTGCTCCTGCTGAACCTTTTGGGGGTATTGGCACTTGCACTATTTTTGATCGCCACCGGGACCTCCCGCCAAGCCATTTCCTTTATCGCTTTGGTCTGGATTGTGGTTGTAGTTTGCTATCTGACGGTCTCTTTTTTCATACAAAAAAGACATTGTGAAACGCTGTTGGTAATGGCCGAGCAGTTGGGGGAAAAATATCTGATGCCCGAAGTGATGGCCATGCCGGAAAGAGGCGATGAACAGGTCTTTTATCAGATTTTGAAAATGGCCGAAAAGTCTATGCTGGAAAAGATCGGCGAAATCCAGAGCGAACGGCAAGAATACAAGGAATATATAGAGCAATGGATCCATGAGGTCAAAACTCCGATTACCGCCATGAAGCTGATCTGTGAAAATAATCGTTCAGATTTTACCAGAGAGCTACTGGTAGAGGTTGAAAATATAAACCACTTTACAGAACAAGCCCTTTACTATGCCCGAAGTGAGCACACGGAAAAAGATTATACCGTCCGTGAGATACGGATTAGAGATGTGGTCCATGATGCAATCGCAGACAGTAAATACCTACTACGCAAAAACCATGTGACGGTTGAGGTGGAGGATGATGGAAAAATCGCCTATATGGATGATAAGTGGGTACGATTCATTCTGAATCAAATTATCAGCAATGCAGTAAAGTATCGGACGGAGCAACCATCGTTGCGCTTTTCTACGGCGCAGAAACATAATCAGGTGATTTTATCTGTAGAAGATAATGGAATTGGAATCCCACAGAGCGATTTGCCCCGCGTTTTCGAGAAGGGATTTACCGGACAGAATGGCCGAACCGTTCATAGTTCCACCGGGATTGGCCTGTACCTTTGTAAACGGCTCTGCGATAAACTGGGGATTGGATTGTCAGTCTGTTCCCAGGGCAACGGGACAAGCGTTTCTCTTATCTTCCCAATCAACGACTTTGTCGCTGGAGTGCAGGGCTGACACGCTCTGCACTTCTTTCATTTTTGTAAGAAGTGTGTAAGAAAACTTGATACAAACAACTCTGCGTATCCGCTACAATAGAGGCATGGATGATTCATGGAGGTAAGACAATGGAACCCATTTTAAAATTAGAACATATCCAGAAATACTATGGCAATGAGGGAAATATCACAAAAGCAATCCGAGATATTAGCTTTTCGGTAGAAGCTGGTGAGTTTCTGGGCATTATGGGCGCTTCCGGCTCTGGAAAGACGACTTTGCTCAACTGTATTTCCACGATTGACACCGTGAGCGCAGGACACATCTATTTGGGAGGAACGGATGTTACGGAGATAAAGCCCAAGGCCATTGCCCGGTTTCGCAGGGAGAATCTTGGCTTTGTGTTTCAAGACTTTAATCTGCTGGATACCCTGACGATTTCTGAAAATATTGCATTGGCTCTTTCCATCAATAAAACACCCGCCAGAGATGTGGAGCCGCGTATCCAAGACATTGCCCAAAAGCTCAATATCACGGATATTTTGAACAAGTATCCCTATCAGGTTTCCGGTGGCCAGAAGCAGCGTTGTGCGTGTGCCAGGGCAATTATCAACAATCCCAAACTGCTTTTGGCAGATGAACCAACCGGTGCGTTGGATAGTCATTCGGCGCAAATGCTTCTGTCTACGATCCAGAGCATCAACGAACAACTTAGTGCGACGATTCTTATGGTGACGCATGATGCCTTTACCGCCAGTTACGCCAGCAGAATTCTTTTTCTGCAAGACGGAGTCATTTTTACCGAACTGCGCAAAGGCAACGACAGCAGGAGTGCCTTCTTTGAGAAAATCCTCAATGTCCTTACCATGATTGGAGGAGGACAAAGTCATGTATGCTAAACTTGTTTTCCGCAATGCAAAGCGCTCCGTCAAAGACTATTTGATTTATATCGTGACCATGACGATTTGTGTCACCTTGTTTTATTCCTTTCTGTCTATTTCCAGCCGCTACTACCAACCCGATATTGGAAGCGAGTACAATTTCACAATCTTGAGTGATGGCATGAAGGCCGCGATCTGCGTCATTACTCTGTTCTTACTTTTCTTGATTCGTTTTGTCAATCACTATATGCTGCGGCGTAAACAAAAAGAGTTTGCGGTCCAGTCCATTATGGGAATGGAACAAAAGACCGTCGGCAGACTTTTCTTTGCAGAAACTTTTATGATGGGAATCCTCTCGATTGCCATTGGAATTTTTCTCGGTGTGTTCTGCTCCCAGTTTATCACGGCCATGCTGTTGACTACCTATGGAAAAAGCTATGAATTGTCGTGGACACTATTTCCGGATACAGTCTTGCTGACCATCGGCTTCTTTATTTTCAGCTTCTTAATTGTTGGGATATTCAATACCCGCACCATTCGGAAAACCAAAATCATTGATATGTTGGCAGCGGAGAAAGAAAATGATCCTGAGCTAAAAAAGAGCCGCTGGATTGCCGCTGTGGTTCTGCTGTTTGAAGGATTCACAGTGTGGATGCTTCTCACTGGCGTGCAAAAAATAGTATTCTACTATGATGGCCGTTTTGCTATCCCTGCCAAACTCATGTTCTGGGGAAACATTCTATTTCCGGCCATTACATTACTTTGGTCTGGATTCTGGCTGATTAGAAAGAGAAAAACCGGCGTTTCTACCCTGCTTCCGGGACTGCTGGTATGCACAGTTCTGAACACGGTTATGGCCGCCAGTGTGCCGGCTTTGACCAGTCGATACTATCTGGCTTTGGGGGCCGGGGCAATCAATCAATACTTGTTATTTCTCCTGATTGATCTTCTTTTCTTCATTTGTTGTATCATTTATCTTAGCAGCAGCTTTATTGTTGCATGGAAAGCAAAGGCCCCGGAACACAGGTACAAGGGCGAAAATCTGTTCTTTTTTGGGCAGATTACATCCAAACTGAATACTACCAGCAAGACTATGACGCTGATCTGTGTAACCTTAGTGCTTGCAATTTTTATGTTTATTGCAGCCCCCATTCTGGTGGGATGGGCTTCCGGCTATCTTGATATACGTTCTATGTACGATGTGCAGATTTCCTCTCGTTATAACGATGTATACGACGAAGAAAACCTGCCCGATGACAATTACGAACTTGTAACGGATTTTCTATCAGAACATGGGATTGAAACTGACTATGATTGCACCTTTTCTCTTTATCTGCCGAGCAAGGACGATTTTCATAACCGGATGAAATACGACTTTCCTGTTGTGGCAATTTCTTTAAGTGATTACAACACCATTCGCAAAATGCTGGGATATGAGCCGATCACTTTATCAGAGGACGAGTTCACAACACAGTGGCAATCTATTGCAACGAACGAAGAACGGGATAGCTTTTTGAAAGAGCATAGCAGCATTCTGACAGACGCAGGGGAACTTACACTTTCTGAACATTCTTTTTACGAGGAAGCAATAGGAGAAACGGCCTATAACTCTTATACGGATGTACTCTATGTATTTCCAGATAGTATCTGCGAAAACTTACTCTCGGTGATTCGGAACCGTTATATCATGACGACGGAAAGCATTTCCTATGAAAATGCCCGCACCTTAGAACAGGCTTTTTCAGCCGAGTATCCAGAAATAACCGATACCGACGTCAGTTATGCCATTCGCTTGAGTACCCTACAAGTCAATACCACAAAAGCAAGTAATTTTGTTTTACAGGCGTCTATGCTCTATGCAGCTGTTGTGCTGATGGTAATTTGTCTTACGGTGCTATCTTTGCAGCAACTTTTGGATGCAAGCCAATATAAATATCGCTTCTCGGTACTTCGCAAATTGGGTGTGGAGGATACTCACATAGGTAAACTGGTATTGAAACAATTAGGCATCTGGTTTGGACTGCCAATCGTTGTCGCCATCATCGTGTCCACAATGGTCATAATTTATTTTATTCAAACGATCTCCGCAGAAATCTCTGCCTATATTGGTTTCGGCGCATTGATGTCACAAATCGGTACGACGGTAAGCATTCTTGCTTTGCTATTGATTTGCTACTTCATCAGCACATGGTTATTGTTCAAGAAAAGTATTAAATAAGAAGTATCTGCCGAGCGACGGCAAAAGAAAAAAAGCCGTCGTATGGCGGAAAACAATATTCCCTACAAGGTGCGGGCGGCACTGCTTCTGGTGCCGCTGAATACACCAATGCCTACCGGAGCAGTGACTCAATCCTTGTGGTACATTGCAGTTCGTTCCGGGGACGTCCACCGGGTGCAGCACTATCTTCGCACAGAAAGGGATACCTAAGATGGAGCAGTTATCGGCACGTCTGCTGTTAACGGCTGGCATCCTGCTGCTGATCGCAGGGGGGATTTTCGCCATTCTCCAAGGATGGCTCTATACCGGCCTTCTCTGGGCGGGTGCGTTTGGATGCCTGATGGCAGCTCTGAACTTTCGGGATTCCAAAAACGATGGCGGCTAAAGCACACGGCATCGTAGTGCACGGTCAATGCGGAAATGCGAGCTACACCCGATTTTCCATATCGAGTGATATAGATTTGGCTTTGGGGGAGGATTGTCTATTGTATGCAAAAAATTGAAGTTGTTGTTCGCATCACGAAGGATCACTGCCCACCGCAAGAGCAGACGATTTTCGAGTGGATTGAAACGAACCGTGCTGCGCCAGACACTTTGAATTATCCCGGTTTGGAAATAAACTTGGAACACCGTCGTGTTTTCAAAAACGGACAGGAAGTGTACATGAGCCGTTACGAATATGGCGTTTTAAGTTTAATGGCACGGCATCCGGGGCAATTGTTTACAAAAGAGCAGATATTTGAAGCCGTGTGGCATCAGGATAGTGAAAGCTGCCTGACTGCTGTCACCAATACAATTGGACGCATCCGGCAAAAAATCGAGGATGATAGAGCTGTACCTGTCTATATTCGAACGATTTCCAACCTCGGCTACCAATTTATGCCGAACATTTCAGTGAAAAAAGATTCCTTATAACGATAAAAGCCATACTCAATGGGTAACTTAGACCTTGAGTATGGCTTTTATCGTTAGCTGGATAGATAAAAATTGACATCCTTGCAATCGGAAATAATCTTTTCTAAAATATAGAAAAAAGATTTTAGGAGGCGGTAAGATGCAATCTTTCGAAGATGTTCTGAGAGAGTTTGAAGATTTTTTGCAAACGGCATCCTATTTAGAGGTTCTCCCATGTCGATGGGGGTATGTACGGCTTTTTAATGAGGGTGCTCCTATCAACTTCTACGCAGTCTTATGCCGTACCCCACAAGAACTATATGATACGCTAGAAAATGATCTTGCCATTGAAAAAGAGGTTCAAAATCCACAACGAGACTGATTACGAGAAAATTATTGTGTAATTTGTTTGCTTTTCACGTGATTTTATTGAATGACCTGTTAGAATATTGCGTATTCAGACAAAAGAACGCCAGAGAGAAGCGTAACGTCCACTCTGGCAGCTTAGTTGTTTTTGTTCTGTTCTGAAAGTTCTGTCAAATGGATTGCGAGTGACCTTGTGGCATCCAACAGCGTTTTTTGCATTTCTGGCGGACAAGCAAAATAAATCGATTCTAACTCTCGACATTCGCGCTCTGCTTCTGATAAGTTCGGGTTGATAACCGAATCCAAGGAAAGTGGCAGAACATGGAGAATTGAACTTAAAATGTCAAAAGAAGGATTCTGTTTTCCATTTTCAATATTGGCGATATACTTCACCGAAACATTACTTTTCAGTGCCAGTTGCTCTTGTGTCATTTTCATCGCTTTTCGGACAGCCTTTATCTGCTTTCCTAAAGCAATCGCATCCGCATTCGGCATCATCATCACCTCAATAGTATTGTATCGTCCTTGCGGAAAGAACGGTATAACATCATCATTCCAGTGATTTTGTCCTATCATGCCGATTTTTACATTTCCCGGTCGAGTTATAAAAAAACGGTAACTCGTCCGGGCGATTCCTTGCGCCACAAGATCACAGTTACCGTCTATGGAGGGTACTGTGATTTTTTATTGGGGTAACGCATCAAAAAAAGCCTGTCTGCTGCCGTAGACCAGACCGCTCCGAAACAGGCACAATCGTTCCATTCTGCCACCCACAATCGTGCCGATATGCTGTACTGCGCCAGCTTCCCTCAATGGGAGGCTGGCGTTTTTGCGCTTTTGGAACAAATGTGCCGCAGTCCGCCGTTTCTCCCATAATACCGCAGCAAACTTTATATTTGGGAGGGAAAGTCATGCTCGATCATAAGAAGGAAGCAATTACAGAACTCTGGCAGTTTTGCCCCAAGTGCAATATAAAGCTCTATCGAATGACCGCCGACTGCACTGGATTCATCCACATAAAATGCTGGCGTTGCCGGGAAATGTTATGGCTCAACCTTTCCATTCGAGCCAAGTAAGCATTGGTTTCATAAGAATCGGGTGCAAAGCACTCTGAATATGGACTGTTCGCACCGAGCAACGGGCCGTCACCTCCGGGTGATGTATGAAACGTAGCACCAAATAGCCGGGCAGCAGCTTGACTGAAAGATCTTCAATCTTTCGGTCGGCTGTTGTCCGGCTATTTTTTATAGCTTCAGATGGCCTGCTCCCGAAAAGGAGCAGGTTTTATGTTTACCCTCTTTTCATGGCTGCCCCAGATGGCGAAATATCCGTAGTGTTTCCAAATTTTCGACATTTCACGTTTTATCGAAAATTTGGAGGTTACACATGGGCTTTAATTATGGTTTGGAAAAGAAGAACTTTGACCGTCAGTGGGCTATCATGCGCAAGCAGTATGAGGACGCTGGCATGAGCATTGAAGTGATTCAGGCAATGTATGAGTATGACTGGTCTGTTTTCAATGCTACGCGTTCTTACCAGAACCACACACAGGAAATCGCTGCCCCGTCCTTTGAGCAGGGCGAAGAAGCCTACTCGCCCCTTATGAACAAGTATCAGGAAGCCATTTCTATTACCGAACACTACCGTGAAACCAAGAGCCGCTTCACATGGATCGGCGAGATTGAGGACGAGCGGCTGCTGTCTGCGCTTGAAAATTTGTCGGATGCAGACCTCAATCTCGTCACCATGTACGCCTATGAGGGCTACACCGTCACTGAAATTTCTAAAGTTTTAGGCGTCGCGCAGCCTACTATTAGCATCAAAATCAAGCGAATTACTAAATTTTTGAAAAACTTCAATTTCAATGCTATGGATTGACCCTTCTCGATGCCTACCAAGTGAGAGGGCAATTCACCAGACGGCACAAGCCGCAGAGTGAAACGTCCGAACAGCCGTTCCTTGAAAACTGAATAGTTCCTTCATCTGGTACTCCGATAATGATACTTCCGTAATTCGCGGCCCGGTCACAAAGCAGACGGGGTGGCTGAAATGCCAATGAAGCGGTACAAGTCCGCTGCCAGATGTTTATGCCCCACTCGCAGGGAGCCGAGGGCGAATATGCGAGACCTTAACTTATTAAATCAGGCGTGGCCGAATGCTGTTTTCGGTCTTCGTCCACGTCTGTTCTTTTTACTTATTCCATATATCCACATTTTCGTCCTACATAGGAGGTTTTATGAACGAAAACGACCGTACCACCTTAGCGCAAGCGATCTACGAGGAAATGGAACTGACCCCGGAGATGATCCGGTCCATCCGCACGCTCTGCGGTGTCTGCCTTTGTAGTTTTGTAGAATCCAAGGCGTTCAAAATCGCCATTGTTCCCAGCGCAGACCGGAGCATGGACACTTGCACAGTCTGCCAGACCCGGCGCGGTCATGACTACGTTGTGATGAACCGTTGAACAAACACACCGCACACTGCCAAGGAGGTGCAGCGGGCGGTGTACATATTGCAAAAGGAGGGCAGCTATTGATTCAAAACTGGAAATTCCAACGTGGAGACATTTTCTTCACCCGTTTCGACAACGCCATCGGTTCAGAGCAAAGCGGGAATCGTCCGGCAGTCGTTCTCCAGAACGATGTGGGGAATTTTTACTCGCCCACGCTGATCGTGGCCACATTGACAAGCAAGGCTGCAAAAAAATATACCCAGCCGACCCACTGCCTGCTGGTGAACGATTTTCTATCCGTTCCGTCCATCGTTCAGGCAGAGCAGATTTTTACCGTTGACAAGAGCAGGGTTCTGAAATATCTCGGACACCTCACCCCGGAAGAAATGAGCCGGGTGGATGATGCTGTCCGTGCCAGCCTTGCCCTGAACCCGATGGGGAGCATTCAGCGGCTTCCACCCATCATCCGCTCTACGGCGGCTTACGCACCGCCTGAGGTGGTTGACGGCAAGCCGCCCATCTATCCTTACACGCCCATCAAATCGTCCTTTGAGGACGCCGGGAGCGTTGAGGACATGATGCTGTACACCGAACTGGAAGCTGCGGTACACGCAATGATCCAGCGGCTGGAATATAGCTTCACGTTCAACCCCAGCCTGCTCACCATCCCAAAGCGTAAGCAGCAGGTTGCTGAAATTCTGAAAGAAGCCGAAACGTACATCTGGAGGATCAAGGAAGAAATGAAATGTAGCACGGCAAGTGCAGAAAAGACGCACTTCCGATGAAATTCTGACATTCACAGGCATTCCTCCCATATACACAAGGGGCATCCGCAAACCGCAGATGCCCCTTGTTACATATCAAAGTGCAATATATAGTGTTCCTGTATTCATTCAGCACAACATATAGAGAAAAGAGGTATTCTATGCGCTCTCAGTTCACTTCGTATGAGCAGCTTCCCATCACCCTGACAGCCGACCACGTCGCTGCTGCGCTGGGCATCTCCCGCGCCAACGCTTACATCCTGCTCCGTTCGGACGGCTTTCCCACGCTCCACATCGGTAAGCGGATGGTCGTACCCAAAGACCGTTTTCTTCAGTGGATCACGGACAGCGTAAATGGCTGATCTGACATCCTTGATTCAAGAGGTTTCTTTTTCTATACTATTCCCGAAACGACTTGACATCAGGAAGGAGGCAATATGCCAAGCAAACGTTCACACGGCGAGGGTACGCTTCGCCACCGCAGCGATGGTCGCTGGGAATTACGTATGATGGACGGCTACCAGAAAGATGGTTCGCCGCGCTTCAAGACCTTCTATGGCAAGACCCAGAAGGAGGTCAAGCTCAAACTGAAAGAGTATCAAGATGCGCTTATCAGCGGTGTCCAGCTGGACACGATTCTGTACTTTGAGGATTGGGCTGATACATGGTTCGAGGGTCACAAGGATAATATCGCTCCCACGACACAGGAAAGCTACAAATACTGCCTGAAAATGCTCAAAGAGGGATTTTATCATCGCCCCCTGACCGTCATACGCCCCATCGACATTGAAAACTTCCTGAAAGGGATGCGGCGCGATGGCCGCTCGGATTCTTACATCAGCAAGGCACGAGGGATGCTCTACCAGATCTTTCAAAAGGCAGAAGCTAATGACCTTGTGCGCCGTAACCCGGTCCGGCTTGCTGAAAAGATGCGGGCATCCGGCACCGCAAAACGCAAGGAAGCCTTCACCACAGAGGAAGTTACCCACTTAATGAAGGTTCTCCCCGATGACCGCATGGGTTTGAGCATCCGGCTTTTGCTCGGCACTGGAATGAGAATGCAGGAACTTCTGGCTTTGGAGCCGCAGTTTATTGAAGAAGATGGCTCTGTCATTCACATCCGGCAGGCAGTAAAGGTCGTAAAAGGTACAGTCAGCATCGGCAGTCCGAAATCCAAAGACAGTATCCGGGATATTCCGGTGCCGCTGAATGTCCGCCCGTGCGCCATCAAGCTGCGGGACACCACCGACCAGTTCATCTGGGAAAGCCCCAAGACCGGCTTGCCCTGCAATCCCACCCATTTCCGGGATGTATTCCGCAAATCTCTGGAAGAAGCGGGCGATGTCCGCTTGCTCACGCCGCATAGCTGCCGCCACACCTATGTGTCGCAGATGCAGGCATTGGGTGTGGATATCCAGACCATCCAGAGCATCGTAGGCCACGCCGATACCGAGATGACTGAGCATTATCTCCATGTTCAGGAATCCATTCGGCAGAGTGCGATCCAGTTGTTCAGCGAGGCATTTTCGGCCTGAAAATTGGACGGAACGGCACTAATTAGACCAGATAAAATCTTTGGCATTGTGGTCAAAATTGTGGTCAAAACCAAATGAGGGCAGCCTATAAACAAAAAAATCCAACGATTTCTAACGTGAAATCGTTGGATTTATGGTCCGAGTGGCGAGAATCGAACTCACGGCCTCTTGAACCCCATTCAAGCGCGCTACCAAAACTGCGCTACACCCGGATATCGACCGCCGCTTCCCTACCGAAGCGTGGCGACAGGAGATATTATACGCGAATCACGGGTGTTTGTCAACAGTTTTTTGAAGATTTTTTAGATTTTTGTAAAATCCTCTGGAGTGCGTTCTTTCTTTTTTGATTTTTTTGCGGCAGGCGCGTTCTGTGCTGCCTCGGCCTCCTGCTGGCGCAGCAGCTTATCCTTTTCCAGCAGCGGCTTGAGATATTGGCCCGTGAAGCTGCCCTCTGCTTCGGCCACCTGCTCCGGGGTGCCCTCTGCGATGACCAGGCCGCCTGCGCTGCCGCCTTCGGGGCCGAGGTCGATGATGTGGTCTGCGCATTTGATGAGGTCGAGGTTGTGCTCGATGACGATGACGGTGTTGCCCGCATCCACCAGTTTCTGCAGCACCTCAATGAGGCGGTGGACATCGGCGATGTGCAGACCGGTGGTCGGCTCGTCGAGGATATACACCGTCTTGCCGGTGCCGCGGCGGGCCAGCTCATTGGCCAGCTTGACCCGCTGCGCCTCGCCGCCCGAAAGGGTGGTGGCGCTCTGCCCCAGGGTCACGTACCCCAGGCCCACGTCCAGCAGCGTCTGCAGCTTGCGGGCGATCTTGGGCTGGTTGGCAAAGAAGACCACTGCCTCCTCCACTGTCATGTTCAGCACGTCGGAGATGGTCTTTTCCTTGTACTTCACCTCCAGCGTTTCGCGGTTGTAGCGGGCGCCCTTGCACACCTCACAAGGAACGTAGACGTCCGGCAAAAAGTGCATCTCGATCTGCAGGATGCCGTTGCCCTCGCAGGCCTCGCAGCGGCCGCCCTTGACGTTGAAGCTGAACCGTCCGGGGCCGTAGCCGCGCATCTTGGCGTCCTGCGTCTCGGCGAAAACGGCGCGGATGTCGTTGAACACGCCGGTATAAGTGGCCGGGTTGGAGCGCGGGGTGCGGCCAATGGGCTGCTGGTCGATGCCGATGACCTTATCGACAAATTCCAGTCCCTCAACCCCATCGCACTTGCCTGCGCGGGCGCGGGCACCGTTCAGCTCGCTGGCCAGCGTCTTGTACAGGATCTCGTTGATGAGGCTCGACTTGCCCGAACCGGAAATGCCCGTGACACAGATGAACTCGCCCAGCGGGAAACGGACGTCGATGTTGCGCAGGTTGTTCTCGCGGGCCCCCTTCACGATCAGGCAGCTGCCATTCCCTGCGCGGCGGATCTCCGGCACCGGGATGCGCTTGCGGCCGGACAGATAGTCGCCGGTGATGCTTCGCTTGGCCTTGCAGATGTCCTTCACCGTGCCGGCTGCCACGATCTCGCCGCCGTGGACGCCAGCACCGGGGCCGACATCCACGATATAATCGGCGCTGCGCATGGTATCCTCGTCGTGTTCGACCACGATGACCGTATTGCCCAGGTCGCGCAGATTCTTCAGGGTCGCAATGAGCTTGTCGTTGTCGCGCTGGTGCAGGCCGATGCTGGGCTCGTCCAGAACATACAGCACACCGGACAGCGCACTGCCGATCTGGGTGGTCAGGCGGATGCGCTGGCTCTCGCCGCCGGACAGTGTGCCTGCCGAGCGGGCCAGCGTCAGGTAATCCAGACCCACACTCTGCAAAAATTGCAGGCGGTTCTTGATCTCCTTCATGATCTGCCCGCCGATCTGTTTCTGCTTTTCGGTCAGATTCGGCTCATTCTCCGCGATGAAGCGCAGTTCATCCCGGATGGACATCTCGCAGAATTCGCTGATGTTCTTGTCCCCGATGGTCACGGCCAGCACCACCGGCTTCAGGCGGCGGCCATGGCAGTCCGGGCACTCGACGCCGGACATGAAGCTGCCGATCTCTTCCTTCATCCACTCGCTGTTCGTCTCGCGGAAGCGGCGCTCCAGATTTTCGACGATGCCCTCAAAGGTGTTGTAGTAGACGCCGCTGCCGAACTCGTTGGTGCGGTGCATCTCGATCTTTTCGCCGTTGGTGCCGTACAAAAGGGCGTTGACGGCCTCCGTGCTCATCTCCTTGATGGGCGTATCCAGCGTGAAACCGTACTTTTTGCCCAGGCCAAGATAGTACATCTCGCTGACGGAGCCTTCGGCGTAATACCATCCGCTGGCCTTGATGGCTCCCTGCCGGATGGACAGGCTCCGGTTGGGCAGGATGCGCTCCTCATCCACCCGCATGAACGTGCCCAGGCCGGTACACTTTTCGCAGGCACCCAGCGGGTTGTTGAAGGAGAACAGCCGGGGCGACAGGTCGCTGATGGAGATGCCGTGTTCCGGGCAGGCAAAGTTCTGGCTGAAGGTCATGCACTCGCCGCCGATGACATCCACTTCCGCGATGCCGCCGGTCAGAGCCAGAGCCGTTTCCAGCGAGTCAGCCAGGCGGCCCCGGATGCCCTTGCGCATGGCGAGGCGGTCCACGACGATCTCCACCGTGTGCTTGATGTTCTTTTCCAGCGTGATCTCCTCGTCGAGGTCATAGAGATCCCCGTCGATGCGGACACGGGAGTAGCCGCCCCGGCGGGCTGCATCCAGCTCCTTCTGCTGGGTGCCCTTGCGCTGGCGGACGACCGGAGCCAGCACCTGAAACTTCGTGCCTTCGTCCAGTTTCAGGACAGCATCCACCATTTCATCCACAGTCTGCTGGCTGATGACCCGGCCGCAGACCGGGCAGTGAGGCACACCCACGCGGGCATATAAAAGGCGCAGATAATCGTAGATCTCGGTCACGGTGCCCACGGTGGAACGCGGGTTGTGGCTCGTGGTCTTCTGGTCGATGGAAATGGCCGGCGACAGGCCGGTGATCTCGTCCACATCGGGCTTGTCCATCCGGCCCAGGAACATCCGGGCGTAGCTGGACAGGCTCTCGACGTAGCGGCGCTGGCCGTCGGCATAAATGGTATCGAAGGCAAGGCTCGACTTGCCCGAACCGGACAAACCGGTCATGACGATGAGTTTTTCGCGCGGGAGGGTCAAATTGACATTTTTCAGGTTGTGCTCCCGTGCGCCTTTGATGACGATCTTATCGTTTGCCAAGGTACTTTCTCCCTCTTCTCTGTGTCTGTGCATGGTTCTGTTTGCGCTCGGTCTCGGCGGCCGAGTCCACGGTAGGGTTCTCACCCCGGCGCAGGCGGTCGATCTGGTCGCGCAGGAAAGCCGCGTGCTCAAATTCCAGCAGCTTGGCGGCTTCCTTCATCTCGCGGGTCAGCCGGTCGATGGCGGCTTCCCGCTCCAGCTTGCCCATCCGCCGGGTGTTCATCTTCGCGTTCTCGGCCTTGTCGCTGATCTCGATGGAATCCGGGATGGCTTTGACGATGGTCCGGGGCACGATGCCGTGGGCCTCGTTGTATGCCATCTGGATGGCGCGGCGGCGTTCGGTCTCGGTGATGGCGCGCTCCATGCTGTCCGTCACCTCATCCGCATACATGATGACCAGACCCTCCGCGTTGCGGGCGGCGCGGCCAATGGTCTGAATCAGGCTCGTCTCACTGCGGAGGAAGCCTTCCTTGTCGGCATCCAGGATGGCAACGAGGCTGACTTCCGGCAGGTCCAGACCCTCGCGCAGCAGGTTGATGCCCACCACCACATCAATGGAGCCGAGGCGGAGGTCCTTGATGATCTCCATCCGCTCGAAGGTGTCCACCTCGTGGTGCATATACTTGACCTTGACGCCCTGTTCGGTCAAAAAATCGGTCAGGTCTTCGGCCATTTTCTTGGTCAGGGTCGTGACGAGGACCCGTTCATTTTTCGCCGTGCGGGCGTTGATCTCGCCCAGCAGGTCGGTCACCTGGCCCTCGACCGGGCGCACCGAGATGAGCGGGTCCAGCAGGCCGGTGGGCCGGATGACCTGCTGCGCGATCTGTGTGCTGTTCTTCCGCTCATACTCGCCGGGCGTAGCCGACACGAACACGATCTGGTTCAGCTTCGACTCCACCTCTTCGAATTTGAGCGGGCGGTTGTCGAACGCCGAGGGCAGGCGGAAGCCATACTCCACCAGCGTTTTTTTGCGGGCAAAATCGCCGCCGTACATGGCGCGGACCTGGGGCAGGGTGACATGGCTCTCGTCCACGAAGAGCAGAAAATCCTCCGGGAAATAATCCAGCAGGGTGGTCGGCATACTGCCCGGCGCACGGCCCGACAGCACCGCCGAATAGTTCTCGATGCCCTTGCACATGCCGACCTCGGTCAACATCTCGATGTCGTAATTCGTCCGCTGCTGGATGCGCTGGGCCTCGATGAGCTTGCCCTCGGAAGTAAACTGTTTGACCTGCGCGTCGCACTCGGCGCGGATCTTTTCCAGTGCCTTCGCCTTTTTTTCAGCACTGACGATATAGTGGCTGGCCGGAAAGATGGCCACATGCTTGACCACATTCTGCTTGGCCCCGGTGACAGGGTTGAACTCAACGATGCGGTCGATCTCGTCCCCAAAAAACTCCACCCGGATGGCCAGATCGCTCATATAGGCCAGGTAGATGTCCACCGTGTCGCCGTGGACACGGAACTTGTTGCGGATAAAATTGATGTCGTTGCGCTCATATTGCAGGTCCACCAGCCGCTTGCACAGCACATCGCGCTCCATCTCCATGCCGGGGCGCAGGCTGATGACCATGCTGCGGTAGTCGATGGGGTCGCCCAGCGAGTAGATGCAGGACACCGACGCCACGATGATAACATCCCGCCGCTCCGACAGCGCCGCCGTGGCCGAGTGGCGCAGGCGGTCGATCTCATCGTTGATGGCGCTGTCCTTTTCAATATAGGTATCCGTGCTGGGGATATAGGCTTCGGGCTGGTAGTAATCGTAGTAGGACACGAAATACTCCACCGCATTGTCCGGGAAAAACGACCGGAACTCGGTGCAGAGCTGCGCCGCCAGCGTTTTATTGTGGGCCAGCACCAGCGTGGGGCGGTTGCACTGGGCGATCACGTTCGCCATGGTGAAGGTCTTGCCGCTGCCGGTCACACCCAGCAGGGTCTGGCAGCGGTCGCCGCGCTCCACACCCTCCACAAGCTGCTGGATGGCCTGCGGCTGGTCGCCCGTCGGGGCATAGTCCGAGACCAGATGGAAGGTTTCATCTGCCATGCCGCTCTCTCCTTTCGATTGTCATGGAACCACAAATAGTTGTGCTTTTTGTGTTCAGTATAGCACAACTATTTTATAAAGTAAACAAGAAGTTTTTTGGACAGAGCAGGACATCGGGCAGTCTCCCCGCAAGTGAGACGGGGATTCCATACCCCGCCCTATTGCCTGCGGCAACAGGGTCCCACCCGTCGGACACTTGCTTGGGAGACCGCCCGACATCCTGCCAGCTGACTCTGCCGCACGATGGGAGTTTTCCCGGCGGGTATCCGAGGTGGGGACCCGACGCGAAGCGTTGGGGAGGGCATGGAATGCCCTTTGACCCGCCGGGAAAAGCTCCCGGAGATGCGGCCTTTCCTGCATCTCAGTACGGCCTTAACATCTCCCCGGTCGCAAGGTCATAAAACGGCAGGCGGTTCTCCTCCCGCATGGAAAAATACTCCGTCTCGGTCAGGATGATGTGGTCCCGCAGAAGGACATGGACGAGCCCCAGCGCCCGGACGATGTTCTCGGTGGCCTGGATGTCCTCCCGCGAGGGCAGCGCCACGCCGTTTGGGTGGTTGTGGCACAGCACGACCCGGTCGGTGCCGCCCTTCAAGGCTGCCGCCACCACGTCTTTGATGGCAAGGCTCACCCGGTCGCTGGTGCCGTCCTTGAGCCAGAGCGTCGCCCGGACCCGGCTGCGGCTGTCCAGCGCCAGCAGAAGGGCGCGCTCCTGCGCGGCCCCGGCAAACAGGCCCATCAGGTGTTCCGCCAGCTGTTCCGTCGTCTTCAGGCAGCCGTTTCTGCCGGTGCGGCACTGGGTATAGTATCGGCAGACATCGGGCATCAGATGCAGCATCCGGGCCGTGGCCGGGCCAACGCCCTCCACCGTCATCAGGTCTTCCTCCGAGGCATCCAGCACCCCGGCAAAATCACCGAAGCGGTCGATGAGCTCGTGGGCCATCCGGTTCGTGTTCTTCCGCGCGTTGGTGATGTACAGCAGGCATTCCAGTGCCTCGTGCGGTTCCAGGCTGGCAAAGCCGTTCTCTGCCACCCGGCTGCGCATCCGTCTGCGGTGCCCGGTATGGATCTTTGAATCTTCCGCCATAAGTCGGCTCCTTTCGCGCGCTTTCTCCTCTTAATAGTACCCGATTTTCTGCAAAACACAAGGGCCCGGCCTAAATTTTCGCGTTGACTTCAGAAAACGAGTAGTTTATTATAAGGTTATCGCATCCATGCGCGGCCCATCCGCGCTTCAACATGAGGAACAGAACAAGAATGAAACAATACACTGCGACCGCCAACGACGACGGTGTGCGGCTCTCCCGCTTTGTACAGAGCGTGACCCGCGATCTTCCCACAAGTCTGCTGTACAAAAGCTTCCGCAACAAGCGCATCAAGGTCAACGGCAAAAAAGGCGCCCCCGAAGACCGCATCCAGGCCGGCGACCTCATCGAACTTTACATCAACGACGAGTTCTTCCCGCCGGAAGGGGCGAAGCCCGCACCGAAAGCCCCCAAAAAGCAGCCCAATCAGCCCAAGGTGACGATCATCTACGAGGACGAGAACATCGCCGTGCTCTACAAGCCCACCCACCTGCTCTGCCACAGCGACCGCACCGGCGACGCGAATCTGGTGGACGCCTTCACCCAGTACCTCGCGCAGAAGGGCGAGTACGACCCCCACGGCGAGAACCGCTTCAAGCCCGGCATCTGCAACCGGCTGGACCGCGGCACCGAGGGTCTGGTCATCGCGGCCAAGAGCTACGCCGCCCTGCGGGACATGAACGAGATCATCCGCACCGATCTGCTCAAAAAGGAATACTACACCATCACCGTGGGCATCCCCCAGAGCGGCCGCTTCACGGCCTGGTGGGAGCACGACGAGAAGAACAACAAGGTCAGCATCCACGCGCACCAGTCTCAGGATGAGCGCCGGAAGCAGATCATCACCGATGTGGACGTCCTGCGCACCGCCGGGCCGTTCGCGCTGTGCAGGATCGGCCTCATCACCGGGCGGACGCACCAGATCCGCGCCCACCTCGCCTACCTCGGCAAGCCGGTGCTGGGCGATATCAAATACGGCAACCGCAAGATGAACGAGCGCACCGGCACCAAGACCCAGGCCCTCTGCGCCGTCCGCGTTCGCTTCCTCGATATCCCGGAGGAGAACACCCTGCACTACCTCTCCGGCAAGGTCATCAAGCTGAAAGACCCGCAGATCTTGAAGCAGTTCGACGCGCTGGACCAGAGTAAAGAATAAAAGGAGACTCTCCATGGAAAACCTGAACGCCTATTTCAAAAGTGTCATCGACCAGGACACCGCATCAGTCGTCCTGTGTGACCTGAACCACACCATCGTCTACATGAACCCTGCCGCCGTCCGCAATTATGCCAAGCACGGCGGCGCGGCGCTCATCGGCCGCAGCCTGCTCCACTGCCACAATGCCAGCTCGAACAGCCGCATTCAGGAAGTCGTGGACTGGTTCGCGGCCAGCCCGGAGCACAACATCATCTACACCTATCACAACGAAAAGCAGAACAAAGACGTCTATATGGTCGCCCTGCGGGATGCCGACGGCACCCTCATCGGCTACTACGAAAAGCACGAGTTCCGCAGCCCGGAGACGATGGAGCGATACGCCTTTTAAGAGAAAGCGAGCATTGCCATGCAGAAGATCGACCGTTCCACCTGGCCCCGCGCGGAAAAGTTCGGCTTTTTCTCGGCGGTGTCCCAACCGTTTTACAGTGTCACTTTCCGGGTGGATGTGACGAACCTCCACGCCTACACCAAGCAGCGCGGGCTCTCGTTTTACTATGCGCTCGTGTATCTCGCAACGAACGCCGTCAATGCCGTGGAAAACTTCCGCTATACCATCCGGGATGGCGAAGTTTATCTGCTGGACGAGCGCATCCCCAGTTTTACCGACCTGAAACCCGGCAGCGAGGATTTTCACATCGTCACCCTGCCGCAGGAAGAAACGCTGGAGCAGTTCTGCGCCGCTGCCAAGGCCCGCAGCGAGGCACAGGCCCACTTCCTCGACCAGGACGACAAAGAGCTGGATGCCCTCATCTATTTTTCCTGCACCCCCTGGTTCGACCTCACAGCCCTGACCAACGAGCGCGATTTTGACCGCGACGACAACATCCCCCGCATCGCTTGGGGAAAGTACGTCCCGGACGGCGCAGGCCGCGAGACGCTGGGGATGTCGGTAGAGGTGAATCACCGCTTCCTCGACGGCATCCACCTCGGCAGATTCTACCAGACGCTTCAGGCGTCCATCGACGCGCTGGAGCCGTGAAAAAGGAGGCTGCGTATGTACCCCACCCGTGAAGAAGCCATTGCCCTGCTGGCGGAGGCCGAGCCGCACAACCCCGGTCCCTGGGGCGACCACAGCCGCACCGCCGCCCACTGCGCGGAGAAGATCGCCGCAGCCGTCGGGCTGGACCCGGACAAGGCGTTCGTGCTGGGCCTGCTGCACGACATTGGCCGCCGCTACGGCAAGCGTCACCTCGGCCATGTGTCGGACGGCTACACCTATATGATGGAGCTGGGCTATGACGAAGTGGCCCGCGTCTGCATGAGCCACTCGTTCAACGACCAATCCCTTGCCAGCTATGTCGGCCACAGGGACACCACACCCGAAGAAACGGCCCTTATTGAGCGGGAGCTCGCCACCATGGTCTACGACGACTACGACCGGCTCATTCAGCTCTGCGACTCGCTGGCGGGTGCGGCCGGCGTCGTGGATATCGAGGAGCGGATGGCTGATGTCAAGCGCCGCTACGGCGATTACCCCCAGAATAAATGGGACATGAACCTTGCCCTGAAAGCTCATTTTGAGCAGCTTGCCGGGCGCAGCATTTATGATGTTGTGGAAAAGGACAGCTACCGTCCTTCCACGTAAGACAAAAGCCACGCTTTCGCGTGGCTTTTGCTGTTTTTCTTATCGGTCCCACTTGTCGCAGAGGGCGTTGATCTGGTCGGCAAACCTGGCAAGGTCCTTGTTGGCCCCTCCCTCGTTGTGCTCGATGACCCGCAACAGGCGCTTGCCTGCGCTGACCAGGCGCTGGAAAACCGTGGCGGCGCGGCTGGCACCCTCACTGGGCCGACGCTCGACCCGCACTCTGGTGCCCTCCTGCACACAGACGGCCCCCTCAGCCCCGATAACCCACTGCGCCCCATTGTAGGGCGCACAGGCCGTGAAGCCTTCGTCGGTGAGGGTCTGGGCGAAGATGTTCTCCACCTCATCGTCGCCGTGGACGATGAAGACCCGCTTGGGCTTGGGCGAAAAGGCGTTGATCCACGCCAGCAGGCCGTTTTTGTCCGCGTGGCCGGACAGACCGGTCAGCTGGCAGATCTCCGCCCGCACCTCGATGGCCTCACCGAACAGTTTGACATCGGTAGCACCTTCAATGAGGGTGCGGCCCAGTGTGCCGACGGCCTGATAGCCCACGAAGAGGATGGTACACTCCGGCCGCCAAAGGTTGTGCTTGAGATGGTGGCGGATGCGGCCGGCCTCGCACATGCCGCTGGCCGAGAGGATGACCTTCGGCTCCCGGTCGGCGTTGATCATCCGGGATTCGTCGCTGGTCACGCTGACCCGCAGGCCGGGGCACTGGATGGGGTCGATGCCCTGGGCCAGCAGGGCGCGGGTCGCCTCGTCAAAACAGTCGGGGTCGGTATCCCTGAAGATGCGGGTCGCCTCGATGGCAAGCGGGCTGTCGATGTACACCGGGAAATTGCCGTGGCCCTTGACCAGACCTTTTTCCTTGATCTCCCGGATGAAATAGAGCAGCTCCTGCGTGCGGCCCACCGCGAAACTGGGGATGACCACATTGCCGCCCCGGTCAAAGGTGCGCTGCAATATTCTGGCCAGTTCGCCGATGTAATCCGGGCGGGGGCCGTGGAGCCGGTCGCCGTAGGTGGATTCCATCACCACATAGTCGGCATCGGTCAGATAGGTCGGGTCCTTGATGAGGGGCTGGTTCTGGTTGCCGATGTCGCCGGAGAAGACGAGCTTGGTGGTGGTGCCGTTCTCCGTCACCCAGATTGCAATGCTGGCCGACCCCAGCAGATGGCCCACATCCACGAACTCGATCACAAGGCCGGGGGCCAGTTCCAGTTTCGTGTTGTAATCCACGCCCCGGAACAGCTTGATGGCCGCTTCGGCATCCTGGACGGTATACATCGGCTCCACCGGCTCGGCACCGGAGCGCTTGCCCTTGCGGTTTTTCCACTCCGCCTCAAACTCCTGGATGTGGGCAGAGTCCCGCAGCATGATGCCGCACAGCTCCACGGTGGGGTTGGTGGCATAGATCCTGCCCCGGAACCCGTTGCGGGCCAGCAGCGGCAGCAGGCCGGTGTGGTCGATGTGGGCATGGGTCGCCAACACACCGTCGATCTCGCCGGGGGCCACGGGGATGGGCTGGTTTTCATAGGTATCCTTGCCCTGCTCCATGCCGCAGTCGATGAGATAGCGCTGCCCGGCGGCTTCCAGCAGGGTACAGCTGCCCGTCACCTCATGGTTCGCGCCCAAAAACGTCAGTTTCATCCAAAAGCACCTCCTGATCGATGCTCTCTGCCATTCGCACCGCGTCCGCAGCAAGCGAAGCGAGACCGAGAGGTTTTGCACTTTTATTATAACATATTTTCTTTTTCCAATGCGTCCAAATCGCGCCGGGAATATCAAGCAGAACGCCGAATTTTCGAAAAATTTTTTATACAATCTTGACAAACCACCCCCTGCTGATATAAACTTAATTCGTATGACGTAACTTCTACACAGAGATTCAAAATAGAGAGGTTGTATTTTATGGTTCGTAACGATTTGCGCAACGTCGCCATTATCGCTCACGTCGACCACGGCAAGACCACGCTGGTGGACGCCATGCTGCGTCAGAGCGGTGCTTTCCGCGACAATCAGGTCGTGGCCGAGCGCGTCATGGACAGCGGTGATATCGAGCGTGAGCGCGGCATCACCATCCTGGCCAAGAACTGCTCCTGCACCTACAAGGGTGTCAAGATCAACATCGTTGATACGCCGGGCCACGCCGACTTTGGCGGCGAGGTCGAGCGCGTTCTGAAGATGGTCAACGGTGTTCTGCTGCTGGTCGATGCAGCGGAAGGCTGCATGCCCCAGACCCGTTTCGTGCTGCAGAAGGCTCTGCAGCAGAACCTGAGCCTGGTGGTCGCCATCAACAAGATCGACCGCCCCGATGCCCGCATCAAGGAAGTCATCGACGAGGTCCTGTACCTGCTGATGGATCTGGGCGCTACCGATGAGCAGCTGGACTGCCCCATCCTGTTCTGCTGCGGCCGTCAGGGCACCGCAAGCCTGGACCCGGATGTGCCGGGCACCGACCTGATCCCCCTGTTCGACACCCTGCTGAGCACCATCCAGCCGCCGGAAGGCGACCCGGAGGCTCCGTTCCAGATGCTGGTCTCCTCGGTCGACTACAACGAGTTCGTGGGCCGCATCGGCATCGGCCGCATCCAGAACGGCGTTGCCCGCGTGGGCGAAGAGGTCCAGGTGTGCGACTGGCACAACCCCGACCTGAAGATGCGCGGCCGTCTGACCAAGCTGTACGACTTCCAGGCCAACGGCCGCCAGCCGTGCGACAACATCACCGCCGGTGATATCGTCGCCTTCTCCGGCCTGCCTGATGTCACCATCGGCAACACCCTGTGCTCTCCCTCTCAGGTCGAGCCGCTGCCCTTCGTGAAGATCAATGACCCCACCGTCGAGATGACCTTCTCCGTCAACGACAGCCCGCTGGCCGGCCGCGAGGGCAAGTTCGTCACCAGCCGCCAGATCCGTGACCGCCTGCAGAAGGAACTGCTGAAGGACGTCGCTCTGAAGGTGGAGGACTCCGCTACCACCGATTCCTTCCGCGTCATGGGCCGTGGTGAGATGCACCTGTCCATCCTGATCGAGACCATGCGCCGCGAAGGTTATGAGCTGCAGGTCTCTCCCCCGCACGTTCTGACCAAGATCATCGACGGCAAGACCTACGAGCCTATGGAGCATGTCGTCATCGATGTGCCCACCCAGTATCAGGGTGCTGTCATGACCGGTCTGGGCACCCGCAAGGCCGTCCTGCAGCAGATGGAGTCTCTGGGCACCGACCGTGTCCGTCTGGAGTTCCGGATGCCCAGCCGCGGCCTGTTCGGCTATCGCAACCAGTTCCTGACCGATACCCACGGCGAGGGCATCCTGAACCAGATCTTCGACGGTTACGACGTTTGGGCCGGCATGATCGCCAACCGCTCCACCGGCTCTCTGGTCAGCTTTGAGACCGGTGAGGCTGTCACCTACGGTCTGTTCAACGCACAGCAGCGCGGCACCCTTCTGGTCGGCGCTGGCGAGAAGGTCTACGAGGGTATGGTCATCGGCTACACTGCTTCCGGCGAGGACGTCGATGTTAACGTCTGCAAGACCAAGCATCTGACCAACACCCGTGCTTCCGGCTCCGATGACGCTCTGCGTCTGGTGCCCATCAGCAAGCTGAGCCTGGAGGGCTGCCTGGAGTTCCTGGCACCCGACGAGCTGCTGGAAGTCACCCCGGAGAACCTGCGCATCCGCAAGCAGATCCTGAACCACGACCAGCGCATGAAGGCCAAGAGCAAGCTGAAGTAAGCGCTCCCCTTTTTCGAAAACAGCTCAACGGCACCGCAAGCCCTACGGCCTGCGGTGCCGTTTTTTGTGTGTCAGTCTGAGCCGGTGCACTTGGACAGCTTCAGCAGTTCTTCCAGCGAACTTGCGTGGACCACGCCCTTTTTCTCCTGTTTTGGTTTGGCCGTTTCCCTCCTGACATCTTTTCTGGGGCGGTCGCCCTTCTTTTTCCTCTTTTCGTTCTTCATCGGGAGCATTCTGGGGGACTGCTGCGTTTTTTCTACCTTCTGAGGCTCTTGCTTTCAGGCACACTTCGGATACCCCCTGACCGGGTGATTCCTGCGGTACGCATCGTGCCGAACGATATACTCCAGATATTCCAGGATCGTTTTGGCTCGGTGCGCCTGGCTGTGGTACCCCGGCACAATAGTCGGGTGAAGCGGATCATCTTTGTTGTATGTATTTTTGTGATATAACCACAGCTTTCGGTCATTGCCATGGACCAGCAATTTCCAATTTCCGCAGCCCGATGCCACTTTGAGCTGGTCGTCTTCCAGTTCGCAGGTCAGACCATGCTTCGCGCAGTAGTCGAGGATTTTCTCCCGGTCATTTTCGAAACGCCTTCCAATTCCGGAGCACTGGTCGCACCGCCGGAGGCCCAATGCTCTTGCTTCTTCGGCGCTTTGGAGCGCCCGCCAAAGCTCCCGTTCTTCTTCCGTCTTCCGTCTCTGACAGCAGGGACAACCTCCCGCATGGAACCTTTTTTCAGGGTCGTCGATACGATAGTACCATTTGAGCAAAGGCGGCTTGGGCGGTTCAGGCTCCTCTCTTCCGGGGTATCTTCTCTGCAGCAATTCTTCCCGCGTATAGAGTTTATATCGTTCGCGCTTCTGACAGAGTTTGCAAACACGGCCTCCATCGCAGAAACGTCCCCAGTCTGCCAAGCGCAGAGAACGGCCCCTTACCGCCGGGCAGTCCGGAGCATGAAGAATGTTGGAGCTTCGTGTCTGAACCAGCGGCAGCCGTTTTTCTTCCGGGAGTTCACAGAGATGCCACGCAAGTACCTCAAACAATTGGCTGAGCGTTCTTGCCCGCTCCTTTGGTAGAAACATTCCACCGGGCTTTCCCGCAACATGCAGAAGTTCCATGCCATCCTGCAATGCGTCCGCCTGTGCTTCCGGAGCAATGGCATTCAAAATCGTTTGCACAAAGACGATTCTGGAAGCCGGAAGTTTCTTTCCAAAGCGCACCAGCGCATACAGCAGCATTTCAAGGGTCTCCTGATTCCACAGGACCAGAACGTCATACTGTGAAAATGTCCGCATAAAAACATCGACCGCATGGGCAAGCGTCCACCCCTGCCGGAGCGTCGTCAGATTGTTGTTCATCCGCCGCTTCGTCTGCTTTGTGATGTTCTCCGGATGCTCGACGCGTAGATACCTCCCGAATGTTTTGATGTCCGGTTCCCACGGCCAGCCCAGCTGACAGGAAAATCCATAGATCTCCCGCTCCATTTCTGGCCGCTTCGGAGTGTTCCACAGCAAGTCCACAAATAAATACCGCATCCATTCTCCCTCCTTTTCCTTTATTCTATACATTTTTTGTCCAACAAATCGGATTTTTAATATTTTGCAGTTCCATCACACGGCATAAAATGCTTGCCGCCTGGACACAGCCTATGTGTGATATGCACTTCAGCACTGTTGCAACGGCATCAAAAAGTTGAATCGTTTTATTTGCAAACCGGCTCCATTCTCTGTATAATAAAGAAAACTTCATCTCACTGCGGCGTTGTGCCGCGTGAAAGACGCAAACAGGGAGGTTTTGTTATGAACGACATCATTCAGGCCATGGAGACCCGCCGGAGCATCCGGCAGTTCAAGCCCGACATGCCCCGCAAGGAGGATCTTCAGCAGATCATCGAGGCCGGTCTTTACGCCGCCAACGGCAGAGGCCGACAGGGCGCGATCATTCTGGCCGTGACCAACAAAGAGCTGCGCGACAGGCTCTCCGCCCTGAACCGCGAGATCGGCGGCTTCCCGGAAGGCAAAGACCCCTTCTATGGTGCCCCGGCAGTCCTCATCGTACTGGCAGACAAGAGCTGCCCCACCGGCATCTACGACGGCAGCCTCGTCATGGGCAACCTGATGCTGGCCGCACACGCACTGGGTCTGGGCAGTATCTGGATTCACCGCGCCAAGGAGGAGTTCGAGCGCCCGGAGTACAAGCAGCTGCTCAAAGACCTCGGCGTCGAGGGCGAGTGGGAAGGCATCGGCCACTGCGTCGTCGGTACCATCGACGGCGAAGCCCCGCAGCCCGCACCCCGCCGGGACGGCCGGGTGTTCTGGGCCGAATAAGCAGGCGCAAAAAAGGAACGGCATACCAGACGGTGTGCCGTTCCTTTTTGTGCTTAATTTGCCGCGTAGGCGCTGCCCTGCGTCCAGGCATTGGCAGCCGAATACTTTGCGTGGTTGCGCAGATAGGTGACCCAGGCACCGTAGCCGTTGCCTGCCGAGAAATGGATGCCGTCCGGAGCGGCCAGCACCTCTTTCAGGTTGCCCTCGCCGTCGGCGAAGGTCTCCCACAGGTCGAGGTAAACGCAGCCCTTGTCCGCTGCCAGCAGGGCCAGCTGCTCATTGACCGAGCGGATGACGTCCGACGCAAGGCCGGGCTTTTCCGCCGCAGCGGCCGGGCGCACCGGCGGGATGGACTGGACGTAGATGACGCAGTCATTGCCCAGCGTCTGCCGCAGCAGGTCCAGCATCTGGCCGTAGTAGGCCAGGAAGCGGTCTGCCGCGCCCAGCGTGGTCAGGGTGTTGGTGCCCAGCAGAAGATAGAGCTTTTTCGGGTGGGCAGCGGCCAACACATCCAGCGCGACCTCCTCGCCGCGGGTGGAGCTCTTGACGGCGCTGCGGTTCACGATGGCGTCCGGGCCGACGCCGGTGTAGCCGCAGATGAGCGCACCGCCCAGGTTGATGTTGTAATCGGAAAAGCCCACCGTCAGGCTGTCACCGAGGAAGGCTGCATCCGCAAAATAGCTCAGGTCCACCTGCCCGCAGCTGGGCTGGCGGATGGTGCTGCTGTCGTGCGCCTTGACCGTGTAGCCGCCCGCCGTCTGCCGGGCCGGGCCGAAGTTTTCCAGCGTCACGGCCGCGGCACCAGGATCCGCCGTGCTGCCCGCACTGCCGGAGTCCGCTGCGGTCTCCCCGCTCTCCCCCGCTGTGCTGTCGGCCGCTGCGCCCTGCATGGGCAGCGGAGCCAGAATGTTCTCGGCCATGCCGCTGGAAGTCGCAGTCTGCGGCTGCTCGCTCTCCTTCGAACCGTTTTCCAGAATGGCCGTCACGGCCAGTGAGAGCAGCAGAATGGCTGCAATGACCCCTGCCAGCCGCAGCCCGGTCCCTGCACGGCTGCGCCTGGCGCGGCCATGCGCCGAATGATATTCGTGTGAAATTCCCATCGTCGTTCCCCTTGCCTTTTTTATATTTACGGGTAGTATCCCTCAAAAATTGCATCGCATTCCGGGATCGTACCGTTTTTTGTGCCATATGACCATTATTGTATCATAATTTTTTTGCCTGTGCAACCAATCAGGTCTTGCATACAACAGGCAAATGGTTTACAATAGAAGAGTAGCAGGAATTGTGCCGTTTTCATTGAAGTGCTTGCACATCCTGCATTCTTTTTGTACGACTTGCGGCGAATGGCTGCGCTTGTTCCGGGAGCAGTGCAGGGCACCCGAAACAGTTTCCGAACGCAGCCGTCCGTTTTGCGGGACGTAACAGTTTTTTGGATAAGAAGGAGGTTCTCATGGCGAAAAACGTCATCATTGGCCAGAGCGGCGGCCCCACAGCCGTCATCAATTCCAGTCTGGCAGGCGTCTACAAAGCCGCGATCAGTCTGGGAGCTGAGAAGGTCTACGGGATGCAGTACGGCATCGAAGGCCTGCTCAAGGAAGAGATGCTGGAGCTGAACGTTCTGCTGAACGACCGCATGAGCATCGAGCTGCTCAAGCGCACCCCGTCCAGCTATCTGGGCAGCTGCCGCTACAAGCTGCCTGACCCGGATGTGGACGCCACCCCGTTCGTCAAACTCTTCACCCTGTTTGACAAGTACGACATCTGTGCGCTGTTCTACATCGGCGGCAACGACTCGATGGACACCATCGCCAAGCTCAGCCGCTATGGCGCGCGGGTGAGCAGCCCGGTACGGTTCATCGGTGTGCCCAAGACCATCGACAACGACCTGTGCCTGACCGACCACACCCCCGGCTACGGCTCGGCAGCCAAGTACATTGCCACCATCCTGAAGGAAGTCATCCGGGACTCTTCCGTCTACAACATCCGCAGCGTGACCGTGGCCGAGATCATGGGCCGCCACGCGGGCTGGCTGGCCGGTGCGGCCTGCCTGGCCGGCGGTGATGACTGCGAAGGCCCGGACCTCATCCTGCTGCCGGAAGTCCCCTTTGATGCGGACCGCTTTCTGGCCAGGGTGGACGAGCTGCAAAAGAGCAAGCCCAATGTCATCATCGCAGCCAGCGAGGGCGTGAAGACCGCCGACGGCACCTATCTGTGCGATCTGGTCTCCACCGCCGGGCAGCTGGATGCCTTTGGCCACAAGGCCATTCTCAGCGGCACCAGCCGCTATCTGTCCGACCTCATCCACGACCGGCTGAACTGCAAGAGCCGCGCCATCGAGTTCTCGACTCTGCAGCGCTGCGCCAGCCATCTGGCCAGCCGCACCGATGTGAACGAGGCCTACGCCGTGGGCGGTGCGGCCGCTGCGGCTGCTTTTGCGGGCGAGACCGGCAAGATGATCTCGCTCAAGCGCATCTCCAACTACCCCTATCAGTGCATCACCGAGGCCGTGGATGTCCAGAAGGTGGCGAACCTTGAGAAGAAGGTCCCGCTGGATTGGATCACCCCGGACGGGATGCAGGTCATGGCGGCATTTGAAGAATATGCCCGCCCGCTGATCCTGGACGAGGTGACGCCTGTTTACGTCAACGGCACCCCGCGTCACATCCGCCTGTAAGTTCCCCCGCGCATCCCTCTTTCCCGCAGTCTGTTTTCGTGCTCCTGCACGATAATATAAAGCCGAAACAGAAGAAAAGGAGAAATCATCATGGGTAAAAATGCAATCGTTGGCCAGTCTGGCGGCCCCACCTCTGTCATCAATGCAAGTCTGGCAGGTGTTTTTGAGAGCTGCAAGAACCGCGGCGCACAGGTCGTTTACGGCATGTGCAACGGTGTCGCCGGTCTGCTGGAGGAAAACGTTGTAGACCTGTCTCAGTACCTGACCGACGACCTCGACATCGAGCTGCTCAAGCGCACGCCGTCCAGCTTCCTGGGCAGCTGCCGTTACAAGCTGCCCGACTGGCACGACGACGAGGCAGTCTACAAGAAGCTGTTTGCCATTCTGGAGAAGCTGGATATCGGCTACTTCTTCTACATTGGCGGCAACGACTCCATGGACACCATCGGCAAGCTGGCCGACTACGGCAACCGTGTGCAGAGTAGCATCCGCTTCATGGGTGTGCCCAAGACCATCGACAACGACCTGATGGTCACCGACCATACCCCCGGCTACGGCTCCGCTGCCAAGTACATCGGCGTCGTGATGAAGGAGATCATCCGCGATGCCACCGTCTACGGCACCAAGTACGTCACCGTTGTCGAGATCATGGGCCGCAACGCCGGCTGGCTGACCGCCGCCGCTGCCCTGGCCAAGAGCGATGACTGCGAGGGCGTAGACATGATCTGCCTGCCCGAAGTGCCCTTCCATGTGGACCACTTCGTGGAGAAGGTGCGTACCATGCAGGAGAAGAAGCCCAGCATCGTCATCGCTGTCTCCGAAGGCGTCAAGCTGGAGGATGGCCGCTATGTCTGCGAGCTGGCCGACGATGTGCATGCAGTCGATGCCTTCGGCCACAAGGCCCTGACCGGCACCGCACGCTATCTGGCAAATGTCGTGGCCCGGAATCTGGATACCAAGACCCGCAGCATCGAGCTTTCCACCCTGCAGCGCTGCGCCGGCCACCTGACCAGCCGCACCGACATCACCGAGGCCTATCAGGTCGGCGGTGCTGCCGCCAAGGCTGCCTTTGAGGGCGTCACCGGCCAGATGGTCGCTCTGAAGCGCATCTCCAACAACCCCTATCAGTGCACCACCGAGCTGCACCCCATCAGCGAGGTCGCAAACCTCGAAAAGAAGGTGCCGCTGAGCTGGATGAACGCCAACCACACCCAGATGACCGAGGAGTTCCTGGATTATGCCCGTCCCCTCATCCAGGCCGAGCTGACCCCGCTGTACATTGCCGGTCTGCCCCACCACATCTACCTGAAGAAGTGATTTCTCTTCTGTTTCCCGGCGCATAAGCAAGGCCCCGTGCGGACACATTGGTCTGCACGGGGCCTTTTTGTCTGTTCGTTTGCCGGGTCACACCGTGGTCTCGACGCGCGGCGCACCGCCCGCGATCTCCTCGGCGGTCAGGGGCCGGGCCGGGGCAGCGGGGGCGTTCAGGCGCTCTTTGGCAACGGCCAGCATCAGCTTGATGCGGTTTTCCTGATTGACCCTGGTGGCGCTGGGGTCGTAGTCGATGGGGGTGATGTTGGCAGTGGGATACAGCGCACGGATCTTGTTCACCATGCCCTTGCCCACAATGTGGTTGGGTAGGCAGCCGAACGGCTGGGCACAGACGATGTTGCCGTAGCCGCCCTGCACCAGCTCGATCATCTCGGCGGTCAGCAGCCAGCCCTCGCCCATCTTGGCGCCCAGCGAAATGATGCCGTGGGGCTTTTCCACCAGCTCCTTGAAGGGGCCGGGCGCATAGAACCCGGCATCGGCGGTCGCCTTGAGCATGGCGCGCTCGACGCTGTCCAGCCAGTTGAGCAGCTGGTCGGTGCCGACCTTAACGGCCAGTTTGCCGCCGTAGAGGACATGGTCCTCGCCCATGTTGAAGATGCAGTACTGCACAAAGCCCATCAGGCCGGGGAAGTTGACCTCGCAATCCTGGCTTTCCAGGAACTTTTGCAGGTCGTTGTTTCCCAGCGGGCTGTATTTGACGTAGATCTCACCGACGACGCCGACCTTGACCTTCGGCACACGGGTAACGGGGATGGTGGCAAACTCTTTTGCGATGAGCGGGAAGGTGTGCTTCATCTCTTTGGAGGTATAGCCCTTGCCCGCCAGCAGGACGCGGCCCAGCCGCTCGACCCAGAGGTCCACCATCCTGTCGGCGCTCCCCTTCACGTTCTCGTAGGGGGCCACCTGATTGCGCAGGGCGCAGAGCAGGTCGCCGTAGAAGATGCAGGCGATGGCCCGGCGCGCCAGCGGCAGGGTCATCTGGAAGCCGCTGTCCTTCTCCAGACCGGAGAAGTTCAGGCTGGCAACCGGGATCTGCGGGTAGCCCGCCTTGACCAGCGCCTTGCGGAGCAGGTGGATGTAATTGGACGCACGGCAGCCGCCGCCGGTCTGGGTGATGAGCAGGGCGGTGTGTTCCAGATCATACTTGCCGCTGTTCAGCGCATCCAGAAACTGGCCGATGACCAGCAGTGCCGGATAGCAGGTGTCGTTGTGGACGTATTTCAGACCCAGCTGAGCTACGGCGCTGCCGCAGTTGCCGAGGATCTCGCACTTGTAGCCATCGAACCGCAGCGCGTATTCCAGCAGCCGGAACTGCGTGATGGCCATATTGGGGATGAGGATGGTGTGGGTCTTCTTCATCTCCGGGGTGAATTTGGGATAGTTGTATTCCATAGGTTCCTCCTATGTATCATTGTAACGTTGCCTTAGGGAACTCGGCGCTGTCCTGTATCTATGCCGCGCCTGAGAGGTCAGGGTTTTATTTCCGGTCCTCGTCCCGCTCATCCAGCGCCGCGAACAGGCTGCGCAGGCGGATGTTCACCGCGCCCAGGTTGGTGATCTCGTCGATCTTCAGCTGGGTGTAGAGCTTGCCGCCCTCCTGCAGGATCTCGCGGGTCTCGTCGGTGGTGATGGCATCGACGCCGCAGCCGAAGGAGACGAGCTGCACCAGATCCATATCTTTCTGGGTGGTGCAGTACTTGGCCGCTGCATACAGGCGGCTGTGATAGGTCCACTGGTTCAGGACGCTGGTGGGGAACTTTTCCACCCGGTCCGAAATGCTGTCCTCGGTGACGACGGCAGCGCCGTGGCGGGTGATGAGGTGGTCGATGCCGTGATTGACCTCCGGGTCCACATGGTAGGGGCGGCCGGCCAGCACGATGATGCGCCTGCCCTGTCGGCGGGCCTCGTCGATGATCTCGCTGCCCTTGACCCGGATCTGGGCCATGTGGGCCTCGTGCTCGGCGTAGGCGGCGTCTGCTGCGGCCTGCACTTCCTTCTCAGAGATGCCACCGAAGTAGCGCGGGAGGACCTCTTTGGCCATCTTGCGGACGAAGTCCTTCGGGCGATGGATGCCCACGTAATCATAGATGAACTTCTTGCCTTCCAGCTCCGGGCAGTTGCCGGCCAGAACTTCCGGATAGTACGCGACCACCGGGCAGTTATAGTGGTTATCACCCAGCCCCTCGTCGAAGTTGTAGGTCAGGCAGGGGTAGAAGATGGCGTCCAGCTGCATCTGGCTCAGAGCCTTGATGTGGCCGTGGCTGAGTTTGGCCGGGAAGCAGGCCGTATCGCTGGGGATGGTGGCCTGACCAGCCAGATACAGCCCGCGGCTGGACACCGGGCTGGTGTGAACGGCAAAGCCGAGCCTGGTCCAGAAGGTGTGCCAGAACGGCAGCATCTCGTACATGTTCAGGCACAGCGGGATGCCGATGGAGCCGCGCTTGCCGGGCACCGGCTTGTAGCCTGCCAGAAGCTGCTGCTTGTAGGCATAGAGATTCAGGCTGTTGTCCTCGCTCTTGCCGGTCACGGGCTTATCGCAGCGGTTGCCGGAGATGAACTTGCGGCCATCGGCGAAGGTGTTCACGGTGAGCTGGCAGTGGTTGCCGCAGCCGCCGCACTTGACGCTGACGACCTTCTGGTCGAAGCTCTTCAGCTCCTCCAGCGTCATCACGGAGGAAGTCTCTCTGTGGTTCCTGGCGCTCTGGCGCAGGCCGAACAGCGCCGCACCGTAAGCGCCCATCAGGCCCGCGATGTCGGGGCGGATGACCTCGACGCCCATCTCCTTCTCGAAGGCGCGGAGCACGGCCTCGTTGTAGAAGGTACCGCCCTGCACGACGATCTTGCGGCCCAGCTCTTCGGGGCTGGACGCACGGATGACCTTGTACAGCGCATTCTTGACGACGCTGATGGACAGACCGGCCGAGATGTTCTGGATGGATGCGCCGTCCTTCTGGGCCTGCTTCACCGAGCTGTTCATGAAGACGGTGCAGCGGCTGCCCAGGTCCACCGGGCGGTCGGCAAACAGGCCCAGCGCGGCGAACTCCTTGACATCATAGCCCAGTGCCTGCGCGAAGGTCTGCAAAAAGCTGCCGCAGCCGGAGGAACAGGCTTCGTTCAGGAAGATGTTGCTGATGGCGCCATCCTCGATCTTGAAGCACTTCATATCCTGGCCGCCGATGTCGATGATGAAGTCCACATCGGGCATGAAGTATTTGGCAGCTGTAAAGTGCGCCACCGTCTCCACCAGACCGTAATCGCAGCGGAAGGCGTTCTTGACCAGCTCTTCGCCGTAGCCGGTGGTGGTCACGCTGGCCACATGCAGGCCGGGGTGTGCCTGATAGATCTTGATGAGCTGCTCTTTGATGAGGGGCAGCGGGTTGCCGAGGTTCGGCTGATAGTTAGTATACAGGATCTGGCTCTTTTCGTCCACGACCACCAGCTTGACGGTGGTGGAGCCGGAGTCGATGCCGATGTGCACGGGGCCGCACTGTGCGCTGAAGGGCACATGCGGCACACTGTGGGACATGTGGCGGGCATGGAAAGCCTCGTACTCCTCCTTGTTGGCGAAGAGCGGAGGTTCACTGGCGTAGGTCGCCGTAGCGGCGTACTCATCCAGCGCCCCGGCCACCTCGGAGAGGTTGAACTCTTTGTCTGCATAGAGCGCCGCACCCAGTGCCACATACAGCAGGCTGTTCTCCGGGCAGGTGCCGGTGACGCCCAGCGCCTCGTCGAAGCTCTTGCGCAGCACGGTGCTGAAGGTCAGCGGGCCGCCGAGGTAGAGGATGTTGCCCTGGATGGGGCGGCCCTGTGCCAGACCGGCAATGGTCTGGTTGACGACCGCCTTGTAGATGCTGGCGGCGATGTCCTCGGTGCGGGCACCCTGATTGATGAGGGGCTGCACATCGCTCTTGGCGAACACGCCGCAGCGGGAAGCGATGGTGTAGGTGCGCTCAGCCTTTTCGGCGGCTTTGTTCATCTCGTCAGCGCTCATCTTCAGCAGAGTGGCCATCTGGTCGATGAACGCACCGGTGCCGCCGGCGCAGCTGCCGTTCATGCGGACTTCGGTGCCGTTGGTCAGGAACAGGATCTTCGCGTCCTCACCGCCCAGCTCGATGACGCAGTCCGTTGCGGGAACGAACCGCTTGACCGCCACGCGGGTGGAGAACACCTCCTGCACGAAGGGCACACCGCAGCTGTCTGCCAGGCCCATGCCCGCCGAGCCGGAAATGCTCAGCAGCGCCTTCTGACCGTGCAGCTGCTCGGCGTCGATCCGGCGCAGCAGCTCCTGCGCCTTTTCCAGGATATGGCTGTAATGACGTTCATATGTCGAATATAAAATCGAATCGTGTTCATCCAGCACCACGCACTTGATGGTGGTACTGCCGATGTCAAGACCTACTCTCACGTTTTTCTTTCCTCCTGAAGGAACTTCCTGCCAGTTTTCGGGCAGGGGCCGCTCTGCCGTCCTCTGCCCGAAAAGTAGTTCGTTAGCGAATCATCTGCAGGACTCGCATACAGTTGTATTATACTCAAAACTGCGAAAACAATCAATTAGTGTTCCCTATTTTACACGCAAAAAATAGTATTTTCCGCTCATAAAGTTAAACATTTTGTTAATTTCACGGAACTTTCGGCCGTATTTTTCCATAAAACAGCTAAGATTCTTTACTGAGAGTGGATTTTGGCAGACAAAACGCGCTGCGCATCGGTGGGCAGTCCACCCCGCCCGATGCGCAGCGCGTTCATGATCACATTGCAAGATATTCTTCTACAGCCTTGTCCAGCAGCCGCCCCAGGACGGCTTTGGAATCTGCGGTCAATTCCCTGAGTGCCTGCGGGTGAGCAGATACAGCTCGCGGCGGAGCTGATGCTGCAGCGCGGTGGTGCTGTGCTCGTCCGGGTGGGACGGCTGCGAGCGGAACTCGACCGTCGTTTCGATGGGGAACGGCCGGGTGGGCAGCGGCAGTGTCAGCTCTGCCCGGACGCCCTGCGGTGTGCGGGGCAGCAGGGCAAGCGCCCAGCCCAGCTGGCGGCAATACCGGCGGCAGAGTAGCAGCCCCGCCTGCGCACCGCCCAGAAAGCGGCGGCGGTTTTCGAGCCAGCCCTCCCCTTCCGGCAGGCCGCAGCCATCGTCCTCGATGGTCAGGCGGATGTCCTGCCCGGTCTGCCGCAGACACACCTGGATGTTCCCGCCGGGTGCGGCGGCACGCAGGGCGTTCGAAAGCAGGTGGAAGCAGATCTGTTCGGCCATTTCCCGGTCGCCCCAGACAAGGCACTGCTCCAGCCCGCCGCAGTCTACGGTGAGCTTCGTGCTGCTCTGGGCGTCGATCTCGCCGCGCAGCCCTTCCAGCTGTGCCAGCAGGCGGCACAGGTCCACCGGTCGCTTCTGCACCGGTTCCTCCGGAGCCGAAAGCTCCATCAACTCCCGGAACGTCCGTTCCAGCCGGGCTGCTTCCTGCTCCATGTCCTCCAGCGCCTGAGCCGTTCGGGCATCCTGCAGCGGCTGTAAGTGCATCTGTAAATATTCCCGGTTCTGTTCCAGCAGGCGCAGTGAGTGCAGAAACGCTGTTTCCAACTGTTTTTGCGGAAATCCCGCTTCGTCCTGCCTGCACATATCCACCGTTCCTCCTTACCGCTGTTCCCGCACGATGATGCCGCGCCGCAGCACGGTCTGCTGCAGCGAGTAGACCAGCCTGCCGGTGGTGACTTTGAGCCCGGTCAGGCCGTTTTCCACCTTGAAGTGCTCCCATTCCACCGGGTGCCGTGTCTCCAGCCCTTCGACCAGACGGCGCAGGCCGCTGTCCACAGCGGCCACCGTGATGTGATATTGTTCCGCGACGCCCTGCAAGATTTCTTTGCGAAGCGCCAGTTTTCCATCGGCTGAACAGGCGATCTGTACCGCCAGCGTGAGGTATTCGCAATTGGTATCCGGCTGCGGGAGCTTCCACAGCTCGTACAGGTGGGTGCAGAACCGCTCGATCTGCATCGAGTTCCGGCCGGGGACGCCCAGCAGCCCCCGCAGAAGATCCCGCAGATGGTCGTGCCCGACGCCGTAAAAGCGGCTGCCCGGCTGCAGGTGGGCGGCGGTGATGTCGTCGGCCCAGCCGTCGCCCTGCAACAGGAGCGGCGGGTGGCTGGGCAGGCGGTTGAGCTTTTCGAGGAAGGTCAGGCTGTCCATATCCTCCAGCTGGCTGCTCAGCACCAGCACATCAAAACACCGCTCCTGCCGCAGCGCCTGCAGGACAGGCTCCCCGCTCTGGAAGCAGGTGCATCGGATGATGGTGCTCTGCTCTTCCAGATAAAACTTCCGGATGCGGAGTTCCCGGTCGTCGTAGCTCATCAGAGCGACGCGCAGGTTCTCCGCATCCCGCTCACCGGGCACCTGCGGCACCTCCGTTCTGCTCTGCTTCCAGCACCGGGAGCCAGTCTGCGATCACATCGCCCCAGATCTCCGGCTGCACGGCATTTTCACACAGATATTGCAGCAGCCGGTAGCCTGCCTCCGGATGCAGCGGAACAAACTCGCTGACCTGCTGTTCCCGCTCGCCCTTCCGGTCCAGCGTCAGGTGGCAGCCGCCTTCTGACGCATCCAGCGCGTAGACCAGCGTATACGCGGCCTGATAGCCCTTGATCGACGAGAACTGCCGGATCAGCGGGGTATACGTTCGTTCCATAAAAGACTCCTCCTTGCTGCTGTGGTTGCCATAATCTTCCGGTCTATGGCTTTTCATTCCTATTTTATAGAGCAGCACAGAGAGATGCAATCCCCTAAAAAGCGTCAAAATGTGTCGTTTTGGTGTTTGCTCTGCCCGGTTCACCTCGCGTTTTTTCGCCAGAGAAAAGCCGATGGAAACTGCTTTTCTTTGTCAAGAATACCACCTTTTCCGCCCAAAAGCAAGGGACCGTAATTTTCTCTTATCTTCCAGAACTTCCCCTGTCGGGAGCCGTCGGGATGCCACGATTTGTTCACATTTTTCTGATAAAATAAAGTGATATTTTTGTTCCGGCGGCTTTGGCACTCCCCTCAGCCGTGTTTGCAGAAAGGCAGAATCCATGCTTCAACTCAAAAAGATCCACAAGCAGTACAAGACCGGCGACCTGGTCCAGACAGCCCTTGACAAGGTCAGCCTGAACCTCCGCGACTGCGAGTTCGTCGCCATCCTTGGCCCCAGCGGCTCCGGCAAGACCACCCTGCTGAACATCATCGGCGGTCTGGACCGGTACGACAGCGGCGACCTCATCATCAACGGCATCTCCACCAAAAAGTACACCGACCGCGACTGGGACTCCTACCGCAACCACACCATCGGCTTCGTGTTCCAGAGCTACAACCTCATCCCCCACCAGACTGTGCTGGCCAACGTGGAGCTGGCACTGACCATCTCCGGTATATCGGGTGCCGAGCGCCGCCGCCGGGCCACCGAGGCGCTGCAGAAAGTGGGTCTGGGCAACCAGCTGCACAAGCACCCCACCGAGATGTCCGGCGGCCAGATGCAGCGGGTGGCCATCGCCCGCGCCCTTGTCAACAACCCGGACATCCTGCTGGCCGACGAGCCCACCGGCGCACTGGACAGCGAGACCAGCATCCAGGTCATGGAGCTGCTGAAGGAAGTGGCCAAAGACCGCCTCGTCGTCATGGTCACCCACAACCCGGAGCTGGCCCACCAGTACGCCACCCGCATCGTCCAGCTGAAGGACGGCGTCATCCGCTCCGACACCGACCCCTTCGAGCCGGACACCGCCCAGCTTGCCCCGCCGGTGCACAAGAGCATGGGCCGCTCGTCCATGTCTCCCCTCACCTCGCTGAGCCTGAGCTTCAACAATCTGCTGACCAAAAAGGCCCGCACCCTGCTCACGGCCTTTGCCGGTTCCATCGGCATCATCGGCATTGCGCTCATCATCTCCCTGTCGGCAGGCGTCAACCAGTATATCGACGATACCGAACGCTCCACCCTGTCCGAATATCCGCTGCAAATTCTCAGCAGCGGCATGGACCTGACCTCGATGCTCACCTCCGGCTCGCCGGCGTCCGCTTCCGGCACGACCGCCGAGGAAGGGATGGTCCCGGTGCGGCAGCTCATCACCCAGATGGTGGCAGGCATCACCTCCAACGACCTGAAGTCCCTCAAGACCTATCTCGAAAGCGACGACTGCACCATTGCCGAGGATGCCACCTCCATCGAGTATTCTTACAATGTACAGCCCCAGATCTACCGGGAAGACGCCGATGGCTCCATCCGTCAGGTGAACCCGGATTCCTCCCTCGCCAGCCTGGGCATCAGCTCCACAAGCTCCACCAACAGCATGATGTCCTCCATGATGAACACCAGCGTGTTCTATCAGCTGCCCGAAAGCGATGAACTCTACAACTCCCAGTACGAAGTCAAAGCGGGCCGCTGGCCGGAGAAGTACAACGAATGCGTTGCCGTGCTGGGTGCCGACGGCACCATCACCGACTATGCGCTGTATGCCCTCGGCCTGCGGGACAGCGCCGAGCTGGACAAGATGATCCAGCAGTTCGCCCAGAACCAGAACGTCGATGTCCCCACCGACTTCAAGACCTATCGGTACAGCGATTTCATCGGCATCCAGTTCAAACTGGTCAACGCGGCCGACCGCTATCTGCGCGACGACGACCACAATGCCTGGGTGGACAAGTCCGACGACAAGGACTTCATGAAGAGCCTTGTCGCATCCAGCGAGGCCCTGACCGTGGTGGGCGTCGTGCAGCCCAAAGAGGATGCCTCTGCTTCCATGCTGTCCTCCGGCATCGCCTATCCGGCCGCCCTCACCCAGCACGTCATCGCCGCCGCAGCCGATTCTCAGATGGTCCAAGACCAGCTGGCCTCCCCTGCCATCAATGTGATGAACGGCGAACCCTTCGGCACCGAAGACGCTTCCGCCTTTGATATGAGCAGCCTGTTCCGCATCGACACCGACATGCTCAAGAGCGCCTTCCAGTTCGACACCAGCAAGCTGAATTTCGACCTCAGCGGTGCATTCGATTTGGACAACGGTTCGGTCGATCTCGGCTCGCTGCTCGACCCCGACGATTTCCAGCTGGATCTGGATCTGACCGAAACGCCTGATCTTGACATGAGCACCCTGACCGACCTCTTTGCCAACATGGACCTTTCCGTCTCCGAAGACAAGATGCAGGAGCTGGCCCAGAAGGTTCTGGTCGGCTACAAGGACTATGTCATCGGGAACGGCATCCTGAACCTGAACAAGATCAGCTTCTCCCAGTACCTCAAGAGTGATGCTTTCAAGACCCTGATGAACGACGCCATGGGCGAACTGTTCGACCAGGACGCCCTGCAGGCCCAGTTCTCGGAGGCCATGCAGACGGCGATGTCCACCCTCATGGAAAGCTACTCGTCCCAGATCTCCGAGACGCTGCAAACCCAGCTGGGCAGCGCGATGCAGACGGCCATGACCAAGCTGATGACCCAGATGAGCCAGAACATCCAGGGTCAGATGCAGCAGAGCTTCTCCCAGCTGGGCAGCCAGATGGAGAGCGCGCTGAAGATCGACGCCACAGCCTTCCAGAAGGCCATCCAGTTCAACATGAGCGAGGACGACCTGACCGACCTGATGAAGTCGGCCATGCTCTCCTCCACCGCCACCTACGACAGCAACCTGCAGACGCTGGGCTATGCCGACCTCGACGCCCCCAGCCAGATCAAGATCTATCCGCAGGACTTTGACCACAAGGCGTCCGTCGTGGCCAAGCTCGACGCCTATAACGACAACATGCGGTCCCAGGGCGCGGACGACAAGGTCATCCAGTACACCGACGTCGTCGGCACCCTGATGACCTCCGTGACCGAGATCATCAACATGATCTCCAACATGCTGGTCGCCTTCGTCTCCATCTCGCTGGTGGTCTCGTCCATCATGATCGGCGTCATCACCTATATCAGCGTGCTTGAACGCCGCAAGGAGATCGGCATCCTGCGTGCCATCGGCGCGTCCAAGCGGAACATCTCCGAGGTGTTCAACGCCGAGACCTTCATCATCGGTCTGTGCTCCGGCGTGATGGGCGTCGTGCTGAGCGAGATCCTGCTCATCCCCGGCAACATGCTCATCCAGAAGATCTCCAACGGCACCAACGTGGTCGCCCGCCTGCCGCTGAACGCAGCCCTTGTGCTGATCGTTCTGGCCACCGTGCTGACCATCCTCGGCGGCTTCATCCCCGCCAAGGGCGCTTCCCGTTCCGACCCCGTCAAGGCCCTGCGGTCGGAATAAGTCGCTGAAAAAGAAAGACCCTCTCCGTCATTGCTTCGCAATGCCACCTCTCCCGATGGGCGAGGTCTTGTGCTGTATTTTACGGCACAAGAAAAGCTCCCCCTTTCGGGGGAGCTGGTGAACGAAGTGAGACTGAGAGGGTTTTCTATTTTACCACTCGGTGTCGTCGGCCCCATCCGCACCCACAGTGGTGGCGACTTTGGCGCGGCGGAACATGCTCTCCACCACAGCGCAATACTTATCGGCCAGGCAGACGATGATGGCTTCGCGGCAGGTGGGCACATGCCGGAAGGTCAGCGGCCACATGTGGCTCTGGATGATGTCCTGCTCCTTCTTCGTGATGTGGAAGTAGTGCTCCGCATTCACGCAGGCCGAGCCGGGGTGCGAAAAGCCGTGCATCTCAAACAGGCGGCGGATGCCATGGAAGCTGCTCGTCTTGTGCCAGTCGTACAGGTAGAAATCGTGCAGAAAGCCGCCCACCGCCAGCGCGGTCTCGTCGGCACCCAGATGGAAGCGGCGGTTGAGCCAGAAGCTGACCAGCACCACATTCTTGCAGTGCTGGTAGGTGGTCACATCGCCATGCTGGATGAACTCCCGCATCTCCTGCACTTTGGGATGTTGGTCGTACTGTTCCAGAATGGCGTAAAGCTGCTCACGTTCAGTCTGAGAAAGCTGCATTGCTTGGGGTCCCTTTCCTCTTAAAAATCAACATCAGGAGCGGAGCTGGACGGGGTTGGAATTGCCGAAGTTCTCGGCGCTGCTGGGGTTCTCGCGCTTCAGGCTCATGTCCACCAGATACTGCCGGCTGCCGTCGCCCATGGCGTCCAGCTCCGCGAGCTTGGCCTTGGCGGACTCCACATCCGGATACCACTGGATGAGGAAGAAGTTCTCTGCCTCGACGCCGTAATAGATCCACTGGCCGTCTGCCCGGAGCAGGTCGTCCAGATGGTCCACCTCTTCGCCGTCCGGCAGGCCGAGGCCCTCCTCGGCATAAAGGCTCTCCGGCTCCACCTGGAGCACCTCGATCACCTGAATGGCGCTCTGAAGATATTCATCCTGCGAGATGCTCTTGTCGGAGAGCTCCCAGCCCGTCAGGAATGCCTGCATCATCAGGTTCTTGACAGAAATTTCCGGCCGCATTGCCATAAATGTTCCCTCTTCCTTCCGGGCGGTGTGCCCGGCGTTTGTTTTCGCTGACCAGTATACGCTAAAATTTGTTGCAGGTCAACTATTTTTTCATGAATTTTTTGTAGAACTGTACAAATCCAGTTTATTCCAGATGGAAGTCGAAGGTGTCGTTCAGCCATTCCACCGCCAGCTGCACCCAATGGGCGCGGTGGGCGCTGGCGGCATCCACCTCTGCGGTGGAGATGCTGGTGCCGTGGACCCCCTTCTCGAACAGATGCGCCTCACAGGGAACATGGTTCTTCCGCAGCGCTGCAAGGAGGAGCAGGGTGTTTTCCACCGGGACGGTGGCGTCCTCCATCGTGTGCCAGACGAAGACCGGCGGTGTATCCGGCGTGATCTTTCCTTCCAGCCCAAATCTCTGGTGCTCCGCCCGGTCTTCGCTGCCCGAAAGCTGCACGAAACTGCCCCGGTGGGCATACTCCCCCGCCGTGATGACCGGGTAGGCCAGCAGCACGGCATCCGGCTTCCGGCTGCGGTCTGCCGCCTCGCCGGGGCAGTCGAGCACCGCACCGGACAGCGCCAGGTGCCCGCCCGCCGAAAAGCCGCAAACGGCGATCCGGTCCGGCAGGATGCCCCAGCGTTCTGCGTTCTGCCGCAGCAGCCCGATGGCCGCGCGGAGCTGGCGCAGCGGCTGGTGATCCCGTGCCCCCTCGCCCACGCTGTAGGTCAGCACGGCGGCGTGATACCCTGCCGCTGCAAACTGCAGCGCCACCGGGTCGGCCTCGCGGGCACTGACGTGTTCGTACCCGCCGCCGGGCACCACCAGCACCAGCGGACGGCGCAGCGCGTTCGGCATGGCCGGAGCCGGGCTGCGCAGATAAAGTTCCAGCTTCCCTCCACCGGGAAGCGCACACATTTCAAACTGCATCGAAGTCATCCTTTCCGACTTTGTCGGGACTATTATAATGGGTTTGGAGCCGGAATGCAAAGAGAACCGTAAACATTTCTGAACTTTTTATGAAACCCCTTGATTTTTGATGCGAAGCGGTGTATATTAGCACTCGAAAGTTATGAGTGCTAAGCCGTCATCCCGAACTCCGGCTTTCTGGCACCGAATCTGAACAAAAGAGGTTTTGTATTATGGCGAAGAAAGAATTTCAGGCGGAAAGCAAAAAGCTGATGGACATGATGATCAACTCCATCTACACCAACAAGGAGATCTTCCTGCGTGAGCTGATCTCCAACGCTTCGGACGCCATCGACAAGCTGTATTATAAGAGCCTGACCGACACCTCCGTCGGCATGAACAAAGGCGATTTCCGCATCCTGCTCACCCGCGACAAGGACAGCCGCACCCTGACCGTCTCCGATAACGGCATCGGCATGACCAAGGAAGAGCTGGAGTCCAACCTCGGCACCATCGCCCACTCCGGCTCGCTCGACTTCAAGAAAGAGAACAAGGACGAGAACATCGACATCATCGGCCAGTTCGGCGTCGGTTTCTACTCGGCCTTCATGGTGGCCGACAAGGTCACTGTCATCTCCAAAGCTTACGGCGCAGACCAGGCTTGGCAGTGGGAATCCAGCGGTGCGGACGGCTACGAGATGAACCCGGCCGAAAAGGACACCGTGGGCACCGACATCATCCTGCACATCAAGCCCAGCACCGACACCGACAACTACGAGAACTTCCTCGATGAATATGGCATCGCGGCCATTGTCAAGAAGTACAGCGACTATGTGCGCTATCCCATCCAGATGGAGCGCGAGAAGAGCCGCCAGAAGCCCGAACCGGACCCCAAGCCCGATGACTACAAGCCGGAGTGGGAGACCTACACCGAGCTGGAGACCCTGAACAGCATGGTGCCCATCTGGAAGAAGCAGAAGAGCGAAGTCTCCGACGAAGAGTACGCCGCCTTCTACAAGGATAAGTTCAACGACTATACCGACCCCGCCCGCGTCATCGTCAGCCGCACCGAGGGCACCGCGAACTACAACGCCCTGCTCTTTGTGCCCAGCCACCGCCCCTACGACTTCTACACCAAGGACTACGAAAAGGGTCTGGCACTCTACGCTTCCGGTGTGCTCATCATGGAAAAGTGCGGCGACCTGCTGCCCGATTACTTCAGCTTCGTCAAGGGCATTGTGGACAGCCAGGACCTGAGCCTGAACATCAGCCGTGAGATGCTGCAAAAGGACAACCAGCTCAAGCTGATCCACAACGCACTGGAAAAGAAGATCAAGAACGAGCTCCACGCCATGCTGACCAACGACCGCGAGAAGTACGAAGCTTTCTGGAAGGAGTTCGGCCGCCAGATCAAGTTCGGCGCCTACTCCGATTACGGGATGCACGGCGAGCTGCTGCGCGACCTGCTGCTGTTCTGGTCTGCCAAGGAGCAGAAGATGGTCACTTTGCAGGAGTATGTGGACAAGATGCCCGCTGAGCAGAAGTTCATCTACTTTGCAGCCGGTGACTCCACCGACCGTCTGGCCAAGCTCCCCGCCGCTGAGCTGGTGCTGGACAAGGGCTACGACGTGCTGCTGCTGACCGAGGATGTGGATGAGTTCTGCCTGCAGATCCTGCGCACCTATCCCCGCAAGGATGCCGAGGGCAAGGACGGCACCGTTGAGTTCAAGAACGTCAACAGCGGCGACCTGGGCCTTGAGACCGAGGACGAGAAGAAGGCCGCCGAGGATGCCACCGCCGAGAACAAGCCCCTGTTCGATGCCATGAAGGATGCACTGGACGGCAAGGTCAAGGAGGTCAAGGTCTCCACCCGCCTGAAGGATCACCCGGTCTGCCTCTCCGCAGACGGCCCGCTCTCCATCGAGATGGAGAAGGTCCTCTCCAAGCAGCCCGGCAGCGAGGGCGTCAAGAGCGACAAGGTGCTGGAGCTGAACATCCATCACCCCGTCTTCGCCGTGCTCAAGGCCGCACAGGAGGCCGGCGACACCGAAAAGCTCAAGAAATACAGCGACCTGCTCTATGCACAGGCACAGCTCATCGAGGGCCTGCCTGTGGATGATCCCGCCGCGTATGCCGAAGCTGTTTGCAGCCTGATGAAATAAGGCGTTTACTCCCAGATAAATTATCCCTTAACAAAAGAGCCGCGTTCCGCTATAATAAGGTGGAACACGGTTCTTTTCATTTTAGGAGGAATTTGCCCCATGGAGCCAAAACGCAGCAACCATTTCCTTGCCCATCTCCCCACCATCCTTCTGCTGGTGTTGTTCGCCATGTCGCCGTGGCTGGGCATCCTGTTCTTCATCCTGCGCGCCATCGACCGGGATGCCGAGAAAAAGGAGCAGACCAACGCCGACCCCGCCCGCGACAGCCACGCAGAGGACGCCCGCACCGCACAGAGCGCCGCCTCCGGCCAGCGCAGTGAGATGGTCTCCGACCAAGATGTCCCCACTGCGGAGCAGAAGAGCGCCAAGCAGTGGCACAAGACTCTCACCACCCTGTGCACCATCTTCGGTGCCATCTTCCTGCTGGTGGGCATCGGCGACCTGGCCGATGTCATGGAGGAGCTCTGCTGGGACCATGAGATCGACTGGGGTGAGCTGCTGACGGCGCTGGCCCAGACCATCGGCGGCGGCGCAGCCCTCTTCACCGGCCTGCGGATGGACCGCGCCCGCAAGCTGGAACGCAAGCTCGACAAGATCGTCGGCGACCGGGACAATATCGCGCTGGGCGAGTTGTTCGCGGCGGTCGGCATCGACGCAGTCCGTGGCCGCGCTGCGGTGGAACACGCCATCGACCACGGCTATTTCGGGGCCGATGCCTACATCGACTACCGCACCGACACCCTTGTCGTGCGCGGAGCCGCACCCCAGCCGCCCAAGGCCCCGCAGCCGGAGCCGGAAGCGGAAGACCTGTACGCCTCCCTTCAACAGCAGCTGCGCCGCGCCAACGATGCCATCCCCGACCCGGTGATGACGGCCAAGATCTCCCGGCTGGAAGAGCTCAGCGCCCGCATCTTTGCTCTGGCCAAGAAAGACCCGGATAAAAAGGCCCAGCTGCAAAAGTTCATGGATTACTACCTGCCCACGGCCCTCAAACTGCTGAACACCTACGCCCAGCTCTCGGCGCAGGATGTGCAGGGCGAGAACATCACCGACGCCAGGCAGAGCATCGAGCGCTCGATGGACCTGCTCATCACGGCCTTCGAAAACCAGCTGGATAAGCTGTTCCAGTCCGACGCGCTGGACGTCTCCGCCGATGTGGCCGCACTGGAAGGGATGCTGAATCTCGACGGCCTCACCGGCCCGGACTTTCACTGACCCGCCGGCAAAATCCAATCCTCCATATCGGAACTCTGGCCCTGATCGACCCGCAGCCGACCGTTCTTTGTGGGTTGTGGCCAATGCTTTTCCGGTTTGGAGGATTTTTTCAGCTCTGTTGCAGGAATTTCTGCACAAATTTTGTGCCGGATTTTCTGGCAACTTTGCATTCAGATGCAACAATAACGCATGGTCTTTTGGGCACAGATTCTTTATTATAGGAGTATCGAAAGAATCCCACGGCCCGCCGCATGGGCTGTGACGAAGTTTGCACGATTTGTTCAGAGGAGGAACTCGCCATGATGAAATCCGTTTCTGTCTGGAAGCAGGAGCTGGCAGGCGGCGCCCACACCGAGCGTCTGGCCTCGCTGTACTGCTGCGCCCCCGAACAGACCCCCGCACAGGCAGCCCGCTACGCTGCTGTGCTGGACGGGCTGGAAAAAACGTTTGGTGCCCACACCGAGGCCGGGCTGTACAGTGCCCCCGGCCGCACCGAGATCGGCGGCAACCACACCGACCACCAGCACGGCCGTGTGCTGGCTGGCAGCGTCAACATTGACATGATCGCAGCCGCCGCCCCCAACCGCCTGAACCAGCTGCGCGTCCAGAGCGAGGGCTACGACCTGTGCGTCATCGACCTGGCCGACCTGACGGCCCGCAAGGAAGAGGAAAACACCAGCGCCGCCATCCTGCGCGGCGAGTGCAAGGCCTTCCAGGAGCGCGGGGCCAGCCTCTCCGGTCTGGACGTCTACATCTCCTCCAACGTGCCCAAGGGCAGCGGCGTCTCGTCCTCTGCCGCCTTCGAGGTGCTGATCGGCGTCATCCTGAACGACTGCTTCATGACCGAAAAGGTCTCCCCCATCGCCATTGCCCAGATCGGCCAGTGGGCAGAGAACGTCTACTTCGGCAAGCCCTGCGGCCTGATGGACCAGATGGCTTCCAGCGTCGGCAACATCATCACCATCGACTTTGCCGACCCGGCCCACCCCGTGGTCGAGCCTGTACAGGTCGATTTCTCCAAGGCCGGCCTCGCGCTCTGCATCCTGGATTCCGGTGCAGACCACGCCGACCTGACCGACGAGTATGCCGCCATCCCGGCCGACTGCCGCGCCGTGGCAGCGGTCTGCGGCGGCGAAGTTTTGCGCGATGTGCCGTTCGAGACCTTCCTTTCCAAACTGCCGGAGTGCCGCAGACAATGCGGCGACCGTGCCGTTCTGCGCGCTTTCCACGTCTACGCCGACAACGACCGGGTCGCAAAGCAGGTGGACGCCCTCCGCGCGGACGACTTCGAGACCTTCCTTGCGCTGGTCACTGAGTCCGGTCTGAGCAGCTGGGAGTACCTGCAGAACGTCATCCCCGCCGGGTATAAGGAGCATCAGGAGGTGGCCGTGACCATCGCTGCCGCCAAGCACTTCCTGCACGGCGAGGGCGCAGTCCGCGTCCACGGCGGCGGCTTCGCAGGCACTGTGCAGGCTTTTGTACCGCTGACCCGGCTCGATTCCTTCAAGGCTGAGATGGAGGCCATCCTCGGCAAGGGCCGCTGCCACATCCTCTCCATCCGCCCGGAAGGAGGCGCTGTCCTGTGATCTCCACTGCCATTCAGCAGCTCGTCAACTATGGTCTGGACACCGGCCTCATCCTGCCGGACGATGCAATTTACATCCGCAACCAGCTGCTCATGACCATGCAGCTGGACAGTTTCACCGAGCCGGAGGGCGAAGTCTGCTACAAAGACCTCGAATCCATCCTGAAAACGCTGGTGGACGATGCTGTATCGCGCGGTGTGTGCGCGGACAACTCCACCGCCCGCGACCTCTTTGACACCAAACTCATGGGCGTCCTGACCCCGCGCCCCTCCATCGTCCGCGCCAACTTTGAGGAGCGGTACGAGGAGGAAGGCCCCCAGGCTGCCACCGACTGGTTCTACAAGTTCAGCCAGGACACCGACTACATCCGCCGCTACCGCATCAAGCGGGACCTGAAGTGGGTCACCAAAACGCCCTACGGCGATTTGGACATCACCATCAACCTCTCCAAGCCCGAAAAAGACCCCAAGGCCATCGCCGCCGCCAAGCTGGCCCCCCAGAGCGCCTACCCCAAATGCCAGCTCTGCGTGGAGAACGAGGGCTATGCGGGCCGGATGAACCACCCCGCCCGCGAGAATCACCGCATCATCCCGCTGACCATCAACGACAGCGCGTGGAATCTGCAATACAGCCCCTACGTCTACTACAACGAGCACTGCATCGTGTTCAACAGCCAGCACACCCCCATGAAGATCGAGCGGGCTACCTTCCGCAAGCTGCTGGACTTCGTAGCACTGTTCCCGCACTACTTCGTGGGCAGCAACGCCGACCTGCCCATCGTGGGCGGCTCCATCCTGAGCCACGACCACTTCCAGGGCGGCCACTATGAGTTCGCCATGGCCAAAGCTCCCATCGAGAGGAGCTGGACCTTCCCCGGCTATGAGGATGTCGAAGCCGGCATCGTCCACTGGCCCATGAGCTGCATCCGCCTGACCTGCGAGGACGATGGCCGTCTGGTGGACCTGGCGGACAAGATTCTGACCGCATGGCGCGGCTACACCGACGAATCCTGCTTCGTCTACGCTGAGACCGACGGTGAGCCGCACAACACCATTACCCCCATCGCCCGGATGCGGGACGGCAGATTCCAGCTGGACCTCGTGCTCCGCAACAACATCACCACGCCGGAACACCCGCTTGGCGTCTACCACCCCCACGCCAAGCTCCACCACATCAAAAAGGAGAACATCGGCCTCATCGAGGTCATGGGGCTGGCCGTGCTGCCCAGCCGCCTGAAGCAGGAGCTGTTCGATCTGGCCGATCTGCTGACCGCGCATGTGCCCACGGCCGACTACCCCGAAGCCCTGCAAAAACACGCCGCCTGGGCCGAGGAGATCCTCGCCCGGCACCCGGAGCTGAACGCTGATACGGTCCACCTCATCCTGCAGGACGAGGTCGGCCATGTCTTCGCCGAGGTCCTGACCGATGCCGGTGTCTACAAGCTGGACGAAGCAGGCCGTGCAGGCTTCGTGCGGTTCCTCGAATCCGTAAAGTGACCTGTTGTTCCTGAACAAGACCCGTCAGCAGTTTCTGTTGACGGGTCTTGTTGATGGACCATTCCGGCAGCTGTATCAAAGGAGGTTTTTCATGCCCTATACATTAGAAGTTTGTGTTGACAGCACCGCCAGTGCCCTTGCGGCCCAGCGCGGCGGGGCCGACCGGCTGGAGCTCTGCGCCGACCTCATCGTGGGCGGCACCACCCCCAGCCTTGCGCTGGTGCGGCAGGTCAAGGAGACCACCGGCCTGCCCGTCCGCGCCCTGCTCCGCCCCCGCTTCGGTGATTTCTGCTACGACCGCTGGGAGCTGGCGCAAATGAAAGAATCTGCCGCCGCACTCGTCGCTGCCGGGGCAGACGGCATCGTCACCGGTGTGCTGACCCCGGACGGTGCGCTGGATGCAGAGGCCCTGCGCCCCATCTACGAGGCCGCCCGCGAAGCCGCCGCCAAAGCGGGCCGCCCCGCTGCACTCACCCTCCACCGCGCCTTTGACGTCTGCCGCGACCCCTTCGCGGCGCTGGACACGGCCTGTGCTCTGGGGCTTTCCACCATCCTGACCAGCGGCCAGGCCGCCAGCGCCCCCGCAGGGGCACCCCTGCTCCGGCAGCTTGTGGACTGCGCCGCCGGGCGCATCGAGATTTTGGTGGGCGCAGGCGTCTCCCCGGCCAACCTCCCTGCACTGGCCAAACAGACCGGTGCGCACAGCTTCCACCTTTCCGGCAAGCAGGTGCTGGACAGCCGGATGACCTTCCGCCGGGAAGGCGTCCCCATGGGCCTGCCCGGCTTCTCCGAGTTCGAGCTGTGGCAGACGAGCGAAGAGACCATCCGGAAGGCGCGCGGCGTTCTGGATACGCTCTGACGAAAAAAAATCCCGCCAAATGGCGGGATTTTTTTTGCTGTATGGAACGGAAATCTCAGACCTTGCGCCGCAGCAGGCTCATGGGGGGCAGTTCCGGGGTGGGGATGGTGTATTTTTCCATCGCATGGGGCGTGGACTCCACCTTCTCCCCCGCCTCGTTCCGGATCCACTCCGGGTGCAGCGGGATGCTGCGGCCGTCCGGGCAGAGCACTTCCAGCGTGTCGCCCAGGCTCCACTTGCCCCGCTGCTGGCAGCTGGCGATGCCGTTCTCCCAGCTGTCCACAGTGCCCACGAACTCCCACTCGCGGATGTAGGTGGCACTGTCGGTGGCCTGCTTGGCCTGCTCGCGGCCAAAGTAGAAGCCCGGCGAATAGTGGCGGTGGCTGGGGCGGGGCAGCTCGGCCAGTACCTCGTCCGGCAGCTCAAAGTTGTCATTCATCGGGTCGGCCAGATACTGGTCCAGTGCGCGGCGGTAGGCGGCCGTCACGCTGGCAACGTAGTAGAACGTCTTGGCGCGGCCCTCGATCTTCAGGCTGTCCACGCCCGCCTTGCAGATGAGGTCCAGAAACGGTGCCGTGCACATATCGTTGGCGTTCAGGATATAGCTCCCGTCCTCGTTCTCGCCGATCTCATACAGCTGGCCGGGGCGGGTCTCCTCGCTCAGGTAGTATTTCCAGCGGCAGGGCTGGGCGCACTGGCCCCGGTTGGAGTCGCGGCCCGTCAGATAGTTGGACAGCAGGCACCGGCCCGACACGCTCATGCACATGGCACCGTGGACAAAGGCCTCGATCTCCAGTTCCGGCGGGGTCTTATCCCGGATGGTGGCAATGTCCTGCAACGTCAGCTCACGGGCCAGCACCACCCGCTTGGCGCCCAGGTTGTAGGCCGCACGGGCAGCGGCCCAGTTGGTGATGCCGGTCTGGGTGGACATGTGGACATCAATGTCCGGCGCGAACTGCTTGCAGGCTTCCAGCACACCCAGGTCTGCCACGATGAAGGCATCCACGCCCGCTGCGGCCGCACTCCGGATGGCGTCCGGCAGACGGTCGGCCTCTTCGTTGGTGGGCAGGGTGTTCATGGTCAGGTAGACCTTGCGGCCGCGGGCATGGGCGTAGATGACGCCCTCGGTCAGCTGTTCCGGCGTGAAGTTGGCCGGGGCTGAGCGCATCCCAAATTCAGGCAGGCTGCAATAGACGGCATCTGCACCATAGTTGATGGCGTAGCGCAGGCGCTCCAAATCGCCCGCGGGGGACAGAAGTTCCGGGATCTGTAACATAATCATTCTCCTAAACGAGCTTACCCTCTCCCAAAGGGAGAGCCCCTGGCAAACCGGTCAACCATTGCGTTTTCCGTCAGCACAAGGGCTTCGCTCTCATTTTTTTGCCGCAAGCGAGCGGTTCACATCCGCTGCCTTCTGGCAGTTGGTCTGATGCTCCGCATAGGTGCGGGCGTAGTAATACTGGCCGCTGAGGTCGGTCACAAAGAAATAGCAGTCCTTGACTTCCGCATCGGGCTGGGGGGCCAGCGCAGCCCGGATGGCGGCCAGACCGGGGTTCGAGATCGGCCCGGCGGGCAGGCCAGTGCAAGTATAGGTGTCGTAGGCATTGCGGATGTTTTCGGGGATCTTCTCCCAGCCGCCGTACCAGGGGGCCACCCAGTTCCAGAGATAGTTGTTGTCTGCATCGCTCTGGACATAGCTGGACGTGTTGCTTTGCAGCTTGGGGTAGGGCGAGCCTTCTGCCAGACGGTTGCGGAACACCTGGGCCACATTGTTGTCCTGGTCGTTGCCGGCCTCCTCCTGCACGAAGGATGCCAGCGTGATGACCTCCGAAAGGCTCAGGCCCTGCTGGTCCAGCTCCTTATACATCGCGTCGGTGAACTGCTGGTCAAAATGCGAATAGAACGTTGCAACGTAGTTGTGTACCGTATCATCCGCAAGGAATTCGTAGGTATCCGGGAAGAGATAGCCCTCACATTTCAGGAAACGGTCCGGGGCCTCCGTGTCATCGGGGACATACTGCCAGAACGTGTATTCGCTGAAATCGCCGGTGTTGGCCTCTTCGAGAAACTCCTTTGCGGTACACAGCCCGGCCTGTTCCATCTTCTGCGCGATGGCAATGGCCGTCGTGCCCTCCGGGAAGGTCAGGCGGACGCTCTCCGCTTTGGCATATTCAGAAAGCGCCTCGATGAGCGCATCGTAGGAGCTGCCGGGTTCCAGCGAAAATTCGCCATACTGGAGCTTCGCCGCCGCGTCTTTGCGGCCGACGTACCAGCGGAACAGCTGCGGAAACCGGATGACGCCCGCTTCTTTCAGCTGCCGGGCAATGGTGCTCACACCGCTGCCCTGCGCGATCTCCACAGTCACGGCGTCCTGCCGGGTGCCGCCGTCGATCTCGCGCTTTGCCAGCAGGAATGCGCCGCCCGCCGCCGCCAGCACGAGCACCAGCAGCACGAGCAGGATCTTCAGCGCACCGCCTTTTTTGCGGGGTCTCGTATGGTTACTTGCCATCTGCATGTTCCTTTCAGTCCAACATCAGCCGCATATAGCTCTCGCTCACATCAAAGGCTTCGCCCTCAAAGCGGATCATTCCATAATCCTGCCGGGTGCCCTCGCCAAGGAAGAGGTTCTGCGCGGCACCCACGGTGATGACGGCCTTTTCCACAATGACCTCTTTTTCGCGGGCCGCTTCCATCAAAATCTCCGCGGCGCGGTCGCCGGTGGCCATCATCTCCACAAAATAAAGGGTGTCCTCCTTGCGGAAATATATTCCGTAGCCGTTGTCGTTCGAGACGATGGTGGCCCCGCGGGAGTACAGATCCCCCAGCACCACGGCCATCTGTTCCGGCGGCAGCTGCACGGTGTCAGGCCAAAATCTCGCCCGCAGCTCACAGAGCTTTTTGGCCGTGACGGTGTCGAACTCGGCCTGGCTCCACAGGTTGCGGTCTACCTCGCGGGGCAGACACCGCAGCGGGAAGGCCCACTGGAAGCCCTTATCCTGCAATAGCGCCGCCTGCTCGTTCCCGCTGGGCACAACGACCACGAACCCGGCCCCTTTCAGTTTCTGCTGGGTGCACAGGTGGTCTACCAGGCCCGCCAGGATCAGGCTGCCCTGCCCGGTCAGGCCGTACAGGCAGCAGCCGGGCCGCCCCTGCAGCGAGACCGGCACCGCCATGGCCACGGCTTCGATGTGGTCATTTTCCTCCGCTACATAGACATTCTGCTCCCCGGCAAAGCGCTCGATGGCGTTGGCGAGGAACGTTTCGTCCTCCCCATGTTCGCGCTGCCACAGCGCCAGGATCTCCGCCCGGTCGGACGGCTGCATCAAACGGTACATAAAAACACCTACCTCCTACGCATGGGTATCCCTGCGCCTGCCCGGCACAGGTCGATTGTGCGTTATTCCGCAAGGGCCGCGTCCACCCGCCGGCGGACCTCCTGCCCGATCTCTTCAATGCTGCGCATCCCGTCCCCGCAGGTGCAGGGCACGGTCTGCCAGCCCAGGTGAGCGGCGCAGAACTCAGCCGCTCTGCGGCTGCGGGCCAGATACTCCACATCCTTTTCGTGGACGTCCTTTTTGCTCTCGTCGCCGTGGTAGCGCTGGGTCATCAGCTTCTGGCTCACGGCAGGGTCCACCTGTAAATAGATCACGCAGTCCGGTGCGGGCAGACCCAGCAGATGGAACTCGTAATCGAACAGCCAGTGCAGAAACTGCTCCCATTCTTCCGGCGGCAGCTTCGAGCACTGGTGCACCGCATTGGAGGTGGTGTACCGGTCTGCGATGAGGATGCCGCCCTCTTCGTAGAATCTCCCCCAGTCGGCTTTGTAGCCCGCATAGCGGTCTACCGCATAAAAGCTCGATGCTGCGTATGCGTTCACGTCGTCGGGTCTCGCGCCGAACTGTCCGGCCAGATACATCCGGACCAGTGCGCTCGAATCGCTGGCATAATTCGGGAAGGTGATCTCCCGCACCAGCCTGCCCTCGGCGGCCAGTGCTGCGGCCAGACGCTTGGCCTGGGTGGCCTTGCCGCTGCCGTCCAGCCCTTCCAGCACGATGAGTTTTCCGTGGCTCATACGGGTTCCCCCTTCAAAGCGGCATACTGCGCCCGCACCTCGGCGGTCTTGCCGCAGCACATCCTGCCCTCCGGGCAGGGGCCAGAGACACACGCCGGGCCAGCCGTGCGGAAGAGATGGGGTGCCACCGGGTAGACCAGCCGCAGCATCTCTTCGGCCAGCGCCCGGATCTCCCACTGGGCGCGGCTGCAGCACCGCAGATGGAAGAAGTTTTGCAGGCTGCGGGCGTTCATGGTGACGACCATCTTGGTCTCGCAGGCATTGGGCAGCACGAAGCGGGCGTCCTCATTGGCCTGCTTGGAAGCCTTGGCGCGGGCCTGTTTTTCGGGCATTCCCTCCGCCATCAGGCGGGCAGTGTGGCCCTCCTCCAGCTTCTTCACGAGGTCAAGATAGCGCGCCGCATCCTCGTTCATGCTGGCGATGAAGGCTTCCTTTGCTTCGGGGATGGCCTCGATCTCCGGCGGGATGACATAACGAAAGTCGTCCAGCCGGACATAGCGCTGGCTCTGCACACTGAACGATGCGATGCGGTGGCGGGTGATCTGGGCCAGCAGGGTGCGGCTGACGCCCTCGATGCCAAAGGTGAAGCTGGCATGTTCTATGGGGCTGGCGTGGCCAAGGTCGCTGAGCATGGTCAGGAAGCTGGCCGTCTTCTCCTCGGTCAGGCCGTCCAGCAGGTCGGTGATGTGGGCGTCGGAATAGCAGAGCTTCGCCGCCGCAGCCACCACCTTTTCCGGTTCCGGCGTATGCGCGATCAATCGGACTGTCATCATCTGTCATTCCTCCGTTATTTTTGTCAGCGGCGCAAAGTTCGCCATGGTCTTCTTCACGCCGACCTTTTCAAAGTTGATCTCTACGATCTGGTCGCCTGCGGCAGGCTTGACCTTGAGCACCTTGCCGCGGCCAAACACTTTATGCTCCACGATATCCCCCGGCTCGTAGTGTTTCGGGGTGCTGGCGGCAGGCTTTGCCGCCGGTGCCCCGGTGAACTGCACCGGTTTCGCCGGAGCCTTGGGGGCTGCGGCGCGGCCATAACCGGAGCCAAAACCGCCCGAACGGCTGCGGCTGTCCGTGCTGGCCGACCCGGACGCGCCCCGCCCGGCATAGTCAGACCCAAAGCCCCGGCTGCCGCCGTTGTATTCGGCATTCAGGTAGCCGGAGCGGCTGCCGGAACCGGAACCGAAACCGGAACGGCTGCGGCCCCAGCCGGAGGCACCGGAGTAGCCCGACGCGCCGCCCGGCACGGTATCGCTGTAAGCCGAACCCCAGCCGCCCAGCTGAGAGCGGCGCTCCAGCGCCGGGCTGCGGGTCTCCTCGATGTACTCCGGCTCGATCTCGCGCAAAAAGCGGCTTGGCTCGTTGCGCTGGGTGCGGCCATAGAGCATCCGAGTCACGCTGTTGGAGATGTAAAGATCCTTTTTGGCGCGGGTGATGCCGACATAGGCCAGGCGGCGTTCCTCTTCGAGGTCTGCCTCGGAGTATTTGCTCATCTCGCTGGGGAAGACGCCCTCCTCCATGCCGATGAGGAACACATACGGAAATTCCAACCCCTTGGCCGAGTGAATGGTCATCAGGACCACCTGGTCGCTGCTCTCGTTGTAGCTGTCGATGTCGCTGATGAGGGCGATGTCTTCGAGGTAGCCTTCCAGCGTAGCCTCCTCGCCGTGCTGGTCACAGTAGTTTTTCACGTTGTTGACCAGCTGGCCCAAGTTCTGCAGCCGGTCGGCGGCGTCCTCGTGGCCCTTGGCGATCTCCTGTTCGAGCATGGCCTTGTACCCGCTCAGCTCAATGACGTCAGACGCGAACTCATCCAGCGTCCGTGTTTCCAGCGACTCCTGCAATTTCTCGTAGATCTGCCAGAATTTCAGGATCGGCATGATGGAGCGGGCCAGCCGCGCGTACTGGTCGGCGTGGCTGATGATCTCCAGCATACTCGTGTTCTCCTGCGCGGCAAGGTCTGCGATGACCTCGATGGTCGTGTTGCCGATTTTCCGCGCCGGTTCGTTGATGATGCGGCGCAGGCGGACGTCGTCGCGGGCATTGGCCACGATGGACATATAGGAGTGGATGTCCTTGACCTCTTTGCGGTCGTTGAAGCGCTGGCCGCCCACGATCTTATGCGGGATGCCGGCGCGGGTAAAGTAGCTTTCGATGGGGGCCGACTGCGCGTTCATTCGGTAAAGCACCGCGTGGTCTGCCAGATGCCCGCCCTCTTTGAGGTGCTGGCCGATGACATCCGCGATGTGCATGGCCTCATCCTGCTCGTTTTCCGCCGTGTAGACCTGCACCTTGTCGCCCTCACAGTTCTTCGTCCAGAGGGTCTTGCCCTTGCGCTCGGTGTTGTGCTGGATGACGCAGTTGGCGGCGTTCAGGATATTGGAGGTCGAGCGGTAGTTCTGCTCCAGACGAATGGTCTTTGTGCCGGGATAGATGCGCTCGAAGTTGAGGATGTTCTCGATGGTAGCACCGCGGAACCGGTAGATGCTCTGGTCATCGTCGCCGACGACGCAGATGTTCTTCTCCGGCCCGGTGAGCAGGCTGACCAGGCGGAACTGTGCCACGCTGGTGTCCTGGTATTCGTCCACGAGCAGATAGCGGTATTTGTTCTGGTAGAACTGCCGCACCTCCTTGTGCCCGGCCAGCAGCTGAACGGTCTGGTAGATGAGGTCATCGAAATCGAACGCACCGGCGTCCTTCAGCTTCTTTTCGTAGGCCGCATAGACCTTGGCCGCCAGCGCTCCTTTCGTATCCCGCGCCGGGGTGCGCAGGGCCTCTTCGGGGCTGACGAGCTGGTCCTTCCAGCGGCTCATCTGGTTGATGGCACTCTTGACCGGGAAGAATTTGTCGTCGATGCTCAGCTCTTTGTATACGCTCTTCATCACGCGCTGGGCGTCGTCGGTGTCATAGATAGTAAAGCTGCGGGGGTAGCCGATCTCCTCCGCCCAGCGGCGCAGGATGCGCACACAGGCCGAGTGGAAGGTGGAGGCGAACACCTCGTCGCCCTCTTCGCCGCCCAGCATGTTCCGCAGGCGCTCCTTCAGCTCCCCTGCCGCCTTGTTCGTAAAGGTGATCGCCATCACGTTCCAGCTGCGCACCGCATCCTTGCGGAGCATCCCGTCCAGCCAGGAAGGGGCATCGGTGTTCGTCATGATCGCCATCCGCAGCGCCTTGACGTCGTCCTCGGTCACTTCGCGGGGCACCCACTGGGAGCCGTGCGCCGCACCAAAGCGGATGAGGTTCGCGATGCGGTTGACCAGCACGGTCGTCTTGCCGCTTCCGGCGCCTGCCAGGATCAGCAGCGGGCCGTTGGTGGTAAACACAGCCTCCCGCTGCATCGCGTTCAGGCGGCCGAACTGTTTTTCAATGTAGGTATCGCGCAGCGCGCAAAATTCCTGCCTGAGATCAATTGCCATTGTTTCACCTGTTCTTTAAGCTATTTTCCATGAATCACTAAGGTATAGTATATCACATTTCATCCCTATTGCACAGAGTTTACCGCATAAAAAACCGCCCATCTGCGGCACAGTGCCGACAGATGGACGGTTTGGGATCCTCAATTTGCCAAAACAGGGCTTAGCCGAAGATGTTGATCAGAATACCAGCAGCAACGGCGGAACCGATCACGCCAGCGACGTTGGGGCCCATGGCGTGCATCAGCAGGAAGTTGGAGGGGTTCTCGCTCTGGCCGACCTTCTGAGAAACGCGGGCCGCCATCGGAACAGCGGAAACACCTGCGGAACCGATCAGGGGGTTGACCTGGCCGCCGGTCAGTGCATACATGACCTTGCCGCACAGAACACCGGCTGCGGTGCCGAAGGAGAATGCGATCAGACCCAGCACGATGATGAACAGGGTGCGGGTGTTCAGGAAGGTGTTGGCAGAGGTGGTGCAGCCAACGGACAGCGCCAGGAAGATGGTGATGATGTTCATCAGCTCATTGCCGGCGGTCTTCTGGATACGATCCACGACACCGGACTCCTTCATCAGGTTGCCCAGCATCAGCATACCGACCAGAACGGCGGCATCCGGAACGATCAGGGAGACGATGATGGTGACTATGATGGGGAAGACGATCTTCTCGGTCTTGGTCACGGTGCGCAGCTGCTTCATCACGACGGTACGCTCTTTCTTGGTGGTCAGAGCCTTCATGATGGGCGGCTGGATGACAGGCACCAGCGCCATGTAGCTGTATGCTGCCACGGCGATGCTGCCCAGCAGCTCCGGTGCCAGACGGGAGGTGACGAAGATCGCGGTCGGGCCGTCTGCACCGCCGATGATGGCGACGGCAGCAGACTGCTTCTGGGTGAAGTCCACCAGGCCGGTGGCTGCCAGCAGGCGGGCACCCATGTAGGTGCCGAAGATGCCGAACTGGGCTGCAGCGCCCAGCAGCAGGCTCTTGGGGTTGGAGATCAGGGGTGCAAAGTCGGTCATGGTGCCGATGCCCAGGAAGATCAGCGGCGGGTAGATGCCCAGCTTGACGCCCATGTAGAGCATATCGGCCAGACCGCCGTTGTTCAGGATCTCGACCCACATCGGGTGCTCCAGACCATCGCCGACGAAATACTGCATGTGGATGATGCCGCTGCCGGGCAGGTTGGCAAGGATCATGCCGAACGCCATGGGCAGCAGGATCAGGGGCTCATATTCCTTCACAATGGCCAGGTACAGCAAGAAGCAGCCGACGCAAATCATGATTGCGTACAGGTAGCCGCCCGGCTCACCGAAGCGGGCAAAGCCAGAGCTTTGGAAAATACCGACCAGAGTGCTGATAAACTGTGTCATGTTCTTCCTCCTGTGTTAAAAAGGTGCGGTGGTGTCGTTGACACCGGCCTTGCCCCAGCCATTCTTGCTGCGGCGCACGGCCTTGAGGGTGTACTTTCCGTTGCCCATTGCGTGGATCGCTGCCATGATCGCAGCTACCACATCGCCGGGGATGCCCTCTTCCACCACAGGAGCAGGAGCAGCAGCCTGCTGAACAGGTGCGGCCGGCTTTGCAACGGGAGCCTTGGGTGCAGCCTTTGCTGCTGCCTTCCTGACATTCATGCCGTCGAAGATCTTGCCCTCCAGCGTGATGATCGCCATCAGCAGGACAAGGATGGCAAACACCAATACGATACCGGTAATGGTGATAACCACATCAGAACCCAGATTCATGTTCTTCCTCCTAGTCATTTATTCTTCTGCGGCCAAAGCGCATGGCTCCGCCCGCAAAAACCGATTTGAAAATATTATACAATATTTTCCGACCCGATTCAACAACGATGAACAAAAAATATCGCAATTTTTTCAAAACCGTGAAGTACGTCTTTTCGCTCAGCGGCGGCCGATGCGGGGAGTCGCGTCCGTAAAGCCGGTCTCCAGCCGGTCGCGCACGCTCAGGCTCATGGCCGTGCCCAGCGCCACACAGTTCACGGGGTCGGGCGAGACCTCCACGTTGACCTTGAGTTCCTGGCTCAGGTACTCCGGCAGGCCGTGCAGCTGGGCACCGCCGCCCGTCAGCACCACGCCGTTGCGGAAGATGTCGCCGGCCAGCTCCGGCGGGGTCTTTTCCAGCACCTGATGGGCCGCCGTGCCGATCTGCTCGCTCAGCATCATGACCGGCTCGTACAGGTCGCTGGTGGAGACGTTCACCCGGATGGGCAGGCCGGTCAGCAGGCTGCGGCCCTTGACCTCCATCGTCTCGTTGAAATCGGCCTTCTGGGGGCAGCAGGCCACGTTCTTTTTCAGCTGTTCGGCGGTACGCTGACCGATGGCGATGCTGAACTTGTTGCGCACATGCTTCAGAATCTCGTCATCGTAGTGGTTGCCCGCCACGCGGACACTGGTGGCCTTGACCTTGCCGCCCAGGCTCAGCACCGCGATGTCCGTGGTGCCGCCGCCGATGTCGATGATCATCCGGCCGTCGGGCTGGGTGATGTCGATGCCGGAGCCGAGGGCTGCGGCGATGGGCTCATCAATGAGGTAGACCTGACGCGCACCGGCTGCCATGACCGCCTCGACCACGGCATCGCTCTCGATGCCGGTGATGGCCGCAGGCACACAGACCGCCACGCGGGGCTTGACCATGTGGGAGCTGTACACCTGATTGACGAACCGGCAGATGAGCTCGCGGGTCATGGTGTGGTCGCTGATGACGCCGTCCTTCAGGGGGAAGATCGCGGAAATATAGTTCGGGGTGCGGCCCACCATGGCCAGCGCCTTGTCGCCGACCTCCAGCACCGAGTTCTTGCGGGTATCCACCGCCACCACGCTGGGCTGATTGAGCACCACGCCGGTGCCCTCCTGCGCGATGATGATGGTCGTGGTACCAAGGTCGATACCGATATCATTCTGTGCCATAATACGAAGATCCTTTCTCTGCTTTCCCTGTTCCTATCTGAATGCCGGGCTCCCCGGCCGGGTAATCAAACACATTATAGTATAACATAACCGCTCGGAAAAGTACACCCGCGTTCTTGCACAACGCAGCGGTTTCCTGCGTCATTCCTCAAGTTTCTGCTGTTCAGCGGGCAGGGCCTGCTGCAGCAGGGTGCACAGGCCGCTGTACCGCAGGTTCTGGCGCACATTGCCCATCATCCGGTTCACGACATCCCGCCGCCCGGTCACGATGCAGAGCTTCCGTGCGCGGGTGACGCCGGTGTAGAACAGGTTCCGGTAGCACAGCCGGGGCGGCACCTGCGCCACCGGCAGGATCACCGCCGGGAACTCGCTGCCCTGGCTCTTGTGCACCGTGATGGCGTAGGCGATCTCCAGTTCGTTGAGGTTCTCCGCCGGGTAGAGCAGCCGCCGGTCGTCCATCCGGACCACCATCGAGCGCTCCCGCATGTTGATGGACTCCACGATGCCGATGTCGCCGTTGTAGGCACCCACGCCCTGTTCCCCGCCGACCCGCTGCCAGACGATCTCGTAATTGTTGCGCACCTGCATCACCTTGTCTCCCACCCGGAAGACGCGGGCCGCGCTCTGCAGCTGGGGTTTGCCCTTCTGCTCCGGGTTGAGCAGGTTCTGCAGCTCCACGTTCAGCGCCTGGGTGCCGGTGGGGCCGAGCTTGGTCGGGCAGAGCACCTGGATATCCCGGACGGGGTCGAAGCCGTAGCTCCGGGGCAGGCGGGTCGTGACAAGGTCGCAGACCAGCTTCTGGGCCGCGTCGCCGTCCGATTCCAGAAAGAAAAAGTCGTCGGTCTTGCCGCCTTTTTGCAGCGGCTCACTGGAAATGATGTGGTGGGCGTTCTCCACGATGAGGCTCCGCTTGGCCTGCCGGAAGATCTCGTTCAGGCAGACGGTGGGCACCCGCTCAGAGCGGATGACCTCGCCCAGGATGTTGCCGGGGCCGACGCTGGGCAGCTGGTCGGCATCGCCCACCATCAGGATGCGGCAGCTGTACCGCAGCGCCGCGATAAGGGCCTGAAACAGCTTGACGTCCACCATGCTCATCTCGTCGAGGATGACGACATCGCACTTGAGCAGGTTCTTGTCGTTGTGGATGAAGCTGACCACGCCGCCGGTGTAGTCCACTTCGAGCAGGCGGTGGATGGTGGAGGCCTTCCGGCCGGTCAGCTCGCTCAGCCGCTTGGCCGCGCGGCCCGTGGGGGCGCAGAGGGCCACCCGCTCGGCCTGATGTTCCAGCAATTGCAGGATGGCGTTCACGGTGGTGGTCTTGCCGGTGCCGGGGCCGCCGGTGAGGACGAGGCAGTTCTCGGTCATCGCCTTGCGGATGGCCTCTTTTTGCAGCGGTGCATAGGCAAAGCCCTGGGTCAGCTCCAACACCTGGATGTTCTTGTCCAGGTCGCGGACGGTCTGCTTCTCCCGCTTGGCCAGCAGGGCCAGCCGGTCGGCGATGTCCTGTTCGGCGGCCAGCAGGTCGGGCAGGTAGATGTAGGGTGTTCCCTCAAACATCCGGACGCTGAGTTCGTCCGTTTCGATGCACTGGTCCAGTGCTTTGGCCAGCTTTTCCGGCGGCTGGTGGATGAAATTGGAGGCCGTTTCCAGCAGCTGCGCACGGGGCAGGCAGGTGTGGCCGTTGCCCGCATTGTGGCGCAGGGTGCGCAGAAGGGCGGCTTCCAGCCGCTGGGTGCAGTCCCCTTCCATGTGATAATACTGGGCGATGCTGTCGGCGTGGCGGAAATCCAGCTGCAGCGGCTCACCGCAGAGCAGATAGGGGTTGGAGGAGATGGCGTTCATGGCGCTGGGGCCGAACACCCGGAACACCTCCATCGCGCGGCGGGGGCTGATCTCAAACTGCGCCAGATAGGCGATGAGCTCCCGCATCCCGAACATCCGCTTGAACTCCTGCTGGATGCGGTCGGCTTTGTCCGCCGAGATGCCGGAGATGGTGGTCAGCTGGGCCGGGTCATTCGCAATGATCTCCAGTGCCTGTGCCCCGAACTTGTCGAGGATCTTCGTGGCCGTGCGGGCCCCGATGTAGGGCAGCGAGCCGCTGGCGAGGAAGGCGTAGACGGCTTCCAGATCCTTGGGCATGTCGGTCTCGCACTCCTGCGCGTGGAACTGGCGGCCATAGGTGGCGTGGTTTTCATACTTGCCGCGGCAGACGACGCTCTCGCCTGCATGCAGCTCCCCCACCACGCCGCACACCACCGTGAGGACGCCGCCGCCGGAGATTTCAAAGACGGTGTAGCCGTTGTCCGTATTTTCGTAGATGATGTCTTCGACCGTACCCTCGATCTGTTCCAGTTCCTGCTCCATCGGCTCCACCGCCCTTTCTGTGGCATAATTATAATCAGTATAATATAAAAAGAAGCGTTTTGCAATGCAGTCATCGCAAAACGCTTCTTTTGATTCTTACAGGTTTGCGTGAGGCACCAGCTTTTCCTTTTTCAGGCGGCGGTACACCACGATGTAGGCCGGGATGAGGAAGAAGCAGGCAAAGAACCAGGCCACGGGGTTGGCGATGCAGGCGGCAAAGTACCCCCACAGCGGCACGAACAGGAAGCCCACCAGCGCACGGGCGACCATCTCGGCTACACCGGCGAACATGGCCAGGCTGGAATAGCCCAGCCCCTGGATGGTATAGCGGTAGATGATGAGGACCGCCAGCGGGATGTAGAAGACGCTGTTCCAGAAAATGAAGCTCTGGGCGTTGGCCATGATCTCGGTCTGGTCGCTCTCCAAGAAGAGTCCGATGAGGGGCTTATCCGCCACGCGCAGGATGAGGAAGGACACGATGCTGTACACCACGCCGATGCCCAGCGCGGTATTGACGCCCCTGTTCACGCGGTTCAGGTCGTGTGCGCCCATGTTCTGGCTGGCGTAGGTGGTCATGGCCGTGCCGATGCTCTCCAGCGGGACGGAGAGGAACTGCGCTGCCTTGCCGCCGGCTGTCTGTGCTGCCACGATGTCGCTGCCCAGACCATTGACGGCACCCTGCAGCACGACGCTGCCGATGGCCGTGATGCTGCACTGCAGGCCCATGGGGATGCCCATGCTGCAGAGCTTGGCGCAGTGCGTCCTGCTGAGTTGCCCCTCTTCTCTGGACCAGCGCAGCTCCCCGTAATGTTTGAGGATATAGAGCAGACTGCCCAGACCGGCCACGGCCTGGCTGAACACGGTGGCGAACGCCGCACCGAAGGCACCCATCCGGAACACGATGATGCAAAGCAGGTCCAGCCCGATGTTCAGGAAGCTCGCCACCAGCAGGAAGTAGAGCGGGCGCTTGCTATCGCCCAGAGCGCGCATCAGGGCGCTGGTCATATTGTACAACAGGGTGAACGGAATGCCCACAAAAATGGTGCGGATGTAGACATCCGCCAGGTCGATGATGTTGTCCGGGGTGTTGGTCCAGACCAGGATGGAGCGGGTCATGGCCACCGTGACCACGGTGAGCACCGCCGCAAAGAAGATCGACAGCCAGACGGCGTTGGCGGTGTAACGGCGCATCTCACGGTAGTCCTTTGCGCCGAACGTCCACGAAATGGGGATGGAGAAGCCGCAGGCGATGCCGTTGACGAAGCCCAGCACCAGATAGTTCAGGCCGCCCACGCTGCCGACCGCCGCCAGCGCTTCCACACCGACGAACCGGCCCACGATGATGGTATCGGCCAGATTGTAGAACTGCTGAAACAGACTGCCCAGCATCAGCGGGACCGCAAAGGCGAGGATCAGCTTGAGCGGGCTGCCCTGTGTCATATCTTTTGTCATGTCAGTGCCCTCCTTTGGGGGTCGTCAAAAGCAACAAAACCGATTTTTTTTCGACAAAAACGCCCTGCCGGAAAAGGGGCAGGACGTTGTGGTTTTCACGAATGTGATTATATCAGATTGCGGTAATTTTTCAAGAGTCTCCTTTTGATAAGCTTCAACAAAGATTCCTCGTAAAAACTGGTGATTCTGCTCATATCTCAGCGAGTCAGCTGGCGGTAGACCCGGACAGCATCTTCGATATGGTAAGGCTCGGTGCCGTGGTTCCCCTTCGCACCCGCCGTGACGAGAATGTACCGTTTCCCCTTCACCTGTGCGGCACTGGCCAGACAAAGCCCCGCCGCGCTGGTGTAGCCGGTTTTGCCGCCCAGGAACTGCCCCCTCCGCAGGGAGACATCGCCCAGCTCTGCCCAGAAAGTGCTCGTCATTGTAAAGCCCTCCGGATGCAGGTCCGTCGCCGGGACGGCATAGCGCCCGGCGCTCAGGATGGCACGGAAAGTCTCATTCTGCATCGCAGCCCGCAGCAGCCGGGCCATATCCCGCACGGTGGAGACATGCTCCGGGTCGTGCAGGCCGGTGGGGTTGCAGAAGTGGGTGGAACGCATCGCCAGCTCTGACGCCTTTTGGTTCATCAACTCCACAAAGGCTTCCTCCGAACCGCTCACTTCCCGCGCCAGCGCCTCGCAGCACTCCGCGCCGGAGGGCAGGAGCGCACCGTATAACAGGTCCCGCACGGTGGCCGTCTCCCCGGGCCGAAACCCCGCCATCGATGCGCCCTCGGCCCGCAATTCCGGGAAGATGTCCTCCGGCAGCGTCACCGGCTGTTCCAGGTCTGGGTTTGCCTCAAGGGCCAGAAGGGCCGTCATCACTTTGGTCATCGAGGCCGGGTAGATGCTCACATCCGCCTCTTTTTCTGCCACTGCCTCCCCGCTGTCGGCATCCACCAGAATGGCATACGGGCTGACCAGCCCCTCCAGATGGACCGTCCGGGGCCATATCAGCAACAGCGCCAGCAGAGCCAGCAAGATCAAAAACAGACACCGCCGTGCCCGGCGGTTCCGCACAGAACGCTTCCGTTTCATCGAGTTCCACATCCTTTCACTCCATAAAACGGTCGTCCGGGCGGTTTCCCTGCATGGAGTGCAAAAGAGGGAGCGTTTCCGCTCCCCCTTCGCTCAATTTTTCTTCGGTGCACCAAATTCATACTTCCGTGCCGGAACGATGATTGCAAATGCCATGCTCACCAAATATACCAACCAGATCATCAGGCAAAGTTCTTTTCCAACCATCTTCCCTGCCCATGTGCCAAGCGCAAGCAATAACGGCATTGCCACCGCCGTCACGACCGTCCAAATACGTCCCCATCTTAAAATGACCGGCCAATTCCGGTTGTTAAAATAGACCCCCGGAATATTCATTCGGAAAATTCCTTGTGTAACGTAGTTGATACGGTTTTCATCATAGTAACCCGGAAGCACTTCCTCTGTAAAGAAAAAGTACGCCCCGAAAAGGAATCCAAAACCGCAGCTCATCCACAGGAGCATTTGCATCTTCTCTTCCATCCACCCCAGATTCCAGACCATCAGTGCTTCTACCGCGCCCAGCACATTGCAGGCGAGATACACCGGCAGATATTTCTTCACCCGCCCTTTCCGGACCTCTGCCGGTTCCGTCGGGAGGGTCAGTGCCTTTTTCACCAGCACTTCCACCTCGCTGGCCGGGATGGCCGCTTCTTCCAGCCGCCGCCCCTCCAACAATTCTGTCACTGAGACGCCCAGCAGTTCGGCCAGCGGCAGCAGCAGCGAAACGTCCGGCACACTCAGGCCCCGCTCCCATTTACTGACTGCCTTGTCCGAGACATACAGCTTCTCGGCCAAGTCCTTCTCCGTCCAGCCCTTTTCCCGCCGCAGCTGCGCCAGGAACGCCCCGAACGCCTGCTTGTTTAGTTCGAAGTTCTGCTCCATCGTGTCGTCCTCCCCTGTCCGGTCTTGTTGGCTCCAGTGTAGCAGAAATTCCGCAGACCCGCAACCGACCAGCAGTAGAATCCGCGCACCTGCGCAAAACCGCCCCCGGAAAGGCAACCTCTCCGGGGGCAGATGTGGTCATTCTTTTATGATCTTGTCCAGCACATCTTTCAGCGGCAGGTCGATACCCTGTGCGGCGTATATCGTTGCGATCATCAGCTCATCGGCATCCACACAGGAAAAATCCAGCCGATAGCCTGCGTTCTGCGCCAGCTGGGCCAGAAACACACGCATGGTATATCCCATGCTTCACCTCCCGGTCCTGCCCACGCTGCCGGTTCAGGATCTCCTGCACAAGGGTCGCCGTATCGATTCGTCCTTCCAGATAGCGCACACAATCGCGCTCCGTCTGTTTGGAGACCGGAAGCCCCTCCATCCGCGCAGACGCCACCGCATTGCGCATAGCCTGTTCTCGTTTTGTCGTCATACCGGAACTCCCTCCTTCCTGTTCGAATCTATTATAGCAAAACCGCCCCCGGAAAGGCAACCTCTCCGGGGGCAGATGTGGTCATTCAGAATAGTGGGCGAGGAACTGCTTTGTGCGCTCCTCCTGGGGGTGGTCGATGAGCTCTTTGGCGGGGCCTTCCTCCACGACCACGCCGCCATCCATGAAGAGGATGCGGTCTGCCACGTCGCGGGCAAAGTGCATCTCGTGGGTGACGATGATCATGGTCGTCTTGCGGTCGGCAAGGTCGCGCAGGACGCGCAGCACTTCGCCGGTCAGCTCCGGGTCGAGGGCCGAAGTCGGCTCATCGAAGCAGAGGATGTCCGGGTGCAGGGCCAGCGCACGGGCAATGGCCACGCGCTGCTGCTGGCCGCCGGACAGCTGGTGCGGATAGTGTCCGGCCCGCTCCGACAGACCCATCTGGGCCAGAAGCTCCTTTGCCTGCTGCTCCAGCTCAGCGTGGATGGCCTTTTTGCGGGCCTTGTAGTCCGGGCGTTCTTTGGCCAGCAGCTCACCCGCCAGCATGATGTTCTGCAGCGCGGTGTACTGCGGGAAAAGGTTGAAGTTCTGGAACACCAGACCAAAGTGGAGCCGCTTCTTGCGCACTTCGCTCTCCCGCTGGGTGGCGGGGTCGGCGGCGTCCCACATGGTCTCGCCGTTCACCTTGATGACGCCGGTGTCCGGCCGTTCCAGAAAATTCAGGCAGCGCAGCAGGGTCGTCTTGCCGGAACCCGACGAACCGATGATGGCCAGCGCCTCGCCCTGCTCCAGAGTGAGCGAAATGTCCTTGAGGACGTGGGTGTCCCCGAAATTTTTCCCGATGCCGGAGGCTTCGAGCAATGCCATAATTGAACCCCTCCCTTAGCAGCGGAAATAATCGAGCTTTTTCTCAAGCCAGTTGAACAGAACGGTCAGCACACCGACGAAGACCAGGAAGAAGATGGCCGTGGAGAACAGCGGCCAGATCAGGCCCTTTGCGCTGTATTCCTTGGCCATCATGATGATCTCCTTGTTGGCGATGGTATTCGCCAGCGAGGTATCCTTGACCAGCGTGATGATCTCGTTGCCCATCGGGGGCAGGATGCGCTTGATGACCTGCAGCAGCGTGACTTTGAAGAAGATCTGCGTCTTCGTCATGCCCAGCACCTCCCCGGCCTCGGTCTGGCCTTTGGGCACTGCCTCGATGCCGCCGCGGTAGATCTCCGAGAAGTAGCAGGCATAGTTGATGGCAAACGCCACCACAGCTGCCACCATCCGCCCGCCGGAGCCGGAGGGCCAGGGGTTGCTCATCCCCAGCAGACCGGGGCCAAGGTAGATGACGATGATCTGCAGCATCAGCGGGGTGCCGCGGATGATCCAGACGAAGGTCTTGACTGCGGCGCTCAGCGGCTTGCAGCGGCTCATGGAGCCAAACGACACCACAAGGCCCAGCGGCAGCGCGAACAGCAGCGTCAGGGCAAACAACTCACAGTTGAGGAGGAATGCGCCGGATAGGCGCCCAAGAATCACAGACACAAAAACACACCCATCAATTTTTTGTACTTCCAGCAGGAAACCGCCCCGGAACGGAGCGGCTTTCTGCATTGCGGTCTACGATCAGTCGGCCAGCGCCAACTCGTACTTTTCGGCCAGGGCGCTCAGGGTGCCGTCGGCCTTCAGCGCATCAAACGCTTCATCGACGGCCGCTGCGGCATCGCTGCCCTTGCGGAAGGCCACACCGTACTCCTCGGCGTTCAGCTCATCGACGATCTTCAGGTCTGCGTAGTCGGTGCCCTCACCGATCATCGCGTTGGCCAGGGTCAGGTCCAGCACAGCGGCATCTGCGGTACCGGCGGCCACTTCCATCAGGCAGTCGGTCTGGACGCTCTTGGAGATGTAATCGGCCTGCGACAGGCTTGCATCGTCTGCAATGGCCGATTCACCGGCGGAACCGGCTTCTGCGACCACAGTCTTGCCCACGAGGTCCGTCGTAGAGGTGTACTCCGTGCCGTCCTTCACGACCACGACCTGTGCGTTCTTGGCGTAGGGCTTGGTGGTGGCGGTGTTCTCCTTGATCTCATCGGTCAGGGTCAGGCCGTTCCAGATGCAATCGATGCTCTTGGCGTCCAGCTCGACCACCTTGGTGTCCCAGTTGATCTCCACGAACTCCGGCTCCACGCCCAGCTTCTCGCAGACGGCGGTGGCCAGTTCGGTATCAAAGCCGGTGAAGTTGCCCTCGTCATCGGTGTAGTTCATCGGTGCATACACCGTGTAGCCAATGACCATCTTGCCCTTGCCCTGGATATAGGCCAGGTCGCTGTCAGCCGAAGCGGATGCAGCAGAGCCTGCCGCAGAGCCGGAAGCCGAAGCAGCCGTAGACGTGGATGCGGCCCCGCCGCAGGCTGCCAGACTGAGTGCCATCGCACCCGCCACAAACATCGAAAGGAATCGTTTCATTCTCATCCCAAAGTCCTCCTCTAACGCCCTCGTTTTATCACTTTACCGTGATAAAGAACTAAACTGTGCATCTAGGATACCGCATTTGGCACGATTTTGCAAGGGGGAAGGCCGATTTTTCGCACAATGCCGGAATGCGTTCTCTTTCCGGTGTGCTTTCTGTGCGAATCGCGCAAACAAAAAGAGCCTTTCCCTTCCGGAAAAAGCTCTTGTGAAGTGCTTTGCAGCATTATTTGGTTCGCATCGCGTCCAGCGCAGCCTTTTGGAGGTCGGTCACCGAGATGGTGCACAGCGCCATCAGGTCAGCGTCCGAGCCGTCTGCCGGGATGGCGGCAACCTCCGCACGGGTCTTTCCTTTGAGGTAGCCGCAAAAGCCCTCGCTGTGCTCGTACCACTCCTTATTTAAGGAGGAAGCGCCCCGCATCCCGTAGCGGTCGCCCTGTTCCAACTTGGTCTCCACCTTGTCCGGCGCAGTGATGCCGCCATCGGACGCCACCGTCAGGGCCGGTTCGGCCATGTCTGCCACGGCGCTGGTCACACGGCCCTCGGCGTCCAGCGTCAGGGCCACAAGGCTGATGTCGATTTCCGCGTTGACGTCCCGGTCATCGGTGGCAGTCACATCCGAAGAGCCATTCACCGCCTCCACGCCCAGCGACACCCGGTCGCCTTTGGCCGCGCCCAGCCCCCTGGCATTGGAACAGGCCTTGACCACCGCGTCGCGGTAACGGTCCACCGCGATGGTACAGCCAGCCAGCAGGTCAGCATCTGTGGGCTTGCCATCATTGTCCAGCTTCAGCAGGGACACCTGCTCCGGCGTCCTGCCGGTCAGATAGTCCGCGAAGGCATCCGCCTGTTCCGCCCAGCCTTTTTTCAGCGAAGAGGCCTCTGCCAGCGGGTAGTCCGTCCCTTTCTGCCGCTTGGTCCGGTAATCCGTGGGCAGGTGCACCGCGCCGGTGCCGTCGGCCCCGATAGTCGTTTCCATCTCATCCAGCTCCACGTCTGCGATCTTACCGTCGCCGTCCAGCAGCACTGCCGCAGCCGCCAGCCGGATGCTCCCGGTGCGGTCTTCGTCTTCCGTTTCCACGACGACACCGAGACCGGTCTTCCAGGCGGCGGTCGTCTGCGAGGCCGCGCCGCTCCCGCTCATGCTTCCAGAGCCGGACGACCCGGCGTTCGGTTTTCCGCAGGCAGCCAACAGCAGGGCTGCTGCCAGCGCACAGCCCCAAAGAGCCTTGCTTTTTCTCATAGATACGCTCCCTTTCCCGATGGGTTTGGAAGTAGTATATCCGGCAGGGTCCTTCTTATTCGTCAGAGGGTTTCCCCTCTCCGTCTCGCTTCGCTCGCCAGCTCTCCCGAAGGGAGAGCCATTGGCAGAACGGTTTTGAAAATACTGGATGAACAAAGTCTACGATTTCGGAAGCGTCCGGGCTCCGCGACAGAGGTTCGCATCTGCTGGTTCTGGCAGCAAGGCCCACTGTCTTGCGATCAATTGAGCCCATGCAGCTCGTAAAGCGTTCCCGACATGCCAAGGGCTCCCCCTTTGGGGGAGCGGTCAACGCCATCAGGCGTTGACGGAGAGGATTTTACAGCAGCGGGCTCAGCAGCCGCAGGACGCTGTCCAGCAGGGTGCCCGGCAGAGAAGTCCGGCAGTCGGAAAGCTGCACCTCCCGGCACTGCGGCAGAGTGGCCAGCACATCCTCCCGCAGGGCGATGACCTGACTGTTGCTGTAAAGCAGCGCCCCGCACTCAAAGTGCAAAAACAAACTGCGGTAATCCATGTTGATGCTGCCCACCACGGCCAGATGGTCGTCACTGACGTAGCATTTCGCATGGAGGAAGCCGGGGGTGTACTCGTAGATGCGGACGCCCGCCCGGAGGAGCGGCACATAGTAGGACCGGCTCAGCCGGAACACCAGCTTCTTATCCGGGATGCCCGGCAGGACCAGCCGGACATCCACGCCGCGTTTGGCGGCGGTCTTCAGGGCGTCGAGCATCTCCTCACCCACGGCGAGGTAGGGCGTGTAGAGATACACATACCGCTGCGCCTGGGCCAGGATGTTCAGGTAGACCGTCTCGGCCAGCGGCTCTTCGTCCAGCGGGCTGTCGGTGTAGGGCTGAACGACGCCGTCCGAACTTTCCGGCAGGCGGGTCGGCGCAAAGGGTGCGTAGTCCGTCTCCTGCGGGCGGAAGGCGTTCCAGCAGTTGAGGAAGATGACGGTAAAATTCCAGACCGCCGCCCCTTCCAGCCGGATGGCGGCGTCCTTCCAGTAGCCGAAGCGCTGCTCGGCGTTGATATATTCGTCCGCGAGGTTCACGCCGCCGGTGTAGGCCACATTGCCGTCGATGACCACGATCTTCCGGTGGTCGCGGTGGTTCATCACCAGCGACACCAGCGGCACCACAGGGTTGAACGGGATGCAGCGGATATGGCTGCGCTCCATCCGGATGACGAAGTCGCTGGGCAGGCCCAGCAGACTGCCGAAATCATCGTAGATCAGCCGCACGTCCACGCCCTCGGCGGCTTTCCGCTTGAGGATGGCCTCGATGCCGTCCCACATCGTGCCCGACTTTACAATGAAGAATTCAAGAAAGATAAATTTTTCCGCCCGTTCCAGGTCTTCCAGAAGCCTGGGGTACATGGCCTCGCCGCAGGAGAAATAGTGAGCGGCGGTGTGCTTCCACGCCGGGTAGGGGCCGTAGGTCTCCACGTAATGGCTCAGGTTTTTCTCCACGCGGTCCAGCGTGTCGGTCTGGTCCGGCCGGGGCGCAAGATCGGCCGTGTGGACCTGCTCCACCTTCCGCATCCGGGTGCGGAGCCCCTTGGCCGGAGCCTTGTTGCCAAAGGCCAGATACAGCGCCCCGCCCAGCAGCGGCAGCAGGCCGATGAGGACGATCCAGCCGATCTTATAGGCGCTGTTCTCATCCTTCCGGACGAGGTAGAGCACGATGACGATGCTCAGCGCCTTGAGCATGCCGTTCAGCCAGACCCGGCCCGCCGTAAAGGCCCAGAACGCCCAGAGCAGCCACAGCACCTGCAATGCCACCAGCACGATGGTGATGGTGGCACGGTTGAGGATGCGGCTGAAAAATTTAACGATCGGCAGTCTGAACACGCTGTACCTCCCCCGCCGCTGCGCGGCCCTTTAAGATGGAGTTAGTATAGCGCGGTCCGGGTGATTTTTCAAGCCTCTCCGTCCTCGTATCCGATCAGAAGGCCGCCCAGCTCAGCGTAGTAGCTGCACAGGCCGCCGCACTCCGTCACCACGACTCTGGCCCCCTCAAAGACGGCCTCGATCATGTGCTTCAGGCGCTCGGCAGCGGCAGGGTTGCCGCAGTGGGAGATGTTCACCTTACCGTTGGTGTAGCCGTGCTCCTTGAGCTCCAGCACGATGCGCTCCAATGCGCCATGCTCGCCGCGCGTTTTGCAGATCACGTCCAGCTCACCGGCCTCACTGGCCTGACCGATGACCCGGATGCCCAGCATCCGCGCCACTGCCGCCACAGCGGGCTTCACGCGGCCATTGCGGGCCAGGTTGGCCAGCGATTCCAGCGAGAAGAGCAGATGGGTGTGCTTATGGTAGCGCAGCATCTCTTCACAGACAGCGTCAAACTCCTTGCCGGCAGCCAGCTCATCCCGCAGATGCTCGGCCAGCAGGACCTGCTCCGGGCCGGTGGACAGACTGTCCAGCACAAAGACCCGCTTGCCGGGGTTCTCCTGCTGGTATTCCTCCGCCGCCAGCTGGGCCGCATTGCAGCTGCCCGACAGCGTACCGGTGATGGTGATGGCGTACACCTCATCGGCTCCCTCGTAAGCGGCCAGCCAGTCGCCAACGTTGGGGCAGGAAGTCGAGGTCTTTCCTTTATAGGTGCGCAAGGTCGTGGCCATGCCCACCGCATCCAGCGTGCCGTCATCGTGGTATTCCTCGTGATCGGTGATGATCTTCAGGGGCACACAGGCAAAATCCACGCCATCCAGTGCATACAGGCTTGCGGCAGAATCCACAACGATCCGGGTCTTCATAAGCAGTATCTCCATTCCAGCGGCAAAATCCGCCGCATTTTTCATGTTGTCGAAGCTATGATATCAGTTTTTCAAAAACCTGTCAACCGTTTCCGATAAATCTTCAAAAAGTTTTCATAAGACGGTTGACCCTGTCGGAAAAATACGCTATACTATCCGCATGAACAATGAATCCAACCGCCGCATAGCGGCCTGCGCCGTGGATTTTGCCCTGCCGCGGTACGCAGAACTGCCTTCCGTCGGGCTGTATCTCGACCAGACCGTCCAGTACGTCAACGGGTATTTTCGTGCATTTCCAGGGGTGGAGCTCACGGCTTCCATGGTGAGCAACTACGTCAAGAAAGGGATCATCGGCCACCCCATCAAGAAAAAATACACCCGTGAGCAGCTGGCCGGCCTGATCTACATCGTCGTCTCCAAAACGGTGCTCTCGATGGAAAACATCGACACCCTCTTCAAAATGCAGCGCCAGCACTACTCTGCCGCGCAGGCCTACGACTATTTCTGCGAGGAAGTGGAAAACTGCCTGCCCTATGTGTTCGGCCTGACCCACACCATCCGGGATCTGGCCGCGGACGCCGGAGAGGAGAAGCTGCTGCTCCGCAGCACCATCATCGCCGCCGTCAACAAGATGTTTCTTGACTGCGCATTTGCCGTCATGCACCAGGAGCAGGCTCTCTGGCCGGACATCCTGGCGGATCTGGCGTAAGACATGCAAGCAAAAAAGCCACGCTTTCGCGTGGCTTTTTTGCTTGTCGGTAAGATTTAGGTGTCCTGCAATTCCCCGCGGCTGGCGGCCTTGAGGTATGCAAAGATGAAGCCGTCGAGGTCGCCGTCCATAACAGCGTCCACGTTGCCGGTCTCGTAGTTGGTGCGATGATCCTTGACCATGGTATAGGGCATGAAGACGTAGCTGCGGATCTGGTGGCCCCAGGCGATCTCGTTCTGGACGCCCTTGATGTCCTCGATCTTGTCCATGTGCTGCTGCTGGGCGATCTGATACAGCTTCGCCTTCAGCATTTCCATGGCGTAGTCGCGGTTCTGGAACTGGCTGCGCTGGGTCTGGCAGCTGACCACGATGCCGGTGGGCTTGTGGATCAGGCGGACAGCCGAAGAGGTCTTGTTGATGTGCTGGCCGCCGGCACCGGAGGAACGGTAGACCTGCATCTCGATGTCTTCGGGGCGGATGTCCACCTGGATGGTGTTGTCCAGCTCCGGCATGACTTCCAGCGAAGCAAAGCTCGTCTGACGGCGGGCGTTGGCGTCAAACGGAGAGACGCGGACCAGTCGGTGCACTCCGTTCTCGCTCTTGAGCAGGCCGTAGGCGTTGGCGCCCTTGACCATCATCGAAGCGCTCTTCAGACCGGCTTCGTCGCCGTCCTGATAGTCCAGCACTTCCACGGTCATGCCGTGGGCAGCGGCCCAGCGGTTGTACATCCGGTAGAGCATCTCGGCCCAGTCCTGCGCCTCGGTGCCGCCGGTACCGGCATGGAAGGTCAGGATGGCGTTGCTGTGGTCGTACTCGCCGTTCAGCATGGTCATGAGCTGCAGCTCATCCACCGCCTTCTCCACGGTGTTGACCGCCTCTTCGGCTTCGGGGATCAGTTCCGGGTCGTACTCCTCGTCCAGCATTTCCAGCATGGTCTCGGCGTCATCGTACAGGCCCTGCAGCTTTTCAAAGCGGTTCAGCTTGCCGCGCAGGTCGCCCACCTCGTCGAACACCTTCTTGCTCAGCTCAGCGTCATCATAGAAGCCGGGGCGGGACATGGTGTGCTCCAGCTCCTGCACACGCTTGCGGGAGGCCTCGATGGCGAGGGCCTCTTCCAGGTCCTTCACCGCTGTGCCGTATTCGGCCAGCTTCACTTTCAGTTCTTCAGTCGTGATCATTCTCAATATCCTCTCAAAAATAAGAAGTATCGCCCTTATTTCTCATAGGTCCATCGCGCTTTGCATTCTGGCAAACACAAAAGCTGACCGCCAGAGGTTCTCCCTGCTGGAGAGCTGGCATCGCGCAGCGATGGCTGAGAGGGCTACAAAAAGATACAGTTTATACACAGATACTTCATTAGTATACCGGGAATCCGTGATAAAGTAAAGAGGAAAAATCACCATCATGCTGGAAATTTGAAGATTTTCACCTTTTCTTTTCTCCGGGATGGGAGTATAATAGCATCAAGTACCATTTATGGGAGGAAGTTATGCCAAAATATTATGGCTGCCCCTGCGAGGGCTGCGGCAAGCCGCTGACGCTGCAGGACGATATCGTCGTCTGCCCCGACTGCGGCGCACCGTACCACCGGGATTGTTATGAAAAACTGGGCCGCTGCATCCACAGCCCGGCTCATGCCGCCGGATACGAATGGAAGTTCCCGTATCAGGAATCTGAGCTGTGCACCTGCCCTGCCTGCGGCGAGCGCACCCTGCGCAGCGAGGACCACTGCCGCTGCTGCGGTGCCGTGCTGCCGCCGGAAGGGGCCGAAGAGCCTGCCGACCGCACGGCCGGCCCCGGCGAGGGCAATTTTGATTATTCCAGCCTGTACCGCCAGTATCAGGAGACCGGCTCCATGCCCCAGGACCCCATGCGGCAGGCCTATGAGGCCGCCTTTGGCAAGGACGAGATGCTGGACGGCATCCCCTGCAAGGACTGGGCCAGCTACATCGGCCCTGCGTCCCCCGCCTACCTGAGCACCTACTGCCGGATGCAGCTGGCGCACAGCAAGATCTCCATGAGTTTTTCGGCACTGCTGTTCGGGCCGTTCTATTTCTTCTACCGCAAGGCATGGAAGCCCGCATTCGGCTTCCTGGCAGCTGAGCTGCTGCTGGCCGTGCCCACCCTGCTGCAGCTGATGCAGCTCACCGGCAGCACCATGGCCCCCGCTCTGAGCGATTCCACGATGGTCATGCTGGCCCGCCTCTGCTCGGCCCTGAGCTTTTTGCTCATGGTCGTGCGCGGCATGTACGGCAAGTGGCTCTACCGCAAGAGCGCGGCAGACCGCATCCGGAAGATCCGTTCCGAATTCCCGGACGAAGCCCAGCGCAAGGCCGTTCTGGCCGCACAGGGCGGCGTCAGCTTTGCGGCGGTGTTCGGCTGCTTTTTGCTGCTGATGGTCATCGGCAGCGCCAGCACCCTGCTGCTGGGCCCCAATGTGGACGCCCTGCTCAATCTGGTCTACGGCTGATGCACCCAGCCTGCGATAGTTTTGCGAAGGAGTTTTGAATCATGAAAAAAGTCACGAAAGCTGTCATCCCTGCTGCGGGCCTTGGCACCCGTGTGCTGCCCGCCACCAAGGCCATGCCCAAAGGGATGCTGCCCCTTGTGGACAAGCCCGCCATCCAGTATCTGGTGGAAGAGGCCGTCCGTTCCGGCATCACCGACATCCTCATCATTCTGGGCCGCAACCAGAGCATCATCGAAGACCACTTCGACCGCAGCCCGGAGCTGGAAGAGAAGCTGGCCGCACCCGGCAAGGAGAAGATGCTGGAGGAGTGCCTGGGCATCTCCAACCTGGCCAACATCTACTTTGTCCGCCAGAAGCAGACCCTGGGCCTGGGCCACGCCGTGAGCATGGCAAAAGCTTTTACCGGCGACGACCCCTTCGTGGTCATCTATGGCGATGACGTCATCTGGGGCGAAGACCCGGTCTGCGCCCAGCTCATCCGTGCCTACGAGGAGTTCGGCCGCCCGGCCGCAGGCGTCTCCGCTGTGCCCTGGGCCGATGTGAGCCGCTATTGCAGCCTGAAGACCACCCCCATCCACGACAACTACTTCTTCGTGGATGACATGATCGAGAAGCCCAAGAAGGGCCAGGAGTTCAGCAACTACTCCATCCTGGGCCGCGTCCTGCTGACCCCGGAGATCTACGACATCCTCGCCCGCACCAAGCCCGGTGCCGGCGGCGAGATCCAGCTGACCGACGCCATGGCCGAGTTCGCCCGCAATTATGGCGGCATGACCGCAGTGGAGTTCACCGGCAAGCACTACGACATGGGCAACAAGCTCAAGATCGCCGAGGCACAGGTAGAGCTGTCGCTCCAGCACCCGGAGATCGGCGAGGCCTTCCGCGCTTATCTGAAAGAATTCTGCAAAACGCTGTAACGCATCTGCACAAAAATCCCCTTCCGCATGGTCCTGCCGCGCGGAAGGGGATTTTTTGTTTTACCGGCTCCTGTGCCGGGAGGTTTTTTCAAATTTCAGGCCCGGCTTTGCCCCGGACGCCTTGCGGCGTTTTTGGGGGCGCAGAGCGTAAAAGTAGCCGAACCCCGTGCCGCAGATGCCGCCCACGATGTGCATGAAGTTGGCGACATTGTCATGCACGAAGACGATATCGTACACCTGCTGGCCCAGATACAGCGCCGCCACCAGCAGCATCGTGACCGGGATGCCGCCCGAAAAACCGGACAGCGACGCCAGCATGATGAGCATGAACACGATGCCGGAAGCGCCCAGCAGGGCCGTGCGGGGGAAGAGCGCGCATTGCAGCACACCGGACACCAGCGCCGTGAAGACGATACCCTCCAGCAGCGGGATGCTGCCGTATTTTTCCTCCATCGGTGGGCCGATGACGAGGAGCAGGAGCATATTGTTCAGGAAATGATCCCAGCTGGCATGGCCCAGCACATGGCCGAACAGCCGGACATAGAACAGCGGGTCTTTGAACGAAGAGCGGTAGACGCAGAACAGGTGCATGGTTGTCCAGCCGTTCGTCCACTGGCCCAGAAAGAGCACCAGCAGCGACAGCAGAAAAAAGGTGAGGATCACCGGGGAATTGTATTGCAGCTGCAACGTAAATTTGGCACGTTTCGTAATGGCTTCATCCTTTCGCGGCCCGCGGAGACCGGGCATTTTTTACTTCCGGCAGGGTCGGCCCCCTGCATTCGCTTTCGTTTCCTCTTTGCTGAACATTTGGGAAAAGCGTTTTTAGTATATCATGTTTTTCCGTTCCCGAAAAGCCCCGCCCCGGCATTTTTTGCATCCGGTCAGGCAGCATTTTTTGCCCGGTCCCTGTGCACTGCGCATTGACAACGCCCCGCAACTCCGCTACACTATTGATATCGAATATCCCGGCATCTGCGGGGCAGAAGATCCCCCGCAAAAACGAAAGAAGGTCTCCCCTTTGGCAACGGAAGCAAAGCTCCGGCAGCTGGCAGAAAGCGGCTGCCCGGTCTACTATTTTTATTCCAGCGAGCGGTATCTGGTGCGGCAGGCCGTGGCGGCTGCCGTGCGGCTGCTCTCGGCCGACAGTGACGAAGAAACCACCGTGCTGGACGGTGCCGCCCCGGAGTTGGAACAGCTCATCATGGCGGCGGGCACCATCTCATTTTTCGGCACCCGGCGCGTGGTGGTCCTGCCCGAACTGGACCCCGCCGCCTACAGCGACAAAGATCTGGATGCGCTGTGCGAAACGCTTTCCAGCCTCGAAAATGCCGTCGTCGTGCTGGGCAGCGTGTTTTCCTTGGAGCGCGGCAAGCTCAAGACCGGCAAACGGGCGCAGAAGCTCACCGCTGCCTGCAAAAAGCTCGGCTATGCCGAAGAGCTGGCCAAACCCAAGCCCTATGAACTCAAGGTGATGATGATCGAGCGGGCCAAAGCGCAGGGTGCTACCCTGCCCGAAGGCGCCGCCACCGCCCTGCTGGAGCGCTGCGGCGAGGACCCCTTCCTGCTGGAAAACGAGGTGGACAAGCTCTGCGCCCTCTCCGGCTACCAGACCGTCACTGCGGCCATGGTGGCTGAGATGGGCACCGTGAGCCTGGAGGCCGATGTCTTCGAAATGACCCGGATGATCACGGCCAAAAACGCCACCGGGGCCTGCAAAAAATTACAGGCTCTGCTCCGGCTGCAGCAGGAGCCCATCGCCATCACAGCGGCACTCATCGGCAGCTATGTGGACCTCTACCGGGTCAAGCTGGGCAGCGCCAGACGCAAGAGCTACAGCACCGTTTTCAAGGAGTTCGGCTACAAGGGCAGCGATTACCGGCTCAAGCGCTCGGCCGATACCGCCAGCCACTACACCCTCGGCCAGCTGGAAGCCTGTTTGCAGGTCCTGCTGGATCTGGACAGATCATTGAAAAGCCAGCCCGTAGACGCGGAGGTACTGCTGGAAGCAGCTCTCTGCCGTCTGGCGCTGGCGGGGAGCGGACGATGAGCGAACGAGAACTTCTCCACACCGACCGGGTGCTGGTGGTGGAAGGCAAATACGATGCAGCACGCCTTTCCCACCTGACGGACGCGCTGATCCTTCTGACCGACGGATTCGGCATTTATAAAGATAAAAAGCGCCAGCAACTGTTCAAGGCGCTGGCAAAGAAAAACGGGCTCATCCTGTTCACGGATTCGGACGCCGCCGGGTTCCGCATCCGCACCTACATCACCAATCTGGTGGGGGCCGAACACGTGGTGCAGGCCTATGTGCCCGCCATCCACGGCAAGGAAAAGCGGAAGCCGCAGCCCGGCAAAGAGGGTCTGCTCGGCGTGGAGGGCGTGGACGACGCCATCGTGCTGCAGGCGCTTAAGGATGCCCTCGGTGCCGAGGCAGGCGCAGCCGCCCCCCGCCCGGAGGGCCGGGCCATCACCTATGCCGACCTCTACGATTGGGGGCTCTCCGGCACACCGGGCAGCGCCGAGCGGAAATATGCGTTGCTCAATGCCCTGGGCCTGCCGCCCCGCCTCTCGAAAAAGGAGCTGGTGGAGGCACTGAACCGCCTGTACCGATTCGAGGAACTGGATGCGTTCCAGGCGGCGTTTTTCGCTTCGGTGTGAAAGCACTCCGCGATGAAGGTCAAAATTTTTACCGGCATCCGCCCCACCCTTCCCGCAGCAGTTCCAGTGCGTGGGTCTCCAGGCGGGAAACATAGCTCCGGCTGATCTGCAGCAGCTTTGCGGTCTCCAGCTGGGTCAGCGGCGGTTGACCGGCCAGGCCATACCGCAGCAGGATCAGCTTCCGTTCCCGCGCCGGAAGCCCTTCGATGAGCTGCCGCAGCCGCCGGGCCTCGTCCTGCTGCTCACAGCTGTCCTCCATGCAGAAGCCGTCCTGCAGCACGTCCGAGAGGGTCAGCGCCGTGTCGTCCTTGCCCGCCTCCAGCGTTTCCTGCAACGACACGGTGGTCCCGCTTTTCCGCTCCCTCCGGAAGTGCATCCGAAGCTCATTTGCTATCCTCTCCCCAACGAACGTTCCATGAGAAAACACCGGTGTTGGGCTTTTTTATCGGCCGGGTTTCTGGTGTTCCTTGGGCTTATAGGTGCCCTTGGTGGTATCAATGACTGCCTGATACAGTTCCAGCTTCTGCCATGTGGGGCAGTTCAGCCGCTCGATTTTTTCGATCACATAGTTGGCGTGGGCAGTTGCGACACGCTTGCCCAGCTCTTCCCAGCCTTCTTCGGTTTTGGGGTAATGCACCACCACTTCAATGGGGGCACTCTTTCGCATGGCTCACTCACCTCCGGTCACATCGCTATCACCTCATTCTTACGGGTCACGGGTTGTCCGCTATTCGCCGCGGCTCCCGGTGAGAACATTCAAAGCCGGGTTGGAATCCACCAGTACATGGGTGGGCTGGTTTTTCTTCTTTGAAATACCAAACGAACATTGCCGGCATATCCAAGATACGTTTTACCCGCCCTGCAATTTCCCTTATAATAGCACCGCAGTCTTGAAACGGCTGCAACATTCCCATATCACAAAGGAGGCTTTCCGGTATGGGACAACGGCAAAGTGAGATCATCAAAAATCACATGGAAGTCTACTGGCACGACTATGCGTCGGCCAGCAAGGGCGTTCCCATTACCGAGGCGGGGCTTGTGGAAAAAGCCTCCGTCATTGGACGCACCGGGCTGATGCTGCTGGAATGCGGCACCGGCGCATGGCGTGTCCGAAGCTCCATGAACACCCTTTCGCGGGAGCTGGGAGTCACAACAACAGCGGACATCGGCCTGTTGTCCATTGAGTTCACCTGCTTTGATGGTGACCAGTGTTATACCCAGTCACTCTGTCTGACAAATACGGGCGTGAATACCTCCCGACTGAACCGACTGGAGCATTTCGTCAACGACTTCGACCGGGAAGGAAAATTTATGACCGGCGAAGAACTGCACAGCCACCTCGATGAGATCGAGCGCATCCACGGCTTGTATTCGCCCATCGCACTGGGCTTTGCAGCTGCACTGGCCTGCGGCTGCTTCACCTTTCTGCTTGGCGGCGGCATTGTGGAAATGCTGTGTGCCTTCTGCGGTGCAGGCATCGGCAACTTTGTACGGTGCAAGCTGACAAAACACCATTTCACCCTGTTTCTGGGCATTACGGCGTCGGTCTGTTCAGCAAGCCTCGTGTATGCCATCCTGCTGAAGCTGGCAGAGGTGCTGTTTGCCGTATCGGCGCAGCACGAGGCGGGGTATATCTGCTCCATGCTCTTCATCATTCCGGGCTTTCCGTTCATTACCAGCGGCATCGACCTTGCCAAGCTGGATATGCGCTCCGGGCTGGAACGTCTGGCCTACGCCGTCCTCATCATTCTGGTGGCAACCATGACGGCTTGGATCATGGCACTGCTGCTGCATTTGCAGCCGGTGCAGTTCCCTGCCCTGAGCCTGACACTCCCGGAAGAGATCGTGTTCCGGCTGCTGGCAAGTTTTGGCGGTGTGTTCGGCTTTTCGCTCATGTTCAACAGTCCCCGGAACCTGGCAGTCTGCGCCGCCCTTATCGGTGCGGTAACGAACACGTTCCGGCTGGAGCTGGTGAGCCTTGCGGGCTTTCCGCCCGCTATTGCAGCGTTTCTGGGCGCACTGCTGTCCGGATTGCTGGCCTCCTGCCTGAAGAGCGCCGTCGGTTATCCCCGCATCTCCGTCACCGTGCCGTCCATCGTTATCATGGTACCGGGACTGTATTTCTACCGTGCCATCTATAATCTGGGCATCCTATCTCTGATGGACTCCGCCACATGGTTTGCAGATGCCATTCTCATCATCGTGGCACTGCCGTTAGGGCTGATCTTCGCCCGTATTGTCACGGACAAGACTTTCCGTTATTGCACCTGATGTGCAGCATTTCCATTCTCCCATATAAGGCAAAACGCAGCGAATCTTTTAACGGTTCGCTGCGTTTTGTTTTGCTGTGATGCACTTATAAAGGGAGTTCGTTTACAGGGCGTTTACTCGCCGTAAACGATCTTGGTAGCAGTTTCCACATGGCGTTCCAGCCGGTCGGCAAAGTGTTCCAGCGGCAGAAAAACGCCAAGTTCATCGTAGCGGGTTCCGCCGTCCTTGAGCGTATCCTGTCCATAGTAGACCACGGAACGGGACAGTGCGTGCTGCAGCTTCATCTGGATATCCCAGACGGTAGAGTAGGCCTCCGCTTCCGTTACCTTCTGCTTCACGGTGTCCGGCAGTTCGTAGATCAGCAGCAGCCCCAAATGCTGGTTGTAGTGGTACTCCACCACATCCATCGAGCCTTCGTCGTAGCCGTGATACTTGCAGTAGCCGCTGGCAAGGTACATTTTTACCTTTTCCTGCTTCTGGAACACCCGGATGAACCGGTCGTATACTTTGCTGCTCACGGCAAATTTGTTGTTCGGCAAAAGAACGCCGGCATCATCCGTCAGGATCACCGGGTTCGGCTGACCATCGGCGTTGAATTTGAACGGGATCAGAGCAGCGTTCCGTAGCAGGTCAAACATACTGTGCTGGCAGATCGCCATCAGAAAGGCAGACAGATCCTTGTTCTCGTAGGCATTGAACAGCGCCGCGGCAAACTGCTGTGCACTCACGGCCGGCGCATCCAGTACGTCTGCCATATCCAGCGAGTCGTTGAAGGTATCCATCAGGCGGTGGCAGGCTTCTGGATTTTTCAGGATCTCCCCGAACAGTGCCTCTGCCTTTTCTTCTCTTGGAAATATCGTTGCCATCAAAAAGACCCTCTTTCTGTTTATTTCCAACTACCTATTATAGATTCATAATGCCCCGCTGTGAAATACTGCTTTCATATTGCTGCTATATGCAGAACACTTTTTACACATTTTCCAAGTGCCCGTATAATGGACACTGCAATCATGAAATTGCACGAGGGAAATCGAAAAGTATATAAGTTGGTTTGAACGGAGGCAGTTCCTATGTCTGAGGTCAAAAAGGTCGTGCTGGCGTATTCCGGCGGTCTGGACACATCGATTATCATCCCGTGGCTGAAAGAGCACTATAACAACTGCGAAGTCATTGCCGTGTGCGGCAATGTGGGGCAGAAGGGTGAGCTGGAAGGCTTGGAAGAGCGCGCCAAGGCAAGCGGTGCATCCAAGCTGTACATCGAAGACCTGACCGATGAATTTGTGGAGGATTACGTCATTCCCACCATGCAGGCCGGGGCAGATTACGAGGGTTATCTGCTGGGCACCAGCTTTGCCCGCCCCATTTTGGCAAAACGCGTGGTGGAGATTGCCCGCGCCGAGGGTGCGGATGCGGTCTGCCACGGCAGCACCGGCAAAGGCAACGATCAGGTGCGCTTTGAGCTGGCCATCATGCACTTTGCACCCGACCTGAAGATCATCACCCCGTGGCGCGAGTGGGACATCCAGAGCCGCGATGAAGAGATCGACTATGCCGAGGCTCATCACATCCCGCTGAAGATCAGCCGGGAGACCAACTACTCCAAGGACAAGAACCTGTGGCATCTGAGCCACGAGGGTCTTGATCTGGAAGACCCAGGCAACGAGCCTCAGTACGATAAGGCCGGCTTCCTCGAATTGGGTGTCAGTCCCAAAACCGCACCGGACAAGTCCGAGTTTGTGGAGCTGGAATTTGAAAAGGGCGTGCCTGTGGCTCTGAACGGCGAGAAGCTGAAGCCCGCTGCCATCATCGCAAAGCTGAATGAGATCGGCGGCCGCAACGGCATCGGCCTGTACGATGTCGTGGAGAACCGTCTTGTGGGCATGAAGAGCCGTGGCGTCTATGAGACCCCCGGCGGCACCATCCTGTACAAAGCCCACGAAGTGCTGGAAACTCTGACGCTGGACAAGCTCACCGCCCACAAGAAACGTGAGCTGGCCATCACCTTTGGCGAACTGGTGTATGATGGCCAGTGGTTCAGCCCGCTGCGCAAAGCTCTGAGTGCCTTTGTCACCTCCACACAGGAGCATGTCACCGGCAAGGTGCGTCTGGAACTGTACAAGGGCAACCTCATCAATGCAGGGGTCTGGTCGCCGTACTCTCTGTATCGTGAGGACATCGCCACCTTTGCCGCAGGCGGCGACTACAAGCAGAGCGATGCCACCGGTTTCATCAGCATCTATGGTCTGCCCACCAAGGTGCAGGCTATCGTAAACAGCGAAAAAGAAGGGGAATGAAGTAGTTTATAGTAGTTCCTTTTTGAAAATCTGCCTGACATGGAGATTTTGCCCCACCCGGAGCGTTTCGACCAGATGCTGCCTTGGGGAAAGATCATTCAGGAAAACTTTGCATGACATAATGAGGCACCCGATTCTGAGTCGGATGCCTCTTATCTTTCTGTAAACACACTTTCACTGGGCGGTCACTTTCTTGTATAGTGGCCATAAATTCTGCACAATGTCAAGTCCTATACCGCTTCGTTCACATATAAATTTGAAAAAGTGCAAAAAATAAGCCCTACAAGGTTTTCGGTCGGTTTTGTGGACCAATTTGAGACTTGTAGGATTTTCTCCCTATTTTACTTCTAATACTTCATCGGATAGCGAATTATCTCAACAAATCGGATAAACTGTTTTTCTCTCTTAAAACAGCCGCGGGCTATCCAAAAGCTTTTGCTTCGGACAGCCCGCGGTTTTGGTTCTTATGATGCAGGATTCAAATGAAAGCCTGCAAGTGACTCACTTTTTCTTTACCATGCAACGCTTTTTGAAGAACGAAATGCCGTAACAAAGGATCTGATCGTAGTCATCCTCGTACTCTTTTGCGTACATCCGATCATCTATTTGCTGCAAAGCCGTTTCGCATTCACTCTCCAGATTTCCTAATGTTTTCGTATATTTTGCCTCAAAAATCGCAACACGAGCGTTGATGGAATCATAAACGACCACATCGCTTCGTCCTTCGCCATGCTCCTTATTGGAATCCACCATATATCCGGCACCTGTGAAGATGCCCGCAAGGAAAGCGTGATAGAAGTCCTCCCGATAGTCATGGTAGCTGATGGTACGCCGGAGCAGCGCATTCATCTCTTTAGTAATGCCCTCACTGTCGCCGTTCCAGACTGCATCAAACAGGGCATTCCGATTCCACTTCTTCGTACTGTCATCGAACCATTTGATAACAGTCGTTTCAAAAATCTCTTTGATTTCTGCATTCGGGATCATCAAAGCGACCATCCCGTCCGGCAGTTCACCTTGATAATCCTCTTCGCGCGCCTTGGTCAAGTATCCTGTCAGATACAGCGTACTCCAGAGGTTATCTTCCGAGGAGTGCAGATAATCATAGGTCAGGTTTTCATCCACACGCTCAACGATACAGCCGCCAGCCATCAGCGTTTCCAGTTTTTTTGTGATCGTACTGCCGGCATAGTCGATAAAAGAGCGGATAATAGCATTGTCGCTGGTGTTCTTCCAGTAGCTGATTGGTTTAGCTTTCGGATCGCGCTGCAGTTCCAGCATATAATTCATTACGTCCCATGGGCAGTAAACATCAAAATCGCCGAAATGATATCCATCATACCATTTCTTGATATTGTCAGCCTGTTCCGTCAGGTCAGCATCCTTTAGCAGCTGGTCAACTTCGCTCTGCACAAACCCAAAATACTCACTTAAGCGTGAGTTTGTGATGGTATCCGATACGAAATTGTTGGTTCCCGTGAAGATGCTCTCTTTCGCAATCTTCAAGCAGCCCGTAACAACTGCAAATTGAAGTGCCTGATTGTCTTTCAGCGCCTGCATCAAGCCTTTCATGACATCCAGCATTTCATTATAGTAACCATTGTTGTTCGCTTTTGCTATAGGAACATCATACTCATCAATAAGAAGAATTACTTTTTTATTGTAATGCTTATTTAACAGCAGTGTTAAAAATTGAATAGAGCGCATCACATCCGTCTTTTCCGCTTTTCGATCACTTATCTGCTGAAAAAGAGATTTTTCTTGGTTGCTTATTGCCTGACTATCCAATAGGTATGTGTGCTTCTGATACAGAAGAGCAATTTCATAGACAAGCTGCCGATATGCATCCATAAAATTCAAGCCATCAATTTGCCGGAATGAAATGGAAACGGTCGGATACTGGTTCATCCACTCATCGCACAATGCTTGGTTTTCTGCAATTTCCAGCCCATCAAACAGCTTTCTGCTGTCTTTGCGGATGTCAAAAAAACTTTCCAGCATACTCATGCCCAGCGTCTTACCGAAGCGGCGGGGACGAGCAATGAGTGTTACCTCCGCTTTTTCCTTCAAAATTCGCGTAATCAAGCCGGATTTATCAATATAATAAAATCCGCCATTCCGAATCTTCTCAAAGTCCGAAACTCCAACAGGAATATTCATGTCTTTCATCTCTGCCGCTCCCTTCTCGTAGCCATGCACGGACTTTTCATTGCCTCTATGATACCATGAATCCCGTACTCTTACAAGAAAAACAGGGAATTGTCCTCTTGTTCCAACTGCACATCTCCATTCAGCAAAGTGGAGAGCGGCTTTTATACCGTTCTCCGCTCTTTGTTCTTATTTTATCTGCGGTGTATCCTTTCGCTGCCGGGTGGATCTCAGATATTCCAGCAGTGTCTGGCTCACCACAGAGCTGGCCGTCTTGGAAAACGCCAGTCTCCGTGTCCGGCAGCAAGCAGAACCGCTATACCTCCACCACCTGCATAGATCTAGCTTTTCCGGATTCTATGGGGAATGTTTTTGCTCCAGTTTCATCGTGCTGTGCGGATCTCGGCGAATTCCTCTGGGTCACAGCTCACCGCACGCCAACGCTCCAGTGTCTCTCGACCTTCTTCTGTGGAAGATTTTCCGTCAAGCTTTGCCGCAAGGCAGACAGCTTCGCTGCGGATATTACCTTTTTCAGAAGCCATTTTCATGGTATCCTCCGAGGTGATGCGGGTCTCATCCAGCAGTTGCGCAAGGCCGTTCAAAACCAGCTCTGTACACCGCTCGGTCAGCAGGTCTGGCCGCCGTTCTGCCGCGCAAGATGCGGCTTGCAATGCCGATGCAAGCCGCTTGGGTACACCCCATGCAATCTGTTGTGCTGTGACTTCCATCCCGGTTTGGAGTTCTTTTTCGGACAGAAGAGATTTCTCTGGGTTTTCCATTGCGGTTGCAAAAACGTGATACCCATAAAAGGCCGTCTGTTCATCCGTAGAGTGCATTACTCGTTCCAGATCTTTTTCCGTCACAGTATTCCGATCCAGCAACGCAAACCAATGCCGCTTTGCGCCGTGGTGACTAAGACCGACCTCCCCGCACCGATCCAGCATATCGGCCAGTGCTGTCTTATCCACTTCGGTGGGCACCCAGTTTTTGGAAAAGGATGTCAACAGCCAAAGGGCGTGCAGATTCCGATAAATGTAAGCTTCGGCCTGTTCGTTCCGACCATAGCAGTCATCCTCCCGATCCATCTGCTTTGCGACCACCGCAATGTCTTTGGCACAGGCTGTCAGAATCGCTGTAATCTCTTCCGGAGAAAAAGCATCCGCCTTGAAATAAAGGGCGTTCTGCATCTCCTGTAAAACCCTGCTGTTTCGGTTCATCTGCATGGTGCCATCGGCTTGTGCAATAACATTTTCAGTAATTTTTGCACACACGACCCGTAGCCGATTTTCCTGCTGTGGAATTGGCAGATGAAGACAGACCGTGATGAACCAATCTCGAGGCAATTCTGGGACTCCACCGTTCCAGATAAGTTTTCCCAGACGCTCCTTTTGCTCTAAAGTCAGCAACCCATGGGCCCCACAGTGGAGCAGCCGTTCCAGGGCACTGATCCGCCTATCGGTACTCAGTAGCCCAAACAATTTTTCAATCTCCGGGCAAGCAGTCTCTGTGCTGACATCATATCCACTGGAAGGGGTCTCAAGCGCATTGAAGGGGTCGGGCAAATCCCGGTCTATCCTAACCCTTTCAACATCGGGCAGAGGAAAGGTCAGCAGTGTTTGCAACAGTTCCGGTCGAAGCTGTTCTGGATAAAAACGCAAAAGTCTCTTCATCAACAGCTTTGCCTGCATATAGTGCATCTTTTGGGGAGAACAATAAAGTTTTTCCAAAAAGTCCAACAGGTGAGGCATCGTTTTCTCGGAGCATTTGCAACACAGTTCCGACAGCACCATTGGCAGAACCGTTGCCGTTCGGGACGCAAAAGTGGAATCCCAGAACTGTTTGACTCTCAGCAGTTCCTCTTCGGTGCGCTGAGCTGCTCCCATGTAAAAATCACAGGCTTTGTCCGTGTCCTCCTGAGTCCAGACGCTCAGCACGCTCCGGGGCAGGATGGCTGAAAGCTGCTCTTCATCCGCTTTCGCCCGGACTGCAGTAAGAATGGCCCACTCTGGGTAATACAGAGCAATCCGCTGTGCTGCACCGCAGGCCGCTTTCACATTACCATCGGTTCTTCCAAGTTGGAATGGGATGCCAGTCTCCTCCCGGAAACGGAGAAACCGAAATGCTTCCATCCGCTCGGTATCTGTACCAAAATGAAGTGAGGACTGCACCACTCCAAAATCAAAAGTAGCTTTTTTCTGTTGCGTCTGGAAAGGCACCCATTTGTTTTCCATCCGGGAGCAGAAGGACCGATTCAGTTCGTCCCAATCCACCCCATACTCTTTGTGGCGGGCTCGGTGTCGCTCATCCACAAAGATTGCAGCGGCCCAATCTGTCTTGGACGTCTTTTCTTCCCAGTCACCCTGACGTGCCGCCTGATCGATGAAACTTTGGAGCCGCATCATGGGGCTTTCCAGCGAGAGTAGATAACGGTCCGGCCTAGTCTGACGAGCCAGCCGATGCCGCAGATTCTGCAAAGCTTCCTGCAAAAGATTTGCCGCCTGTTCATAGTCTCCTACTTCGGCGCAAAGTCCAGCCTTGCGCAGAGCCCAGAGGGTGCGATCTGGGGAGACCGGCCAGTTTCTCAGCCCCTCTTTCAACAGGCAGAACTCATATCGGGAGAGTCGGAATAGACAATTTTCCCATTGCAGTCGGTCTTTCTGCTCTGAGGTCAGGCAGGAGTTCAAGGCACAAAGTTCTTCATACTGTGTGTTCCACCCGTCAATGTCGCCTTCCTCCCGATCTGTCCGGAGAAGGGAGAAGAGGATATCGCATTTTTCCGGGCTTTTCTCTGCTGTGTGCCGGGCAAGAACCTGCGCATAGAGCTTTCTCTCCGAGGCAAACAAGGTCAGCATCGATTTTTCGTGGAGTGCATTGTACTCATATAAATAGTACAGTTCTTCCGCTGGGTCAGGGTTTTCCTGTCGGCAATGTGCCCCAAGCACCCGCTCTGCATCGGATAAAACCATGTCCAGTTCCTCTCGGTTCCTGGCCGAGAGGGTCAGCACTTTGGGGCAGTTTTCCCGATTTTTCCGCAGGATAGGCAGAGCATCTTTCAAGGACATCAGCCCATTGCCTTGGTAAAGACTTTGGATAGGCCAGAACTGTCCGGTCTCCCGGGAAGAGCTATACTGCTCCCAAAGTTGATCCAGAACTTTTTCATAGAGTGCATAGGGATCCTCTTTGTATTCCGGAAAGAGTTCTGACAGGTCGATGGCAATAATCTTTCTCCGATGAAGCCACTGCTTCCGAGCATCCGACACCGGCTTGAAGTTCAAAAGATAGATAGCAGGGGCATTGTCCTCTCCGAGATTATCTCTAATCCAACCAACCCAGCTATTGAAATTCGGGTCATCGCCAGAAAAGCCTATCATGCAGAGGGTGTTTTCAAGCAAAGACTGCTGCACCGTGTTGACAAATGGAGCAAATTTCTGGGGATAGGTGCGGTAATCCTCAGCGGTAATAATGAAGGGTCGCTGGGATGGAAAGGAGCCATGCAACTTTATCAGCCGTGTTTTACCGGAACTGCCGATAAGATCATTCTTGTTGGTGATGATCTGAAATGTCTTTTCAGTCAACTTCTCCCCGGCCCGCTCCAGTAGAGTGTCATAATTGGTAGTAAAAACATCGGTCCATGGCAGACGCAGTAACTTTTCGTACAGTGGCGAGGGGCGGTAATCGGCATCCCTCAAGCTGTCCAGAAGCAGTCGATCCAGCTCATTGCGGTCATATACCAGTTCAACGCTCTCTGCCAGCACTAGTGGGTCGGACTCGTCTGTGCTACCCAGCTTTTCCTGAAATTTCCGCTTTAGGTCTCCCCACAGCGGTATATCCGGTACATCACTGGTCACCTTGTCGGCGTTCCGGCTGAACCCTGCCCCTACAAATAGAGCCGCCCTCTGATCCTGTAAATCACGGCTGATCTGTTCTAAGTACTGTTTTGCCATGCTTTCCATTTTGCTTTTCCCCTTTTTCGATTGTCGTTTTGTTTTATTTTATCATAATTTCGTCCGCATTTCACTTACACCATTTTATTTTGCAAATAATCCAGCAGTGTCCGGCTCACCACCGAGCTTGCCGTCTTGGAAAACGCCAGTCCCAATGTCCGGCAGCAGGCAGGCTCCAGCGGACGGGACACCACACCGGGGCAGCCAAATGCCTGCATCACCAGCTCCTGTGAGATGGTCACGCCCAGCCCGCTGCGCACGAACGCCATGATGAGGGTATCGTCCCGGAAGCTGTAAGAGATATTCGGCTTCACCGGGCATTTGAGCATCAGGTGCTGGATGTCATTATCACAGCCGGGCGTTTCAATGATGAGCGGATACTGAAACAGCTGCGACAGCGTTACGCTGGGTCGTGCAGCCAGTGGATGCCCCTCCGGGAACACGGCACACAACGGGTCGTCCCAGAGCGGGTAGAATTTCAGGTCGTCTGCCACAATGGATGAGAGAAAACCGCAATCCACCTGCCCATGGATGATCCATTCCCGGATCTCATCATAGTTGCCGTCCAGGATCTCTATACTCACCTTCGGGTAGTTCTCCTTGAAATAATGCACCACTTCCGGCATCCAGAGCGTTGTGATGCTGGAAAAGCTGCCCACCCGCAGCTTGCCCTCCACCTTGTGGTTGATATTGAACGCAGCCTGCCGCAGCCGGTTCTTCTGGTTGGCCAGTTCCCGGACGTAGGGCAAAAGACGTGTCCCGTTGTCGGTCAGTGTCACGCCCCGGTTGATGCGGGCGAACAGCTTCACGCCCAGTTCTTCTTCCAACCCCGCTATCATCTGGCTGATGCCGGATTGGGTATAGTTCAGTGCCTCCGCTGCTTTGGAAAAGCTGCCCGTTTCGCACACTTTCAAGAATATCTCGTATCGGTCTTTCTGTTCCCGCATCTCAAATACTCCATAAGTAAAATTTATAGGTCGTAGTAAATTTATTCGGTTTACTGATATGATACTCCATGTTATCCTATATTACAATAGGAAATACGGATAGGAGTTTCAGAATCATGGAAAAGAAAGCAAGCAGTTTCTCCGGACAAATCGGATTTGTCCTTGCTGCCGCCGGAAGTGCGGTTGGTGTCGGCAACCTGTGGCGGTTCCCGTACCTTGCCGCAAAGGATGGCGGCGGTTTGTTTTTGCTGGTGTATCTGATGCTGGTGCTGACCTTCGGTTTCACACTGCTCACCTCGGATATCGCCATTGGCCGCCGCACCAAGCAGAGTGCCATCCGCGCCTACGAGACGATGCGCCCCAAGTGGAAATTCCTCGGCATCCTGACCTTTCTGGTGCCAGTTCTGATTATGACCTACTATGCCGTCATCGGTGGGTGGATCACGAAATATGCGGCTGTCTACCTGACCGGACAGTCTGCTGCCGCTGCTGAGGACGGTTATTTTACCAGCTTCATCACCTCGCCGGTCTCCCCTGTGGTGTTTGCTCTGCTGTTTATGGGCGTGACTGCTTTCATCGTGTACAACGGCGTGGAGGGAGGCATTGAGCGGGTGTCCCGCTACATGATGCCCATTCTGCTGGTACTGGTGGTGGTGATTGCGGGTTACGCCCTCACCCTGCGCCACGAGGACGCCTCCGGCCAGATGCGCACCGGTCTGGAGGGTCTGCGCTACTACCTGACCCCGCACATGGAAGAGCTGACCGTCAGCCGCTTTTTGCAGATTTTGCTGGATGCCATGAGCCAGCTGTTCTTCTCCCTCAGCGTGTCCATGGGCATTATGATCACCTACGGTTCCTACGTCAAACCGGAAGTAGACCTGAACAAAGCGGTGAATCAGATTGAGATCTTCGATACCGGCGTAGCCCTGCTGGCCGGTGCCATGATCATCCCCGCCGTGTATGTTTTCTCTGGCACCGAGGGCATGAGCGCAGGCCCCAGCCTGATGTTCGTCTCGCTGCCCAAGGTATTCAACGCCATGGGCAAGGCGGGCGTGTTCGTGGGCATCCTGTTCTTTGTCACTGCCATTTTTGCCACCCTGACCTCCTGCATCTCGGTGCTGGAATCCATCACCGCCAACTGCATGGAGATCTTCCACTCGGGCCGCAAAAAGACGGTGCTTGTGCTGGCGGTCATCTATCTGGCCGCTTCCGCCATCATTGCGCTGGGTTACAGCATCTTCTATTTTGAAGTACAGCTCCCCAACGGATCGGTGGGTCAGCTGTTGGATATCATGGACTATGTCAGCAACAGTGTTATGATGCCTTTCATTGCCCTGCTGTCCACCATCCTGATTGGCTGGGTCATGACACCGGATTACGTCATTGACGAGATGCAGCGCAACGGCGAGACCTTCCGCCGCAAGAAACTCTACCGGGTGATGATCCGATACGTTGCTCCGGTGATGATGCTGGTGCTGTTTTTGCAGTCCACCGGGATCCTTGCTTAAGCCGAAAAGCCCCCGCTGGCTTTTGGGAAACCGGACGAGCAGAAAGGGATTTACCCCGACACGCTCGGTTCCGTTATCATGGGAGGAAAATTTCGATGAAAATTATCGTGATCGGTGCAGGTGCCATGGGCTGTCTGTATGGTGCGTATCTGAGCAAGCACAATGATGTGACCATGCTGGATGTCTACGAGCCGCAGGTAGAAAACATCAACAAAAACGGCATCACTGTGCTGGAAGAAGATGGCACCGAGCAGCACTTTTCAGGTATCCGTGCCATGAAGTCCGGCGCCTGCAAAGAGGTGGCCGACCTCGTCATCGTCTTCGTCAAGTCCACCCACACGGAAAGCTCACTGGAAGAAAACAAAGACCTGTTCGGTGAGAACACCCTCGTGATGACCCTGCAGAACGGTGCGGGAAACGACCGAAAAATCGCAAAGTACGTCAGAACCGAGAATATTATCATCGGCACCAGCAAGCACAACTCTGTGAACCTTGGCGGCGGCAAGATCCGCCACAGCGGAAATGGCGTGACCACCATCGGCAGCAATCTGGAAGAAAACACCCACCTTCAGACGGTGGCCAACCTGCTGACCGAAGCGGGCTTCCAGTCCGCTGTTTCGGACGACATCCAGCGCATTATCTGGAGCAAGCTGTTCGTGAACCTGTCCATCAACACCTTCACCGCTATCACCGAAACGCCTATCGCCTACATGATCGAAAATCAGTACGCATGGGACTTTGCTGAAAAGATGATCTGTGAGGCTGTGGACGTGGCCGAAGCAGACGGCACGCACTTCTCCTACATGGAGGTGCTGGACATGGTACATCGCGTCTGCGAGAACGCCGGCAAAGGCTACTCCTCCATGTATCAGGACGTGAAGCGCTGCATTCCTACAGAAATCGACGCCATCAACGGTGCCATTGTGGAGCAGGCCCGCCGCTACAATGTGTCGGTGCCCTATAACAGCCTGATCGTGGATCTGATCCACGCCATTGAGGGTGCATATAAGTATCGGAAAGACTGATGATACCAGTTTTAGCGGATGGTTCTGCGGAGCCATCCGTTTTTCTCTTATTCTGATCGCATTTTTTCTGTTTTCTCTTGACGATGCCCTGCCAATGGAGTAGGATGGTGCTGCAAAAGTATATTGCAAAAGAGGAGATCTAAATGCAAATCAGCCTTTTATTGATGCAGCAGATCGCGCAGCTGTTCCTGATCCTGCTGATGGGATATGCCGTTGTGAAAACCGGCTTGTTGAAGGCATCGGACAGTAAGGTACTGTCTGTGGTCTTTGTCTATCTGGTCATGCCCTGTGTCGTTCTGAACGCCTTTCAGATCAAAGATACACCGGAGATCCGCACCGGGCTGTTTTATTCCATGGGCATCGCCGTTGGAATGCACGTTGTATTTCTGCTTCTGAATGCGCTGTTCCGCAAAGCTCTCAAGCTGGACGCCGTGGAGCAGGTCAATATCATTTACAGCAATGCCGCCGCGCTGGTCATTCCCATCGTGCAGGCCCTGCTGGGGGAGGAATATGTTGTCTACTCCTGCGCCTTTGTCATTGTACAGCTGGTGCTGCTCTGGACCCATGCCAGTGCCTGCCTGCAGGGCTCTGCACAGCTGGAATGGCGCAAGCTCCTTACCAATGTCAACCTGATCGCCATTGTAGCCGGTGCTCTGCTGTACCTGCTGCACGTCTCGCTGCCTGCCCCGATCACCAGCACACTGAGCAGTGTCGGCAATATGATCGGCCCCATGGGAATGCTGCTGGCAGGCATGGCCATTGCGGAAGTCCCCCTCAAAAAGGTCTTCTGCACCCCGCGCAACTATCTGCCGGTATTTCTGCGTCTGCTGGGTGTTCCGCTGGTCATCGTCCTGCTACTTTGGGCAGTTCAAGCCTCCCACTGGGTCCCGGACGGCAAGCCCATCCTGATGACGGTCTACCTTTCTGCCATTACCCCCGCCTGTGCAACAGTCACCTCCATGGCACAGCTCTATGATCGGGATGCTTCTCATTCCAGCGCGATCTATGTCCTGAGCACGCTGCTTTCCATCCTGACCATGCCGCTGATGATCGGGGCGTTTGAGCTGTTGCTCTGAAATACAGAAAAAGGCCGTCCGGCACTACAGCAGGGTTGCCTTTACAACTACAAGGATGTGTCTCTATGAAACTACTCAAACAATTCATTCAGCAGGAAACGGTCCTCACCGCAGCCGCTGTGCTGGCCGTTGTCTCCGCCTTCTTTGTTCTGCCGGATGCGCAGTATCTCGGCTACATCGACCTGCGCACACTGGCGATCCTGTTTTCCCTGATGACAGTCATGGCCGGACTGCGGCGGCAGGGCTTTTTTGATGGACTGGGCCGGGCATTGCTGTCCCGCACCCACAGCACCTTTCAGCTGACGCTGGTACTGGTCGGGTTGTGCTTTTTTGGAAGCATGTTCATCACCAACGATGTTTCCCTGCTGACCTTCGTTCCCTTTACGTTCGTGGTCCTGAGCCGTTTGGGAGCGGATGTCCGCCGCTCCCTTCTGGTCCCGGTGGTCTGTATGCAGACCATTGCGGCAAACCTTGGCAGTATGCTGACCCCCATCGGCAACCCGCAGAACCTCTATCTTTACGGAAAAAGCGGCATGAGCATCGGGGGATTTGTGCTTCTTATGCTGCCCTACACCCTGGTCTCTCTGCTCCTGCTGCTGGCTTGGGCAGCGCTGGTCTGCCGGAAAGCCTCTGCCGCCCTCTCCGTGGATGAGCTTGTTTCTTCTTCTGCATCTCAGGGGGATCAGAAGATCATCCTGCTATATCTGGTCCTGTTTGCCGTTTGCTTGCTGTCCGTGATCCGGGTGTTGCCCTATGGCATTGCCTTTGCCGCTGTGCTCGTCTGCGCCCTTTTTGCAGACCCGCACACCTTACGGGTGGTGGACTATTCCCTGCTTTTGACCTTTGTGGCTTTTTTCATCTTCATTGGCAATCTGGGGCGCATTCCGGCCTTTTCCGGCTGGCTGCAGGAGTTTCTGACCGGCCGGGAAGTTCTTGTGGCGGTTCTTGCTTCGCAGGTCACCAGTAATGTTCCCGCCGCCCTGCTGCTGTCCGGGTTCACGGCAGAGACACAAGCCCTCATCATCGGCACCAATCTGGGAGGCCTTGGCACTTTGATCGCATCCATGGCCAGTCTTATTTCCTACCGGCAGATCACACGGGAGCTGCCACAGGGAAAGAAGCAGTATTTTGGGCTGTTCACCCTGTCCAACCTGATCTTCCTTGCGCTCCTGCTGGGTGTGTGGTTCTTGCTCCGCTGAGCGTGGCAGATGACTTATGGTTTTTCTATCAAGCTAAAAAAGGGGAGTTCCGTCACGGACGAAGGTCCGGGCAGAACTCCCTTTGGTTTTATCGTATGCACACCAGCGGATAAACAGTTTCGTTTCTTCTTTCTTCATTGCGCCGCCTCTCCTCACACTGTCCCGTTTGCTTTGGTCGGCTCCGGGTACTTAATCAGGTCATACAGCTTGCCATATGTGCCAAGATCATGCGTTCCGGCAAGTTCCATACCCAGATGCACATATTTGTCGCACTTGCTTTTTGCATCCGTTTCCAGAATCACTGGCACACCCAGCCGGTCGCCCTCGGCAAAGGCAAGGTCCAGCACCTTTCGCATATAGCCCTGCCCCTGATACTGCTCCCGCACACAGACAAGTCCAACGAAGATGTAGGGTTTCTTTTCCTTGTCCATGCGGTCTTGCAGGGAGGCCCCGCCCCGCTTGATGGCAATACCAAATTGCAGAAGGCGTTTCAGGGTGGAGTTGTGCAGCATTCCGCAGGCGATGGGCCACATGGTCTTGAGGCCCATCTTCTCCTTCGGCAGCTTATAGGCGATATAGCCCTCGCCCCGCTCGCTGGTGGTATGTAGAAAACCGCCCCGCAGTACCCCGCGCACATAAGCGCAGATATAGTTTGCCGTGGCTTCTTTCCCGGAAAAGGCAGCGGACATTCCTGTTTCCTCTTCATAGTCATAATAGCCGAAGGCATGACCGATATCACGGATGGATTTCTCGTCTAATGTTGTAACTTTCATTGTATTTCACTTTCCTGATTCTGCTGCGCATCTGCCACTGTCTCGCCGTCTGCCAGAAAGTGCTCCATCTCCGACACAAGCAGTGCCGGATGATTGATGATCTCGCCATGGCCGAAACCGGGGAAACAGCGGACGATCAGGCTCGGATATGCCGTCCGCAGCCGCTGGATGGCCTTTTTCATGTGCCCTTCTTTTTCTCCGTACCAACAGGCGACCTTTGCATCGGGCTGTACTGAAAAGTCCGTCCGATACTGCTTTTGCGGCATACCAATATGCCCCCACTATTATCTGACCTTCATGCAAAAATCGCAGCGGTCATTGCCGCGCCCCAGCGTCATGCTTCTCTCCCAGATCAGCTTCGGATGCAGCCCGGTATAGCTGATGTCGTCGCTGTCGCAAAAGCAGCGGCACAGCTCCGGGCAGCCGTATTCTGTGCAGGTGTCGTGATAGGGACACTCCATCATATCCACACGCCAGACGCCGTTACCGGTCTGCAGTTCTTTTGGGGCAAAGCCCGCCGCCGGGCCGAAAACGCTCCGGGTAGATTTGACGAAAACGCCGGGAACAAGGCGGTAAAGCCCCGGTATGTGCAGCAGGGCGGCAAGCTGTTTGTGGCTCGTTCTCGCCAAGCGCTCCACATAGCCGTGAACGGTTTGCAGTGCCTCCTCTTTCGGCATGACCCGCTGCAAGGTCTCGTAGGCCGAAATACCCGGCAATATCTGCCGCTTGAGGTGGTATTGCTTTTCCTTGCTTGCACCCGCATTTTCAGCCAGCAGCGCATTCAGGCGTGCATCAAAAGCGGCGTTCAGCTGCTTTGCCTGCGCGGGAAAGCGTTGCGCCGCAGTCTCCCGAAAGTCACGGGAAAGATAGGTTTCCTTCGCCTTCATCGTCCGTTACCCTTTCTTTTTGTACCCGCAGTCGCAGTAGGGTCCGCCGGAAGCAAGGGTATACTGCCGCACAAAATTTGTCACACCGCCCGCTTCGCTCATGGTGTAGTCCAGATGGCACAAAGCAGGGGTCAGGTCATATAGCCCCAGCTTTTTCATCAGCACACAGATGCCGCATTTGGTGAAGCGTCCCTCGTAGCCGCTGCCGTCGGGATATTCGTAAAACTCCATGTTCCACGAATATGGGTTACGGTCGGCGGCTTTCAAGGTGGCGGTCGCCTTCATGGCGGCAATGTCCTTTGCGGTGAACTTGCTTTTTCCGCTTTTTCGGCAGAACCACTGCATGGGCGCAGTCATCATGGATCTTGCGTAGTAATCCGTCAGCCTGTCCACCTCCGGACGTTGCGGCATGGAGAGGATGAACGCGCCGAGCATTGCGCAGTTGACGATGTTCATCTTGAAGCGGTCCGCTTTTTCAAACTCCGGTAGCCT